>NZ_JBNNVG010000006.1:0-187286 GCF_050280425.1 Lysinibacillus sp. NPDC093190 | reverse complement strand
TTGAAGGATATGTAGTTTTAACTCGAGCGGATGTTTGCTTCGCCCCATAAAAAATACTCCCCTTAGATAAACAGATTTTATTTTTTAATCTGTCTGCCTAATAGGGAGCATATCATTTTTATACTGGTCTTCTTTGATTGTAAACGAAGAATTTATTGAAAATTGTTATTCTTTAAATAATAAAAGTTTAATGAATATATATATTATCGAATGTCAAATAATATGTGGTAAAAGTATTGGAATTGATATTTTAGTTGTAGTTGTAATATTAATAGCCGCCAAAAAAACGGCGGTTTAATTGGCGTGAATTGGCGTTATTTGCTGAAAATACATGAAATACGCCAAAAAAATGACGGTATGACCGCCAGGAAAATGGCGTTAATTCTCCTTTGAATTTGGTTATTGGTAATGGTAGGATAGTAATGACTCGAGAGTAATGGAATGTTATAACATTTTAAATTTATTTAGAATAATGGAGGATATTAATTTTGAAGAATAACATAATTAAAAATATTATAGGATTGATTTGTTTTACATTAATTTTCAGTATCATTTCCCCAAGTCTCGCTAAGGCAAGTGAGCCACAGGGTTTGCAAATAAATGATTCTTTTAGTCAAGAAGTAATTAATGAACAAGAAATAGTTAATGAAACAGATGGTATAAATCAAGATTTAGGTGGCCCAAGAATTAATTTAGAAGATGAAATTCAAATCGAACCACGTATTGCTCCTCTTATTCCATTATTAGCTGGTGTTGCGATTAGATCTGGAATTTCATTTATTGCAAGAACTTCTACGGGAGCTGTAGTTAAAGTATCAGAACATGCTGCTAAACGCGCAGTAGAGCGCAAGATTACTGGGAAAATGATTGATGATGCCTTGACTAATGGTACGAAATATGTTGATTTATTAAGCGGAGAACGTGTTGCTTGGAATGAAAATGGCAACAATGTTGCAGTCTTACTTAATAAAAATTCAGATGAGATTGATACTGTTTATGACGAAGATGGTAAGAAATTGAAATGGTGGAAAAGTTCTTGGAAATATGTAGGGAATTTTAAAAAATAAATATAATACAATAATAATTAGGGCTGAATTCAATTCTAATTCAGAAAATCTATAGAAAATTCATATAGGCCGACAACAATCCATAGTATAATGACTGTGGATTGTTGTCATGTATTTAGTTATACTTTATTGCTAAAAGTAAAAAGGAGTTTTTTATGGCCATATTAAAAGATTATTCTAGTGTACCTAGTAATTGTGAAGTTGAAATAAATTTAAAGTTAGTTAATGAAGAAAGTGTAGAATTTTTTATTGATTTCCGCTCTGGTCCTGCTTTTCCAGATGTGCATATGGAAATAGCTTGTTTAAAGAGGGACTTCTTAAAGTTATTAGATGATTTACAACAAATTAATAATGCACACTTAAGTATGCTAGAGACCCAAGACCCAGGGCTGTGTGTTTATCATATTCCTCAATTTGGAGAATATTATTACCCTGATTATGGTATTCTTCAAATACCTGAAAATGAGAGGGACGAATGGGAGCCTAGTTATAAATTAATTTTTGTATTAGATGCAGGCTTTAAAAATCACCTTCGCGCAACAGGGTGTGGTCCTTCATTATGTCTAATAGTTAAAATGGAACAAATTAATGAATTCGTAACCAGTTTAAAATCTGAGGTAAATAGTTTTTTGAGTTTATAAAGAATTCACTGGTGTTCATAATTTAACTATAGTAAAGCCCAGGTACTCAATTATGAACTGCACCCCGTCAAGTAGACAGTAGAAATAATAAAAAATGCATTAAGCGGCTTGAGCCCTGAATTCTAAAGGGCTCAAGCCGTTTAATCGTTTCTGATAGCGATAGTGATTATAAAAATGAATATAGTCATCAATCGCTAGTTTTAACGCTTCATATGAATCGTACTTATGTAAATAATATTTCTCACACTTCAATGTGCCCCAGAATGCTTCAATCGGTCCATTATCAATACATCGACCTACACGTGACATACTTTGTGTCAGTTTTGCTTTATCGATGATTCGCTTAAATCCGTGTGATGTATATTGAAAGCCTCGATCGCTATGAATTAATGGCTGCTCACCTTCTTTTAATGAACGAATTGCTAATTTTATCGTGTTAAATACCAATGGATTATTATTTGAATATCCTAACACGTAGCTCACAATTGAACCATCATATAAATCGATAATTGCGCTTAAATAAGCTTTCTTCCCATTTCCATACTTGAACTCGGTGACATCTGTACACCATTTCTCATTTGGCTTTTCCGCTTTAAATGCCCGATTTAACACATTTTCCGCCACATGATGCGCTGGGGATTTACGATAAGGCTTTCGCTTTCGCCGAATAACAGACTTCAACCCACTCACTTGCATCAAACGATAAATTCGCTTCTCATTAACTACCGCTTGATTATTTTCTTTTCGCTGACGATTGATTGTCAGCGCCATACGACGATAGCCGTAAATGCCATCTACTTGTTGGTAAAGAAGATGAATATCCTTTAATGCAAAAAGAAAGGAATCACTTACTCCAGCTACCAACTGAACCAGTAAGAGATTCCTATCGAATCAACCATACGCTTGTGAAAGTCAATGCATCGAGCATGATTTCCTACAAGTCCAATCAATACTCCGTACCATCGGGGTATCAAGGCAAAAAAGTAGGGCTACAAGTGTACGATAATCAATTATGGATTTATTATAACATGGAACTAATCGCGCAACACAAAATAAGTGCAGTAAAACTAAATTATCAAGAGGCACATTATCGTGAACTGATGACAAAGGCAATGCCCGAATACCCTGATATTAACGATTTAGCGAAACGGAATTTAGCAGCGATTGGAGAAATGTATAAATGAATTCAATAATGAGTACAAACTATCAGCAACTACAACAAAACTTAGCGTATTTAAAATTAAAGCAAATGGGCATCCATTTGAATGAAGTCATCGATTTTAGCATTAAAAATGAGCTTTCTTTTATCGATACACTTATTAAATTGACAAGCTATGAAATCGATGTCCGTGAGCAAAATATGATTCATGCGATGGTGAAAGTCGCTGCATTTCCACATTTAAAGGAAATAAAGGATTTTAATTTTGATTTCCAACCAAGCATTAACCAGCAACAAATACTCGATTTTAATCATCGATGAGATTGGTTACTTACCTATTGATCCAGAGGATGCGAAACTGTTTTTCCAACTCATTGATGCCCGTTATGAGAAACGTAGTACGATTTTCACAACGAATGTGAACTTCAAATCATGGGATGAAATTTTCCCTGAACCGAAGTTAGCTAATGCGATATTAGATCGTATTTTACATCACGCAAGCGTTGTCACAATCGTCGGTGATTCATACCGATTAAAGCATCATTTAACCTCGGAAAACGAGTAATTTTGTACATCCTTAAACGAGCGAAAATGTACATATTGGTGTTGACATTTATACTAATTTTAACTCTTTTGAATAGAATTTACATGAAGTCGCTTCTTGTAATCCATCACGTCCTCCTGCTTCATATTTCATTCTCCATCTATATAAAGTTTGATCATTTACTGAAAACTTTTCACACAATTCGCTTATAGAATATTGACCTTCTTCAAACAATTGAAGGATATGTAGTTTTAACTCGAGCGGATGTTTGCTTCGCCCCATAAAAAATACTCCCCTTAGATAAACAGATTTTATTTTTTAATCTGTCTGCCTAATAGGGAGCATATCAAAATGAGTTCCTGGTCATTTTGTGTTTAATATTCTCTTACTTCAAATGAAGAAATTTTATCGTGTACGATATATTTAGTTAGCATTTTCATCTCCTGAACAAAAACAGAGGCAAATTAATTACTATTCTAAATATGGTTTTCAAATTGATGAAAAATTTAACTTGAAATTAATACTTTAATAATTTAAACCTTCCACGGATTGTGGATGTTTCCTAAGCAATGCACTGTGCCGAGCAGTGCTATTTTTTATGTAAGTAATAGCTTTCTTATTATTGAGCAACAAAAAAGATTGAAGCAATTAGCCTCAATCTTTTTTTGCTCACACATTCCTGTACACACGCCTGCCTAGTATTATTAATAGCCCCAAAAACATGCTGTAATATACATTAACATGCTTGTTCGCAAGAGAGACTATTATCATAAAACGTTGATATACCAACGTTTTGTCAGCTTAGTGTGTTTTCACCTTGCACTTAGGTCACTTTACATTTGGATAAATCATCGTCGCAGGGTCCACGTATTCATCGAACTGTTCCTCTGTTAGTAAACCTGTTGCAATCGCTGCTTCTTTCAATGTTGTGCCTTCTTTATGGGCTTTCTTCGCGATTTTTGCCGCATTTTCATAACCGATGTAAGGGTTTAATGCTGTTACAAGCATTAATGAATTTTGTAAATTGTGGTCAAGCACTTCTTTATTCGGCTCGATACCGACAGCACAATGATCATTAAAGGATTTCATTGTGTCTGCTAATAGGCGAGTTGATTGTAAGAAGTTATAGATAATGACTGGCTTGAAGACATTGAGCTCAAAATTACCTTGGGAAGCAGCAAAGGCAATTGTTGCGTCGTTCCCAACGACTTGTGTGACAACCATTGTCATCGCTTCACTTTGTGTTGGGTTCACTTTACCTGGCATAATGGATGAGCCTGGCTCGTTTTCTGGGATCGTAATTTCACCAATACCAGAACGAGGGCCACTTGCTAACCAGCGAACATCATTGGCAATTTTCATTAAGTCGGCTGCAAGAGCTTTTAATGCGCCATGTGCGACAACGGCTTCATCATGACTTGTTAGTGCATGGAATTTATTTGCTGCAGAAGTAAAATGTTTGTCTGTAATTTCACTAATTTCCGCTGCTACACGCTCTCCAAATTCAGGATGTGCGTTAATACCCGTACCTACCGCTGTTCCACCAATTGCTAGTTCCTTCATATATTCAATGTTTTGATTAATCATATGCTCAGATTTAGCAAGCATTGCTGCCCAACCGCTAATTTCTTGACCTAAAGTCAGTGGTGTTGCGTCTTGTAAATGTGTACGACCAACTTTAATTATATCTTTAAATTTCTCTGCTTTGTCATCAAGTGTTGCTTTTAGTAAGCGTAGACGAGGGAGTAAATAATCTTCAACTTTTAGCACTGCCGCAATATGCAAAGCTGTAGGGAAAGTATCGTTTGAGCTTTGAGATTTGTTGACATCATCGTTAGGATGAATGCGATCAGCTTCACCAGCATTTTGTAAAATTTGGTTTGCTCGGTGCGCAATTACTTCGTTGACGTTCATATTTGACTGTGTACCACTACCAGTCTGCCAAACTACAAGAGGGAATTGATCGTCCCATTGACCATTTAAAATTTCATCCGCTGCTTGCACAATCGCATTTGCTTTTATATCTGAAAGCTTACCTAGCTTGTTATTGGCGATAGCAGCACTTTTCTTTAAAATGGCCATAGCTTGAATCAGCTCTATCGGCATTTGTTCTGTACCGATTTGGAAATTCTCTTTACTGCGTTGCGTTTGAGCACCCCAAATTTTATCTGCAGGTACTTGAATTTCACCCATAGTGTCTTTTTCAATACGATAATCCATGTAAAACAGCTCCTTTATTTATGTAAATCTCTCCAACTAATTAAAGTGAAACTTTAATCAATGGGGTATTCTTCATCCTCGACTGATTATTAGTTTTACTGCCCGTTAAATGCGGGATAAAGTTAAAAAACGGATATTCTTAGTCTGATGTAAGAATATCCGTTTGATACATGCTTATTTCAAAAAAGAGGGGGATTCTGAATTAAGCAATTTGGAGTAAAGAAATAATCTACTGATAATGATAATTGTTATCAATTAAAAAGTCAAATGCTTTTCTTGAAGACATTTTTATCATTGAGAATAATTCGCAATGGATTTTTCTCTTAGAGTTCGATTCCCGCTTTTTTTAAAGTTAAAACGCTATCATTAATTGATAGCGTCGGAAGGTAAATAGGGAAGAGCTATCTCTTTTTCTTGCCAATTTCTTTTAATGGTTGTTTTTTGGGTATTTTTTCAAAAATGATACTTACCTGATAGTTGTTGTCGTCTATTTGAACAATCTGAACAACTTTTGCTTTACGTCCTTTAATTTTAATGTTCTCTTCGACAGTAGGTAAATTTACAAGCAGTTGACTTAAAATGGACGTCTTGTTTTCATAAAAATGAGTTACAAACATAATTCTTCTCCTTATAACTTTTTTATTGAACCTAGAAAAAAAGCCCTTCATTAGTTGCTCTACGAGGATAATTAGCAGGGGGAAGGTTTTACTCAATGTATGTGAAGAGCTTAAAATCTAGAACATTTTACATAATGTTAATTGGGGTAGATCGTAGAGAAAAGATTTTAATCCTGAAGATTGAAATGGATAATAGACCACTAAATTGTTGCATTGCTATTTTTAGTTCTCCTAAGATAGAGGTAAGTCTCTTGGCATTAAATTTATAGGACGGAAGTGTTAAGTCCAAACTACCAAAAATTAAAGCTATCAAAAGTATTTTAAGTATTTTGAGTATATTCAGAATTATTTATATTTTACCAATTTTTAATATTTTATCTTTATTTTTCCTTTGGATACTATTAAACTATAAATAGACTTAAACCAAAAGGAGGAGTAAAATGAAAAAAATTACTATTAGGTTATTCTTTATGCTTATTTTTTTATTAGTACCAATGAATGTTTTTGCAGAAGAGTCTTTAGGTGAATTTTCATTTGATTCAAGTAAAATGTCACATCCTTATGACATGGTAAACTCGAAAGGTGAAATCATTAAATATGAGGAGTTTAATGTCAGCAATTCGCAATTAATTAATGAAATACCAAGTGTTCAAGGTTCGGGAGAAATTTCGCCCGTCCAGATTGATTCAATAATGGAAGGTCACTCGTTTATCGATATCACACCACCACCAGTTGTTATTAATGATTCTACTGCTAGAGGACCATTACAAATATCACCACGGATTGTCATCGGTGACGATAGTAGAAAAAAAGTAGAGAACACTAAAGAATTTCCCTATAGTGCAATTACGTATATTGAAATAAATTGGCCTGATGGGAAAGGTGGTTCTTGTACAGGTTCTTTAATAGGCAAAAATAAAGTACTAACAAATGGACATTGTGTAATAAATCCAGAAACAAAAGAAACTATAACTAGTGCAAAGGTTTACCCTGGCGTAAGTAATAGTGTTGGATTATTTGGTTCTTATAATGTTAATGATTATTATGTAGCTGCTAATTGGGCTTCAACTGGTTCGAGTTCTGAAGACTTCGCTATTCTTGTTTTAGATGTATCAAAGGACAATAAACAGGCGGGAGACGTTGCAGGTACTTTTGGAATCAAACAGGTGAATAATGTTCTTAATCAAAATATCGGTATTTATGGTTATCCGGGAGATTTAATGCAGGCAAGTGGTGAAATTTCTCAATTTGGTACGAGAGGAAATATTACTAGAGAGGATGCATCTGTAGCCTTTTATACAATTGATACTGCACCAGGACAATCAGGTTCAGCATTAATAAATACTGATAATCAAATTGTAGGTGTTCATAGAGGTTCATTCGTTATTAATGGGAACCCTATGAATGGAGGACCTAAGATGAACTCTTATATGTTTAATTTTATTTCCAAAGCTTTAGAGTAAAATTACTAATAATGTAGACAAACTGAGAATTTCGGTTTGTCTATTTTTTTGACATAAGAGTTGACTGAATTGGGCATCCCAAACCATAAGGTGGTATATTTATTTGGGAAATTGATGTAGACAATTTTCAACGGTCATTATCTCAGCTTTTTCAAGGAATAACTCTTATATCACCTGTTTTACACCAGGGGGTAAAAAAATGGGGAGTTGTAATAAAGATTCAAAAACAATATATACGGAATCTAAGGGAAGCTATTTTCGAGATTAACAGATTATGTTATAGGCACATTTATTGCAAGTACTAAATTAATATTAGCTATAGCGGGAAAAATAGCAGTTTAAAATGGGCTGTTTTTATGTTTAAAGATTGAGTGAGTCTGATTATGCTATTTCATTGTTTTTTGTAAATCGCTATATTATGGCATAATTTTATTATTTTTCATTGCAACTTTCGACATGTTTTTTATTTATTTCTCGGGAAATATTTCATAGATATTTGTAGTTACAGCAGTGTTTTTAATGCTCGTAATATAGTTTTGTAGCTAGGGATTAGGTATTGTTATTGATCAAGTTCAATGATGAGTTTATGATTTGTTCTCATGTTTTGATTTTTCGACCTTTGATTTTTTATTATCATTGATTTCCTTTAAAGCCATGCGTGGCTTATGTTTGGAAAAAAGCGTAGGCACGTTATAATAGTAGTAAGGGAGGAAACGAAATGTATTTAAAATCATGTAAGGTAATACAGGGAGATATTGTTGATAAAGACCAGTATCCCTTTAATATACCAAGTTTACAGGATTTACAGGAGCTAGAGTTTCCTACGAACGTGACCTTCTTCGTAGGGGAAAATGGCTCTGGGAAATCAACGCTATTGGAGGCTATAGCTGATCGCTGTGATTTTAATACAGCGGGTGGCGGCCGTCAAAATTTATTTGAGGTACATAAAGCGGAATCTGCACTCGGGGAATTCATCCGTTTATCCTGGTGGCCAAAGGTTTCAAATGGTTTTTTTCTACGTTCGGAAACGTTTTATCAATTTGCGAGTCATATTGATTTGTTGGATAATCATCCTAATAAGTATGCCGCTTTTGGTGGTAAGTCGTTACATCATCAATCACATGGTGAGTCCTTTTTATCGCTATTTATGCATCGCTTTAAAGGGAAGGCGATTTATATTTTGGATGAGCCTGAAGCGGCGTTGTCGCCAACGAGGCAGCTAAGCCTACTCAAAATTATCAAAGATTTAGAGCATGAGGCACAATTTATTATCGCCACGCATTCACCTATTTTGCTGGGCTATCCAAATGCTACAATCTATAGTTTTGATAATGGGGAGATTGAGTCTATCCGTTATGAGGATACTATACATTACATTGTTACGAAGCGCTTTTTAAATGCACCGGAAACCATTTTTTCAGAGTTATTTGATGAGGAGAGGGAATCATGAATCAACGTAAAGGCTTAGTTATGCGAGAAATCCGATTAGATGAAATGGCACAATCAATAGATTTGCTTAATTATGTTTTCCAAATGTCCATGTCCATTCATAAGGATCGTCGCTTTGTGAATGCTAAAAGTAAGCAATTTAATGAGGGGCATGCAATTGGTTGGTTCGATGGTTCACATCTTGTATCTCAAATTTTAAGCTTACCTTTTGAGGTAAATGTTCATGGTAGGATTTATGAAATGGGAGGCATTACTGCGGTTGGAACGTACCCTGAATATTCTGGGCATGGTTTGATGGAGAGCCTTATTATTGAGAGCCTAGAGCGAATGCGCAATGAAGGACAATGTATATCCTATTTATTCCCATATTCTATCCCTTATTACCGAAAAAGGGGCTGGGAAATTATGAGTGATATTGTGGAATTTCAGGTCAAGGATACGCAGCTTCCTCACTATAAAGGCTTAAACGGTAAAATCCGCCGTGTCGATCCGAAACATGAAGATGTTGTGACCATTTATGCGCGCTATGCCAAGAAGACGCACGGTGTCATGGTACGTAATAGCATTGCTTGGAATGAAAAGTTTCAGGAAGATTTTTGGGAAGAAAAATTTATTGATAGTGATGTGAACCTCCAGGCAGCCGTGTATTATGATGAGGATGATATGCCACAGGGTTATATGTTTTACCGTATTATGGAAGAAAATTATTACATTGATGAGATTGTCTATTTGCAGGAAGAGGCGCGTAAAGGATTATGGAATTTTGTCTCAGCACATAGCTCGATGATTTACAATGTCTATGGTAAAACAACTGGCAATGAAGCCGTTGCCTTTTTGTTAGAGGATAGTGAAATTATTCAAAAGGTATCCCCTTATTTTATGGCACGAATTGTAGACGTAAAAGAATTTCTGTTACAATACCCATTCGCGGGAAATGATTTTCAACTTCGACTCGCTGTTAGTGATCGCATTGTAGCATGGAATAATGGCACATTTGTCATAACGAAGCAGAATGAAAAAGTTGCCGTTGAAAAGGTGAGTGAGACACAGTCTGAAAATGCTATTCAGCTAACGGTTCAAACACTTGCCACGATGTTACTAGGCTATAAACGACCGAGCTATTTAGAAAAAATCGAACGTTTACACGGCAACGCCATTGAAATTGCACTACTAGAGACAGTACTACCAGTAGGCATTCCAACGTTTATTGATTATTTTTAACAAAATTATGGGAATTTGTACAGAGGCAGGCTGTGCAGATTCTTTTTTATGGGGTCAAAAGAAAACTGATCGGGTTAAAAGAGTAGCCATAACCATTGTAGTTATGGCTTATTATTCTGTGATCCAGGCTTTTTTAAGCAGTTGTACACCGAGGATGATTTCCTCCATTTTTAATTTACTAAAGCCTAATTGTATAATGGGTACAGAGCTTGGCTGTTGTAGAAAATATTGGCTCGTAGGGTAGACCTTGACTCCGTATTGTTGTGCATTTTGAATGAGCTGCTCTTCTGAAAATGGGGTATGCACCTTGACCAATATATAAAGCCCCGATTGCTCTCCAAGTATCGTAATTTTTTCTCCGAATTGCTTGTTAAGTGCCTCTACAAGAGCATTTATTTTATGTTTATAAGTAATACGCATTCTTTTAATATGTCGTGTCCATTCACCTTGTTCCATGAATTTCGCCATTGTTAATTGATGTAAGGATGAAGCATTATGTTCAAAATGAGCAAAGCGTTCTTTATATGGCTGAACAAGTGCTTTCGGTAGCACCAAATAGCTTAAACGAATAGCTGGTAAAAATGATTTTGAAAATGTTCCTATATAAATAACACGTGACTTGTCGATTGAGGCGAGAGCTGGAAATGGTTGTTGCGTATAACGGAATTCCCCATCATAATCATCCTCAAGTATATAGCCATCAACATTTTTGGCCCACTGAATTAAAGTATGCCGTTGCTGTATACTCATGGAAACACCATATGGGAAATGATGAGAAGGTGTGACATAGAGTAGGCGCGAATGTAAATGCGCTAAATGGTCAAGTTGCGCACCGTTTTCCAATACAGGTAATGTCTCTATCTGAAAGTCATGCAGCTTGAACGCTTCTCGTGCACCGTTGTAGCCAGGGTCTTCTAAAATAACACTTGGGAAATCTTGCTTTAATAGAAAGCCTAGATAAATTAACATTTGTTGCGTACTGCTACCGATAATAATGCCCTCTTTATTTACATGAACGCCACGAGCTTGAAGCAAATAATGCACAAGCTGTTCCTTTAAAAGTGGCTCACCGAAAGGATCGCCATATTCATAGCACTTTTTTAAAGGTAACACTTGATTTGCCATTTGACGCCATACTTTTAGAGGGAAATGCTGTTGATCGACAGTACCAGCCCGAAAGTCAATGATGATATCTCTACTGTTATTATTCGTTTTCGGAGTAAGGCTTGGTCGTTCTTCCTCATGTAGAAAAACTTGTTCAAATTCATTGACGAAATAACCCTTTCGTCCCTCACCACGTATGTATCCTTCTGCTACGAGCTGCTCATAGGCAGTCAAAGTTGTATTCCGACTGACATGTAAAGTTTCAGCTAGCCTTCGAATAGAGGGAAGAGAATCATTCGTTTTCAATTTCCTTTGTTTGATTAACCATTTGATTTGCTGATAAATTTGTTTATATTTTGCCTCTTCATCTGTGAATAAGAAAATAAAATCCTTCATAAAGTCCCTCCTTGACATGTTGAAATGTCTAGAACTGTTTCTTTTTAAATGTCAGTTTGTTTTTTATCATAATACAAGAATTATATATTAAAAGAAATGGGGAGAAACGATAATGGAGATTTGTACAGTAACCTTAGCAACAGTTGGAGACGTAGTGCCATTATTTAATGCCTATCGAGAATTTTATGGTCAACCATCAGACTTAGAGCAGGTTGAGCAGTTTCTCATGGAGCGTTTAAATAAGGAGGAGTCGGTAATTTTTCTAGCATATTTGGATACGCAGCCAGTTGGTTTTGTCCAGCTCTATCCTATTTTTTCATCTGTTGCAATGAAAAAGGCCTTTATTTTAAACGATTTATTTGTGGCTGAGCATGCCAGAAAACAAGGTGTAGCGCAGGATCTAATTGAACAGTGTTATTCATACTGTTTACAGAATGATGCACGTTATATAGGTTTAGAAACAGCGACAGACAACGTTCGTGCTCAAAAACTTTATGAGAAGCTTGGGATGAAAATAGACGATGGAGTATTTCATTATATTAAATATTGGTAAAAGGAGGTTCGAAAAATGACAGTAACAATTAAACAATTAACAACGCAGCAGGAATGGATGGAAGCATATGCTGTTATGGCGCAGCTTCGTACGGAATTGACATTAGAAAAGTACCTTCTATTATTAAAGGAAATGATCCAAGACGGCTATATGTTATTTGCTTTATACGAAAATATGAAACTGGTGGCAGTCGCTGGTTTAAGTTGGAGAGTCAACTTCTACAGTGAACGCCACATTTTTGTCTATGATTTAGTAACGGATGAGTCCTATCGTTCAAGAGGCTATGGTGAAAAATTATTGCATTATCTTCACCAATGGGGAAAAGAAAATGGCGCGCACTATATTGCTTTAGAGTCTGGTATTCAAAGGACTAGTGCGCATCGTTTTTATGAAGATCGATTAGGATATGAAAAATGGTGCTATTCTTTTCGAAAAGCATTGTGATGAAATATTGAACGAAATCCGAATAAAGAATGAAAGCGACAGTGTTTTTCTAGTCGCATTTTTTTGTGTGTCTATTGATTAACATTTAATATTTAGTTATAAGAGATAATTATTTAACGATTATCGTTAAAAATATCTTGATTTTAAATCTGCTGTTTAATATGCTTAACACGAAGAAGGACGCAATCTAGAGTACCGGCTAGTTCACATCAAGCGGCGGAAAAGTAGAAGTTACCGGCGAACTTCAAACATCAACCAGCGATTTCCGAAAACACCCCACCATCGCTCGTCATTCTTCATGTAAAACATTTTGAACAGGGGGAAAAATTATGGTTTTGGAAAGTGCAATAAGTGCAATTATTCAAGTCATTTTAGTATCAGTTATACCGTTTATTTGGTGGTTTTTCTCAGCAAGAAAGGAACAATCATTTTTAAGATGGCTCGGCCTTCAAAAGCCTGTTATTGAAAATAAAGGGAATTATTTTGTATGGTTTTTATTCATTAGTTTTTTATTATTCGTACCGCTTACTACAATCACTTATTTCTACCTAGACAGTTCAATCTTAGCGTCTAATCGTTTTACAGGACTTGGTTTTTCAGCGCTCATACCAGCCTTTTTCTATGCTATGGTACAAACAGGATTGTCAGAGGAGCTGTTGTTCCGAGGCTTTTTAATGAAAAGATTCAAGCATAAGTTTGGTTTTCAAATAGGAAATATTATGCAAAGTCTACTTTTTGGAATTTTACATGGATGGATGTTTTATTCTTTTGTTCCTTTTGGAGTTGTAGTATTAGTTGTTATGGCAACCGCGTTTGCAGGTTATTTAATGGGGTGGATAAATGAACGAAAATCCAATGGTTCCATCATAACAAGCTGGGGCATACATGGTATTGGCAATCTGATTGCCTCCTACGTGGTAATGTTTAATGTGCTCTAAAGACCTAGCTCATTTGCATTTCATCATGTTCGATTGCATAATAAAGCAGAGAGGTGATAGAAATGCAATTCATCGAGCAGGTAGTAAAAGGATGCTTGATTGTCGGTTTTATATTATTGGGAGGGCGTATGATCACTACAATATGCCATTATTATAATATAGCTTTTACGACTTTTTTCGTTGATTATCATGTTACCTCACTAGTTATACTATTAATAGGTATTTTAGGAACTGAGATACTTAATAGACGAAAAAGGAAGGGACGAGCATAAATGACGGAATGGCCAAAGGGAGTAGCGAAGCCTGCTATACGGGCATTGAATGCGGCAGGCTATACACAATTAGAGCAATTGGAAAAGGTCGATTTATCAACGTTGAAAAATTTACACGGGATGGGACCGAAAGCGCTGGCGGCCATTGAAGTAGCACTGAATGAAGGTAGGAAGCACAGTGAATAAACTGACATTATTTTTACTGGCTATGGTGGTCTATTATATTTTTGTTGTTTTCGTGATTAGCAAGTTATTTATTATTCCTCTCATGAAGTTTATGGCGCTCGTATTCTTCCTTGGAGCAGGCTTTATTTTTTCTCGGAAAATGCGGAAGAAACTACAGTAGGAGGAATTATGAAAATTACAAAACTAGCCATATTTTATTTGTTCATTTTTATTTTAACAATAGTACTATCACTAGCAGGAGTTCGCCTATCCATTACAATCGGCATCATTGCCCTTATTGTGATCGCAATGATTTATAGACATATACATATTTTATTTAGGACAAATAATATGAAGATGGTAGATAAACTAGTAAAAGATCGTAAAAATGATCCGTTTTTTGCCTATCTTTACGCTGTTACTTATGGTACAAGGGAAGACCAACTTCACTCATTAGAAACAGCCATCGTAAAATATAAGCAGCCAGCAATGAAGTATAACTGTAAATTTATAAAGGCAATCATGGAAGAGAATTTAGAGGAAGCAAAGGATGCGGCTAATAAAATAAATAAAGAGCCTTTAACTAGCTATGCAAAATGTTATATCGCTGCATTTGAAGGACGAACAACTGACATGCGAAGCGATCAGCTTACACAGCCGTGGATGCAGCCAGCAATTGAAGCGGTTTATGCATACAAAATGAAGAATGAAACAGCCCTTCATCATTATGCCCAGGAAAGCATTGAAATGGCTCGTGGTGTACAAAAATATGTGTTAATACATACATTTGAAAAAATGAAAACGGATCTGTAAAAAATAGGCTACTTGATACTTTTGGGTGTCAGGTAGCCTATTTTTTACTGTTATTTATCATACATTAGTACAGCGTTAAGGGTATGCTTTATTCCTTCTTACTCAATAAAATCCCACGAACGACTCCCATTATAAATATAGTACACAGTACAAATAAAAATAAATAAGCATGCCACTGCTGTAAAATACGATTATGGCCTAAAGCCACCGTTAAGTCATTGAAAAGTGAATATGTAAAGTACAGTAGTATACTATTTTTGATGAAACAAAAAGTAATGATCCCATTTTGTCTCTGTACATGTGAGAGAGTAGGCTTATTTTTACGTAAGATAGGATAAGCTGCTCTAATCTCTAAGTATTGTAAAAGTAAAAATAGCATGAAAGCAATAAAGGGTAAATAAAAAATAGCGATTTTCGGGCCAAATTGTGCATGCTCACTTGAAAAGCTTTGCAAAACGGGTATAGATGCGGGGAGCTTATTGTATTGAATAAGCGTTGCCGTAATGCCAGCTAAAAAAATGGTCGTGACAATAAGCGTTAATGACTTACAAAAACGCGGTGTAGGTGTTTTTTGTTGTTCAAGCATTCGTTCACCTCATAGTTTATCTTATCATCAATTATGCCTCGGCATAATTCCGTGACATCCGCCGGAGGCTTTAACTTCTGTAGCTGACGCTTCGCTTTCGCTACAAAAGACATTTGCTGAAAGAAGTTAAATAGCAGTCTGTTATACTGTATCATATGAATACCATCATGTGTGTCATAGAAAGAAGGATTAGATGGAATACTTGTTGTTTTTACTAATAGGCATCACTGGCAACGTCATTGGAACATTAGTTGGAGGTGGGGGGTTAATTACATTACCGACCATGATGTTAATGGGGGTACCGGTCCATTCAGCGATAGGTGCGAATAAAGTTTCTAATATGGTCAGTGCCTTTTCAAGTTTCTACACGATTTATAAAAGAAAAGAATTGTCATGGTCGGAAATGCGTTCAGTATTACTTGTTTCCCTAGTAGGTGGTACCCTTGGAGGGCTGTTTGCATCGTTTATGAGCAGTCAAACATTGACGTTTATCGCTATAATTTTATTAGGCTTTGCACTTGTTATGTCCTTTATAGGTGGGGCTGAATTTGGAGAAAAAGACACTTTTACAATGAATCGCAAAAACGGTCCAATACTTCTTGGTGTTGGTTTTTATGATGGGATGTTCGGTCCTGGGAGCAGTACGCTGGCACTTTATACATATGCTCATGAGAAAATCTCTTATATGAAAGCTGTAGGTCTGTCACGTGTAGGTGTTTTTGCGATGTGCTCAGGAGCCGCAATTACGTATATTGCCACGGGTAAAATTGATTGGTCATTGACCATCGTTTTAATGGTTGGTTCTGTCATTGGTGCGCAAATAGGAATTATCCTTGCAAGAAAGGTTAAGGCAAATCAAGTAAAGCTATTGCTACGTATTGTAACCATTGTGCTAATAGTACAGCTCGTATACGATTTTATCAAACAAATTTAGGGAGGCGATATCCATATTTGAAATCACACCTTATCCATCTTTTTCGTGGTCACTGTCACGTCATAAAACGTTAACAAGTTGTGCACGAAAATATGGCTATGAATATTATTTTTCTCATAATGGCTGGCTAAGTTACAATGTGGAGCCATATCATCAACATGTCTATCGCTTAAAAAAGATCCAATCCATGCCGATTTTATTTGGTCAAATTGTCCATCATTTAATAGAGCAATCGCTCAATGATTATTTGCAAACCGGCAAGGCGCCGACTGTTGCTGAACTAGTAAATCGTGCACGTGGCCAGCTTAATGCCGCTTTTATCGATTCTACACGCCATGTAGATTTATGGAGACATAAGCCTAATAAATTTTATATGATGCAGGAAATTTATTACGAAGGGCAGTTAAATCCT
Organism: Lysinibacillus sp. NPDC093190; assembly: GCF_050280425.1. NCBI lineage: Bacteria > Bacillati > Bacillota > Bacilli > Caryophanales > Bacillaceae > Lysinibacillus > Lysinibacillus sp. NPDC093190. The sequence continues at coordinate 170,288 of NZ_JBNNVG010000006.1, read as the reverse complement.
GAACTTGTACAGGACTATAAGGAGCGAATGACGGCTGTCTTTGACAACTTTCTTAACAGTGAAACGTTCCAGCAAATTACTGGACACAAAGGATCCCTAAGAATCGGTGAGCCTGAACAATTTCGTTCCATGAAAATCGAGGGGATACAAGTTTTCGTCGTAATGGATTTTCATTATTATGACGAGATGGCAGACAAATGGATTATTATCGACTGGAAAACAGGCAGAGAGTCCGATGATGATCGCCAGCAATTAGCGCTCTATGCATACTATATTCAGCAGAAATATAGCGTATCTCTTGACCGAATTGATGTCTATAACGAATATTTATTGACTGGCAAACGAAAAAAATATGCCTTTACAACATTTGATATGGACAATATTTTACATACGTTTCAGCGAAGTGTGCTGGAAATGAAAAAGTATCAGGCTGATATTTTCTCCAATGAACCCGTGGATTTCGAGGAATTTGAGCAAACCCTTGAAAAATGGCACTGTAAAGGGTGTAATTTTAAAGAATTATGTGTGCAGAATTGAGTAGAAGATGGAGCGAGTGATCAAAAAAGTGACCAACTAAATTAATTCATCGAAATAGTCACTAGCTTTATTTATATCTTTACTAGTTAAATGTCTTTAAATGTAAACCGTCATTTTCATATCAGAGTGCCTAGAGATGAGAAGTTATTTTGAGGAAAAACACTCTAATTTTGTTAAATTACTTACATTATCACATTTTTATTGGTAGGATATGGATTGTTAGTATATTATACTAAGAAATTGTGTTTTCTAAAATAAAGCTGAGTAGGGGAGAATAATGAAAAAATTATTTATTGTGTTACTAGCAGCATTTGTTTTTGCAGTAGTACATCCAACAAAATCAGAAGCGAAAGTGATGTATGATGGAGCAGAGGTTGTAAAAGACCAAACTGGAAAAATGACCTTTAAAAAAGACATCAAGGTGTACAAGAAAAATCCAGATGGTACGTTTGATTCGTTAGTGGTTAAGCGAAATAATTTCTTTAGAACGTATGATATTGAAAAATATGATGGCAAAACATTCTACCAGATGGGGCAATATCGAGTACAAGCAACGGATTTGGTAGTTTTCAAAGAAGTACCAATAAAAATTCGTTCATCTTTCTATAACAATCCAACTTATATCTTTATTAATCGTAATAGTAATATCGCAACTTACGGAATGTGGTTCAATGAAAGTACCAACCCAGGCTTTTCTTTTACAAATAATGGACAAATACTTTCTTACTGCGGTCCCAATGATGTTAGTTCTAAAGAGTGTATACAGTATCCTGGTACAGATCTTAAAATCGGTGAGTCGAAAAGAAGCGAAATAGGCGTGCGTTTTGAGCTAACAAAAGCTGCAGATTTTAAACTCGATCCAATAAAAGCATCTGCAACTATAAGTACATTGAAAAAGGGAAGCATTTTAGTTTCAGAAGGTCTTGAAATTAATGGTTATCTAAATGTAACTTGGAAAAGAGATGACAACAACGAGTCCACACATTGGATTCCAGTGAATTTATTAAAATCAGTTGGAGATAAGTGACGGATTAGGAACTAAATAGCTCTCTTAATAAATATTTGTTAAGGGGGCTATTTTATATGGTTGATTGACATGCGGATAGGATGTTTGTCGATGTCTTGGGCTGTTTTGAGGAATTTGAGCAAAACCCTGATAAATGGCACTGTAGAGGGTGTAATTTTAAAGAATTATGTGTGCAGAGTTAAGTAGAAGATGGAGCATATAGAATGTCATACCTAACTAGGTGTGGCATTTTATTATGTTTCATATTTTTTGTAATTACAACCCATTATATAAGTAGATGGGAGGTGTTGATTTATGGAGTATGAATATAAAGTAAAGTTTTACTTTGACGAAGGCCGTGAAGAGGAATATAAAATCAAGAATAATATTGAACAAGAAACATTTACAGAAGAACTTTCTAATGGGTTAAATGAGAAGTCTTGGTATTCATTTACTGAAACAGAACATTATAAAACGATTTTAATTAGTACTAAAGAGGTTTATCAAGTAGTAGTAGAAAAAAATATTTTAGAATTTGATTAATCAAATGTATTAAGTCACATCTAACTCGGTGTGGCTTTTTAGCTTTAAAAAAGGTTGTTTTCTAAAAGTATGTTGCTGTTAAAAAATTAAGACAGGATAAATCTACAAATTCTTGTAGAATCAATTCTGTCTTTATTTTGATTTTTCGTAAATTGAAGCGCACGCTGTAAAGGATAGTATTATTAAAGATTCACACTTGGAGGTTTTACAAAGTGGAGTAATGACAACAGATCGTTTAGTTGGGGTGTATATTACGATTCAACAACGAGAAAAAATAAACAAAATGAAGTCCAGTTACTCAATTAATATTGAGCCCGGACTTTAGTTTATGGTATGTAAGATCCCGTACAGAATTACTACCTTCTTGCTTGAATCAAGGTGAACCATATATTCCCATTGAATTCCCCGGAAACTCTGTATATAGGCTGATAAAAGCCCTTCGTGTCATACATATACGAAAGTTCAATTGTTTCTATTTCAAGACGGTCCCTTTTTTTTATAACAAGCTGTTCTTCTGTTATCAGAGCATTAATTTTTATTTGGGGAAATTCCCCTTTCTTTATTCGCTCATACACTTCTGCAGGAGATAGTATATTAACTTCACGTATGAATTGATATTTATTAAGATTATTTGTTAACGAATAAACACTGCCATCTTGTTTAAGACCAAGCGTTAAATTTCCAGCCCAATAATCTATGTTAAGGTCATGATTATCCGGAAGATTCCATTCAAATTCGCCATTTTCCAATACAGTAAATTCAGCTTCTTGGGGTAGTATAGAAAGTTCGCTCATTATTTCCTTCGCCTTTTCGATCATTGGCTTGTGCCCTGCAGATGAAGTTTGCTCCGGCGTATAATTGTTCGCTGTTAACGACCAATTTCCCTCTGAACTTATAAACAATGTGTATTGGACTCCTGCTTTGTCTTCCAATAGAAGCTCACGATCGTCATTAAAAACCTGTGTATTCAACTCTGATAATCCTAATTTTTGTTGCAACAGAGCTTCCACTCCATCATTATTAACGATTTTCTTATAGACTGGGGCAGCTGTGGGTAATGAGCTTAATTCCAATGAAGTTGATAAATGAACATCTGACATATTCGATTTTGTATAGAAGTTTATTGCTAAATTACCAAACTCCTGCTGGGCGTAGACAATATTTATACCAACAAAAATCAAACCCATCGATAGAGGTATTGCAAGGTTTCCAACTAGACTTTTTATTTTTACTTTTTTGTTATGAGCAATGGAAGCCACTAGTCTATATAACTGATATCCAATAATACCGCCGAGTGAGTTGTTAATTATATCATCAAGCTCAAAAATCCCTGCTCCTGAAAGTGTCTGATACGTTTCAATAGATACCGTAGCACTTACAACTACAAGAAGAAGCCACTTAAACACTTTGAATTTTTGGCTAATTAAAGGCAACATAAATCCTAGTGGAATGAACATTAATATATTAAAAATACAATTTTGAAGATCACGTAAAGAGTATTTATTCCACGCTTCAATATAACTACTGAACGGCTGAAGGTTCATCTGCAAGTAATGTGAAGTGCCACGGCCAAAAATAGTTAGCTCAAACACAAAAACAATATACCCGATGAAGACTGCACAAATAAGAAGCTTATTTATGTGAATCTGTTTTTTTCGATCTGAATGTTGTTTTCTATAATAAAAGAAATAATATAGTGCAATAAGCATGAACTCTATTCCAATAATAATTATTACTGGCAACATTAATTGTCGAATATAACTAGAAATTTCTGTAATATCCAAGGTATATTCTCCCTACTTATTTTATTTTGGATGATTTTCACACATTTCTAGCGGTCTACACATGATTAGAAAATCACCCAGATTTTCTATTGGTTTATATTTCATTGATTCCTTTGCTTTATTCTTATTGTAAATGGAAATTATTAATAATTAATGAGGTTATTTATGAAGATTTCTTAAGAACTTGCACTATTTAAATAGTGTTTTATTTGTTGTAGGGCAATGCAACGGACTGTTTATTTATAAACAAACGTAATTATTTTAAGAAGTGTGAATGATGAATGGGGAACTAATTAAGGTTATGAGGCGAAATCAATTGGTGAGAATGATGTATGTATCTAAGTCGGGAGAAGTAAAAAAAGATATATATAAATCAACATTGAAGATTCATTTCAATCGTTCTGTTTTGCAAAACATGAATCATACAAGCAGGATAGTTCAATAAGGACATAAACACTAATAGATGAGAGATTTATTAATGTAAAATAGAAAGGAGTGTTTAATTTTGGAACTTTTCCCTTGATTTTACGTATATCTATAAATAGTATTTAATGGAGGGAGGGGATTACATGGCTAAAAAACAACATCATATTCCATTTTTGAAAAGACCTTGGGTATCTTCTATTGGTGTATTCGTATTGTCACAAATCATCTTTATTACATTTGAAGTAACAGGGTGGATACCTAATTATCGAGATATTAGTGGAACGTTATTTGGCAGAATTACTGAAGCCTCAATTTTCAGAGAGTGGTTTACTTTTTATGAAACACAACATTTTAATTTACTTACTATCTTTTTTGGTGTCGTATTTCTCGTGCCTGGAATAATTGGTGCGATAAAAAACGTTTTTTCACCAAGACCTACATAAGTAAAGGCTAGTGACAATATAAATAGAGCATTCACCCATTAAAGGGGCTGTCGGTAGACAGCCCCTTCTATAAACTATGTTGAAAGCCTCCAATTCTCAGCAGCTTGTCGAATATTAATAAAATGACGATAAACACCTTCTTCTTTAATAAGTGAATGATGCGTCCCTTTTTGGATAACTTTACCGTCTTCAATGACAATAATTTGATTGGCATTTTGTATCGTGGATAGACGGTGAGCGATGATGATTGTTGTTTTTCCTTGAATTAATTCATCTAGTGCAGCTTGAAGGAGCGTTTCGTTTTCAGGATCAAGACTTGCAGTCGCTTCATCTAATATAATAATGGGTGCATTTTTCAAAATAGCACGTGCAATAGAGATTCGTTGTTTCTCACCCCCTGATAGAGAAGAGCCACCGTCAGTGAGAACTGTATCATAACCGTTTTCAAGTGACATAATAAAGTCGTGGCATTGTGCTTTTGTCGCTGCATCAATGATTTCGTCTTTCGAAGCATTTGGATTTCCGAAAAGAATATTATTATAAATGGTATCGTTGAACAAATATACCTTTTGGAATACCATGCTGATGGATGATAATAGGTTATTTAGCTTTATCGTTTGAATGTTGATACCATCAATAGATATAGAACCTTTATTCACATCATAAAAACGAGCAATCAAATTGCACAAAGTCGTTTTACCTGAGCCTGATGGGCCGACAATCGCAGTGGTTGTCCCTTCTTTAATAGTAAAAGTTACATCTTGAATGATGGGTCTTTCATCGTATGCGAAGGAAACTTTATCAAACTGAATATTATAGTGTTTAAGATTGATATTTTCTCCTTTCTCGTCAATGAATGTCGTGTTTTCAATTGTTTCAAGTTTATCAAGTGTATTGTCTATTGTTTCTAGAACATGTATAGCATCGCTTATTGGTTCAATGCTATCAAACATCACAAATGAAAACAGTGTAATTAAAAACATATCAGCTAGAACCATTTCCCCATTTGTAACCAAGTAGGCTCCAACAAATACGAGAAGTACGGAAGAAAACTTCAGAGCCATTCGATGTCCAACGTTGAAAGTGCCAAAGCCTTTCTGAATCGTCAAATTGATTTGTTTGCTATTGCGAAAGGCGTCCTGTACATTACGAGATGCAATTCCTTCTTGATTAAAGTTTTTAATGACTGCCATCCCACGTAAATATTCTAATGTAGCGCTCACAAGTTGATGTTGACTTTTTTGATGATAAACAGCATTTTTTCTACTATGATTTTGAATTAGTCTTAAGAAGAGAGAAGAGACGGCAACACCGCTAATAGCAACTAAAGCCATAATTGGTTGATAAAGTAGTAAGAAAAGAATCATCGTGAATGTCATAATATATCCATTCACTACAACATCGATCATTTTGATGCCCATCATTTCAAAAAATGATAGGTCCGTTGTAACCGCACTATTAATGTCACCTGTCCGATGTTTATGAAAAAATCCTAGAGAAACTCTCTTCAATGTATTTCCCATTTTAATACGATGGTCGGCTGTTATCTCATATCCGATACTTTCCTGGTAAATAGCTTTTATATAGGCGAAGATAAATCGACCTATAATTGCTATAATTAAAAAAGATAAAAGGAACCAAATAGTGTTTATTTCTAACGGCTTTATTCCGTAATAATCATTAAGCATAAATTGCAAACCAGTAGCGGTGATGACGATAGGAAGGGCAATACAAATAGAATGGAAAAATGAGAAAACAAAACCTAAATATAAACGTTTTTTATATGGACCAACCCAATGAATGATTCGCTTTATAATTTTAATCATTTGGTGATACCTCCTGCGAGTGAACCGATTCAGATAGGAGCCCATTCTCTTTAGAACCGATATGTGCCTTCCATAATTTTTGATAAAGTTCATTATTTGAGAGCAGTTCCTCATGAGTACCAATACTTTGGATACTACCATCTTGTAAGACAACAATTTGATCAGCATGCTTTATAGTTGATAATCTGTGAGCAATAACGATAAGCGTTTTATCTTTCGCAAGCTCATTAAAAGCTTTTTGAATTTCTGATTCGTTTTCAGGATCTGTAAAAGCTGTTGCTTCATCAAGTATAATAATAGGTGCGTCTTTTAAGATAGCTCGGGCAATAGCAATACGCTGTTTTTCACCGCCAGACAGTTTATTGCCAGCTTCACCGGAATCAGTATGATAGCCATTTTCTAAACGAGAAATAAATGTATCACATTTTGCTAGGCGTGCTGCTCTGTAAACTTCTTCATCACTAGCATGCGGATTGCCCATTCGAATATTCTCTAAAAGGCTTGTTTTAAATAAAAAGTTATCCTGAGCAACATAGCTAATCAGTGTTGAAAGGTTATTTGGATGAATATCTTTAATGTTTTTATTTCCAATGGTAATACCGCCATCTTTCACATCCCAGAAGCGTGCAAGCAGTTTGGCGATGGTTGATTTACCACTTCCTGACGGGCCGACAAGTGCGGTGTAACTTCTTTCAGGTATAGTTAATGACAGGTTTTCAATCACTTTCCGCTTATTATCGTACGCAAATGATACATGGTTAATCGCAATATCATAATTTGTTGGAGTTGCAGCAAGTTCCTTATCAACAATAGGAAGCGATTCTAGATTTAAATATGCTTTTGTGTCATCGATCGCATATTCAATTGCTTTGAAATCATTGACGAAAACGGTAAACTTCATAAGCGGGTAAATAAGTCCCATTGATAAAATAAGACAAATAATTAACTGTGCTGGGTCAATGGCATTGCTATGATAAAGCCATAAACCGATTGGTAGAGTTCCGACAAGGGTAGAAGGTAAAATAGCATTACCTAATGTCATCCATGGCCATGTACTGTGGAACCATTTCATCGTATAATTTTTAAAGTCTATAATGGTATTGGAAAACTTTTCATAAGAAGCATTTGTCTGATTAAATGTTTTGATAACCTCGATTCCTTCAACGTATTCTACAATGATACTATTCATATGATTGCTAGCATCCATATAATGTTGATATTGCGTGTTGAAGTTCCTCATCATGAAGGCGTAAACGATAAAAGCAATTGGAACTGTTACTAGTGACGCTAGTGCTAGCCGATAATCGATTGTTAGCATATAGATGAAGACACCAATTGGCAATAATAAGTTTGAGATGCCTTCTGGAATAATATGAGCAAGTGGCAATTCCAGTGTTTCAACCCGGTCGATGATGACATTTTTGGTCTTTCCGACGGATTGGTTAAGGATATCGCCAAGGGGTGCTCGTAATAATTTTTCAGCAAGCTGTAGACGTATTTCTTCAAGGATATTATAAGCGGCTCGATGTGAGAAATAACTTGATATTGCATGAAATAATGTTTGAGCAAAGTAACCTATTGTTGCAATCGCAATCCAGAAGAAAATGACTTGCATCGTTTGTGTCCCATCAATTAAATGTGTAAGTATTTGATAAACAGCTACATATGGAACAAGCCCGCCAATTACACTAATAATAGCTAATATCACAGATTGGGTCAGGGGCGTTTTGGAACTACCTGCAAATTGAATGATTGACTTTATCCAATGTTCTTTTTTTTCATTATGTTCCAAGGTTTCACATCCTTTGTTCGTTGAATATTGTTATTTTCTTGATAGTGCCATGAGCCAATTCAATTGTTCCATCACAACAGAGCGAAATCATCTCAGGGTCATGGGTTATAAGGAATACTTGCTTGTTTTGATTTCGTAAAACGTTCATGCAATCAGCAAATTGTTTCATATGATGATAATCGAGTCCACTTGTCGGTTCATCCATAATAATCAGTTGTTTATCTGCTGCAATTGCTGAAAGTATGGCTACACGCTGTTTTTCACCACCGGATAGCGACATAGGATGAGCATCTTTAAATTGAATGACATCCAGTAGAGACAACAGCTCAAGCGCCTGGCTTTCATTAGGTTCAGGCATGGAAAGAAGGATTTCTGATAAAACACTTTCTGTAAATAATTGATGATGTACATCCTGCATCACAATACTACTTGCTTTAAAGCACTGTTTTTTCTTATATATCATTTTGTTTATTTGAAATCTAGGAGAGGATTTCTTGTAGAGGCCTGTTAAAGATTTAGCAAACGTTGATTTACCTGCTCCATTGTGACCAGTAACAGCAAATATTGTTGGAAACGGAAGATCGAACTCTTTTATATTAAGTTGAAAATCATGATTGAAGTGAGTGAGTGCATCAGCTTTAAAATGTGAGCTCTGATTGAAAGGGGAAGTCTGTTGAGATACCAATTCTTCTAGATGAATAGCTCGAAGACCAAGCTGATAAAGCACCTCATTAGACATATTGAGCAACTCGTTTTGTAGAAAGATATGTTTAATTTTACCTTCTTCCATTAGAACAAATCGGTCAGCGAGTGTCTTTAAGTAATGAAGTCGATGTTCAGATATAATAATGGTCTTACCTTGACGTTTCCAAAAAACAATCATCTCTCTTAGTTTTGTTGTTGCTTCATCATCCAAATTCGCTGAGGGTTCATCAAGGATGATAACTGGGGGATCATGAATAGCAACAGATGCACATGCTATAAGCTGTTTTTCACCACCTGATAGATGAAACAAATTCCGTTTTAAAAGAGGATGTAGGCCAAGCTGTTCAACGATTGCAGCTTTTCTATCGAGTATTTTCTCTGACGGCAATCCAAAGTTTTCTACCGTAAAGACAAGCTCACTATCGGTATCGATGTTATAAAATTGTGTTTTAGGATTTTGAAAGACTGAACCGGTGCGTTTAGCAATTTCATGAATCTCCAAATCTTGAATGATTTCATTATCCAAAAGTATTGAACCTTCCAAATGTCCACCTATGTAATGGGGGATAAGACCGTTCAATAATCTTGTAATTGTTGTTTTTCCGCAACCGGATTTACCACATAGTACAATTACTTCGCCTTGTGAGATATTTAAATTAATATCTCGTAATGTCATTTTTGTTTGATTGCTATATTGAAATGAAACATTCTTGAGTCGAATCATAAAAGGACCTCCCAAAAGAATACTAACCATATTAAAATACTTATGAAGATCAACAAAAAATCTTGCGCGTAAAAATGAAGCTGGCATACATTTGTTCTCATTACTGGCGCGGATAATCCACGTGTTAATGATGTCATCGTTAATTCATTCCCAATCTTTGAGGCGGACACCATGAGCGGAATTAGACGATATTCCATTGCTTTTATGGGACGAAATAAAACGGAGGGTCCTGTCAGCCCACGGAATGCCATTGCCTGCTGAATATATAGATACTCATAACTGAGTGTGGGGAAAAAGCGAAACATAACAGATAGTGCAATAATTAAACCTTTAGGGAAATGTAATGTCTCCATCGCTGCAATAAGCTCACTTATAGACGTAGTAGACAATAAAAAATAGCCCATCATGATACCGGGAAGTAATCGTAAGGAAATGGAGATTATCCCTAGTGACAGATAAAAAATAAAACCATGTAAATAAGGAGCTATAGTAAACTGAAAGATTGATACAGACAACAGTAAAATCAGATAATAAGATGCTGCCTTATATTTTTGATAAATGAACAATAAAATAACTGGAATAAACCATAAGATTGGAAGTATGTATTGGAACCAACCGCTTTGGGGAGCACTCACTGTGACAATGTTGATAGTAAGTGTCAACAATAATTTGGTCCTTGGATCTATCTGAAAGTTGCTTCGTTCCATTTACACAATCCCCGATTTCATAAAATGCTTTGATAAAAGTCTCGTACCAATTGCGCCTCCTATAAGACTTGCAATAAATGTCACAAAAATGAAAAGAAATAATGTCCAATCGGGAATGTAACTGTTTAATGTATTTGCATACTCAACACCATATTGAGCGGTAATATTAGAAAAATAAGTTGTTCTATGAATGTAAATAGGAAGGTACATGCCAATTGTCCATAAACTAAACACAGCATATGAGAGAGATATAGTGAAAGAATTTGATCTAAGCTTTATAAAAAGTACGTCAGCAATAAGGCCACAGATCAGCCCAGCTAGAAGAGGATAGAAACCATTTCCACCCATCAACATCATAATTAATCCACATATAACCCCACTTAAGGTAATCATGCCGAACTTTTCAGATTTTGCTAAAAACAAAATAAATGGAACTCCACCAAAAATGCCAATTAGAACAGGTAAGATAGCATTAAAAATGGGCATGTAACCTAGTAACGAGATTACAAATAGAATAACGAAATAAATACTCGTATAAATTCCAACTGTCATAAAGTCTTCTGTCCGTAATGCAATTTTTTTTTGCATAGTAGTTACTCCTTTCAAAATAAGAAATAAAAATTGATTTGTCATTTGGAATATTTAGGGTATATCCAAATCGAGTATATTTGATAATGATTATCAATGTCAACTAATAATTAAAAATGGAAAATAGTTAATAAAAATAACTAATATATACTATTGTAATTATTTTTAGAATATTTTAGTATTTAATATAAACGAGTGAAAATGATATTCATTATCAATTAGTTCGTTAAGTTTACCATATTCTAAAATATATTAGAAAGTGTGGAATTTATTTGTTAAAAATCAGTCATATCCAATGCAGAGTGAACAATATTAAAAAGGCTGTTAGTAATTTCGAAAAGGCTGGATTTCAAGTTGAGTGGGGGAGGAACCCCAAAAATTCACTTAATGCTTTTATATGGTTTGAACAAGGTCCTTTTATTGAATTGTTTGAAATGAAATGGTTTATGTCACCTATTAGTGTTCCTCTAGGTATCATTTATGGAAATTCGATGCACGAGCGTTGGATGAAATGGATGGATCAACGGGAAGGCTTAATAGATTTTGCTTTAGAAGGATATAAAGAAGATATAGCTAAGCAAGATAATTTACAGGTAGTTAGGAAAGAAATAAATAATTTAGGAATTAGAACTTCTAAAGTGCTGAACGGTAGGAGGAAGAAGCCGACAGGAGAAATTGTAACTTACGGATTTTTCTCAATGTCTCCTAGGGAATTACCTTTTGTTGTTTCAGCGTATAGTACACCTCAAAGGCCTAAACATATCCATCATTCAAATGGGTCTAAATATATCCACTCGATGTCGATTAGTTGCACAAAAGATTCATCGGAAGTGTTAAATGCAATTTTGAAAGACAATGTAAAGTTGAATGTCAATGTGGATACTGTATTCAAAATAGACAGCATTACAATCGAAGGATTATTAGAAAAGATTGACCCCCAGTTACTACATGGGGCAAATTTGATGAACAAAGAATACATATTACTTGAGAAAAAAGGTGAGGTTTTAAGTGAGCAAAACGTTGAAAAACTTAAAAAATGAAATATACAAATTAAACGCACAAGGGATAGAACTATGGACTAGCGATGGTAAGTTAAATTTCAAGGCAGGAAAAGATCAATTAACAGAAGAAATCATGACGTTTCTTAAAACTTATAAAGAAAAGTTAATCGATGTGTTAGAACACGAGGGAAAAGACAATACGTTTCCATTAACGCCTATTCAATCAGCTTATTTAGTAGGGAGTATGGATAGTTTCGAATATGGAGGAGTATCTAGTCATATTTATATGGAGCTCGATTATCCACATCTAGATAAGGAAAAAGTCGAGCATGTGTGGATGTCATTGATAAGTCGTCATGAGATGTTAAGAACTACAATGAATCAAAGCGGATACCAAAGTGTATTGGAAGAAATACCGAGATTAGAAATATATCATGAAGACTTGACTACTAATGGTATTGATGACTGTAATCGTCTAAATACAATCAGACAAGAGTTGGGCAATAAAAGATATTCTCCAGAATGTTGGCCGCTATTTGATATTGCATTGAGTAAAAGATTGCAGGGGACAACTATGCATGTGTCTTTTGATTTTTTAATTGTTGATTGGGCAAGTATTTGGATATTGATTCAAGAGTTTGAAGTACTTTATTTTAATGAAAACGTAACATTACCTGAAAATGATTTTACTTTTAAAGAGTATGTGAAGTTAGAAGAAGCTAGGAGATATCAAAATAAATATAAAGAAGATAGTGATTATTGGCTTAACAGAGTAATGGATTTCCCGACTTCACCAACATTACCTAAATTACCATTAGTACAAGACGAGAAATCCTTTGAACGTTATTTTATCCAATTAAAAAAAGGCGATTGGGATAAATTAAAAGTCTCTATTTCTAATAAGGGTAAAACGGCTACGAGTGTGTTGTTCACCTTATATAGTCAATGTTTAGCTAAATGGAGTGTAAACAAGCATTTTATCATCAATCTTATTCTTTTAAATAGATTACCTGTCCATCCAGATGTTAACCGTATTGTTGGTGATTTTACATCCATTAATTTAACAGAGGTTGACTTTAGCAATACACGCACGTCGTTTATGAGTGATGTGAATGACGTACAACAACAATTGTTTCGTGATTTAGATCATAGTAGCTTTTCGGGAGTAGAGGTGTTGAGGGAACTTACAAGAAAGAAAGGTCAAGCTCACGCTTTTATGCCATTTGTTTTTACGAGTGCCATTAACCTAGTTGATTCACAAGGTCAAATAGGGAAAATGAATGAATACGGTATTAGTCAAACACCACAAGTATTTATTGATTGCCAAGTTATGAATGATGACAATGGCTTACGGGTGAACTGGGATGTGAGAAAAGGCGTTTTTCCTCCTAATTTAATTCATGATATGTTTTCATCATTTGAAACAGCCTTATTAAGATTAGTGCATGATGATAAAGCGTGGGAATCGACGTCATTAATTACATTGCCAAATGAACAAATTAAAGTCAGGGAAAGAGTAAATAAAACTACAAATAGTAACGTACCAAAGCGGCTGTTACACCAAGGATTTTTTGAACAAACATCGCTACAGCCAAATAAAATAGCGATTATCGATGGTGATCATCATTATACATATCAAGAACTGCGCGACATGGTGTATAAATTGGGAGCCTTACTTAAACAGTATCAGGTGAAAGAAGGCACTAAAGTAGCGATCATCTCCGATAAATCTGTATATCAAGTTACTAGTGTGTTAGCACTATTATCTTTAGGCGCAGTCTATGTTCCAATTGACAAGGCACAGCCGATTAGGCGAATAAAAAAAATAATCGATCAAAGTCAAGTAACGGCCATTTTAGTTGATGGACTTGATCCAATATATGACAGCTTAAAGGAACAACTAATACTCTACAATCAATTAGAAGAAGTTGAAACATCATTATATGACGTTTATGAAGGGGATTCAGACGCTCTCGCTTACATTATTTTCACTTCTGGTTCAACCGGAGAACCAAAAGGTGTAGCCATGTCCCATGCCTCAGCAATGAATACAATTGAAGATATTAATAGACGATTTTGTATTACGAGTAATGATAGTGTTCTGGCATTATCAAAACTCAATTTTGACCTCTCAGTCTATGACATTTTTGGTTTATTATCCGTTGGTGGTACGATTGTTTATCCTGAACAAGGACACCTATATGATGCTGATCACTGGCTAGAGTGTATCAAAACAAAGAAGATAACACTGTGGAATACAGTACCAGCACTTATGAAAATGCTTCTAAATGTTGATGAAATAGAGCAGATAAATATCAATACAATGAAAACCATTTTGTTATCTGGTGATTGGGTACCACCTAAAATGATTAAACAGTGTTCATCTGTTTTTCCGAAAAGTGGCATCATTGCCTTGGGCGGCGCAACAGAAGCGGGCATCTGGTCAAACTATCACGTATGTTGTGAAGAAGACTTTGATAAAGAATCAATACCTTATGGATACCCATTAGCTAATCAACGGTTTTATATTTTGGATGAAAATGATGATGATTGTCCGAATTGGGTCCGTGGAGAATTATATATTGGCGGCGAAAGCCTTGCACAAGGATACTACAATAATCCTGAAATAACGAAGGAGCGTTTTATTACAAATGTTAAACAAGAAAGATTATATAAAACAGGTGACTTTGGAAGATATATTGATAATGGGGAAATAGAATTTATAGGGCGTCTTGATAATCAAGTGAAGCTACAAGGAAATCTCGTTAATTTGGGGGAAATAGAATCATTATTAAATAAAAATGAGCTAATTGATACCTCATGTGTTGTCGTACTTGATGATAAACATCTTTATGCGGTTGTTAAATTGGATTCCGATAGCTATAAAAACGTTCATAGTAATGATGTAATAAACTATCTTGCAAATTTATTACCACAATATATGGTGCCAGTAAAAATATTTATTGTTTCCGATCTTCAATTAAATGCTAACGCTAAATTAGACCGCCAGTACATTAAAAATCAAGTACAACTACTAGTTGCGGAAAGTACAAAAGATGATGAAATAGAAGTTGAACAAACTGGAATGCGAAATCAATTCGAAGAAATACTCATTCATTTAGCAAGTGAAGTGTTAGATGTAGATCACATTCAAGTGAGTAAAAATTTATACGATTATGGTGCAGATTCTTTAACATTATCTCAATTAGCAGGAAAAATAAAAAAAAACATTGAGAATGATAATCAATTTAGAGATGTAACATTTGATTTTATTCTCAGACAACTTCTAAATGAGCCGATAATGGAATCACTTGCTCAGAAATTACTTCAATATTCTGTTAGAGAAACGGATGATTCAGACCTATTTGTAGAAATAAACAATTCTAAATCGATAGGCTTATTAAAAGAAGAATCGTCTTCACATGGAGATCCTTTACGTATTGTCGTACATGCAGGGTTAGGGACGATGAATGCTTTCAAATATTTGAACAAACATTTAGCAAAACAAACTATTGGTACAGTTGTAAGTATCTCCGTTCAAGACATAAATCAATATTTAGCTATTGATTCTTCAATACTAATTGAGAGTTTAGCAGACGATTATGTCTTACAAATAGTAAATAGAGAACCAAGTCAAGTTCAATTGATAGGCTATTGTATGGGTGGACTTATAGCACTTGAAATCGCAAGAAGATTAATGGAAAGAGGTATTGAAATTCTTGACTTTACATTAATTGATAGTGCTCCTGTTTTGTATGATATTGAAGATTCAATACCTTTAGAATTAATTTTTATTACAAACTTCTACATTACTGTTGAAGACGTATACGAAGGAGCAACAAATAAAGAATTAATGGATGCTATTATATATGTTTTTTATAAAAACAATGAAAGTCTAAGTGCATCAAGTCTTGAAGAGCTAAAAAATGATACAAAATATAAAACGGTCTACCAATTTATAAAGAAATTATCGCAATTAAGTAGAAAACAACGATTTAAAGATTATAGGGCAGCAATTGAACAGAGGACTGGTGAAATAGTTCCGGATGAAATGTTGGAAGGATACTACAACATTTATTTACAAAGTTTTAAAGGATCAAATGTACGACCAATGGCTTATTTTGGTGATATTCGTTATTTAGCTGCAAAAGAAGAAATGGACTTCATCTTCACGAATCAACAAGATACATTGAATTTTTGGAAAGAACTATGCATTGGGGAATTTGAAGAAATACCAATTGAAGGGAACCATATTACATGTATTGAAGAGGAAGATAATGCATGTAAAGTTGCTGAAAGACTACTAGATCCAATCAATAAACGAATTGGGAGTATAAATCATCATGAATAAAAAATCGATAGGAATTGTTGGTGCAACAGGTCAAGTAGGTGTAGGAGTTGTCGAAACGTTATTAAAAAGCAGTCAATATCAATTATTACTTGGAAGTAGAAAGATAGACAAGCTAATAGAGAAGTATGGTCAAGAGTCAGAAGCTATTGTATATAAAGTTGTCGATGTTTTTGATGAAGAAAATATAGTTTCATTTTGCAATCGCTGTGATTTAGTCATTAATGCAGTTGGACCTTCTTCCATTGTCCTTGATCGTGTAGCAAATGCTTGTATGCAAACGAACACGAACTATATCGATGTATCTGGGGATAAGACGATGAAAAAGGCGATAGAGGAAGCTTTTATTAAGCATGACAGCGCCACAACACTTGCTCTTTCAGCTGGTGTGTATCCAGGTTTGACTGAAATGTTTGTAGCATTTTTGCTACAACAAAGCAAGGAAACCGTTGATCATATTAGTTGTTATTTTGCTGGTAAAGGTACCTTTTCTGAAACAGGGGCTTATGACATTGTATCAAGCCTAGAAAAAGATGAAGGCTATGGAATGTCCTATTACAGTAACGATGAAATAAAGAAATTAACTTCGGAGATAGGTAGCCAAAAACAATTACCAACACCGTTTAATCAAGTATATACCTTACCGATTATGAGTGAAGAATTTATTGCCTGTTTAAAAGAGTACAAGATTGCCGATGCCTATTTTTATAATACCTTCCCAACAACGAAAATACTTAGTGATTTCATTATGATAAAGGCCATGCAGCAATTTAAGACCGAAGATGAAAAGCGAGCTTCTGCTAATCGATTGATTAATTCCTTCAATTTACAAGATGAAAATGAAGGATTCATTATTTATGTTGTATTGGAGGAAAAAGGGAAGAGGCTAACAACTTGGTTAATGAGTAATACCAATTGGAACTATTGCTCTGGTGTTGTGGCTGCTTGTGTAGCTATGCAAATGCTAGAAATAGGCCTAGCAAATAAAAAAGGGTGCCACTTCGCACAATCAATTGTAAATATTGAAGAGCTCTTTAATCAACTATTAAGAACGGAATATATCTCAATTACAGGGGAGAATTAATGTGGATGTAGAGGAAATGAAAATCATTAACATGATACAAGGCTATTCACAATCGTATGTCGTATATAGCGCGGTGGAATTAGGCATATTTAATGCATTGTATAAAAAAAGCATGACGAGTCATCAACTGGCTACAAAACTACAACTTTCTCATTCGTTATTAGAGCGATTTATGAAGGTACTTGTAGCAATGGAATTTGTTAAACAGGTGGATGCTCAATATTCTTCAACGTCTTTAGGGGATAAATTATCTCAAGATAGCGAAGAATCAATGGCAGCAATGATTCTATTTAATGGACGCATTTGTATGAAAGCATGGGGTTATTTTTATGATGCATTAAAAAGAAATAGCTCTCCCATTGAGCTCATGGAGGGAGAAGCATTTTTTGAAGTAAATGCGATGAGTCATGATCGATTAAGTACGTTTAATCAAATGATGCGTCAAGCAAGTATGCAGTTAAATTTAAATCTATTATGCGAAACAAGAAATATCGATGAAATTAAGAAAATTATTGATATAGGAGGTGGTGCTGGAGATGTAATGGTGCAACTTTTAGAGGGGTTTCCTTATGCTGAGGGCATCATTCTTGACAAGGACTATATAAGGGAAGAAGCCGAACAAACAATTCACACTCATCGTTTAAAAGAACGTTGTCGATTTGTTGAAGGAGACTTCTTTTTACCAATTGAACATCAATCGGATGTTTATGTATTATCTAGGATTCTACATGATTGGGATGATCATAAAGTAAGTTTAATACTACGAAATATTGCGGACGTTATGACAGATGAAAATGTCTTGTTTATTATAGAAAAATTACTTCCTGAAAAAGTGACTAAACAAACACTACCCGCATTTTTAGGTGATATGCATATCTGGGCATTATGTAATGGCAAGGAGAGAACTGAAAAAGAATATGAAGAACTACTCCATCAAGAACATTTATATATTGCCAAGAAGCATTTACTAAATTCAGATATTGTCGTACTGGAGGTTAAAAAAAATGTACAAAATACAAACAGAAGATATGATTACGAAGTTTGTGGAGCACTATGAAAATGCTGGCTACCTTGAACAATTATCTTTAGCAGATGCATTAAAAAATTGGGCCGATGAATACAAAGGTAAAGTTGCTCTAGTAGACCAAACTGGATCTTTAACTTATGAGGAATTGTATCAATCAGCGAATTTACTAGGACAAGGGTTAATAGCTAAAGGCATTAAAAAAGGAGACAATGTACTCGTACAATTACCGAACAATATGTATTTTGTAAAGGTATGTTTTTCCTTATTTATTATTGGTGCAAGGCCAATCCTGTTATTGCCGACACATAGAGAAAAAGACATTACGAATATCTCTAAATTAACGGAACCAGTAGCGATGATTATTCCATCATCTTTTCTTGGTCATGATTATAAATCCATGGCTATGAAAGTAGCAAAAGAACAGTCGAGTATTTCCCTAATTATTACGGATGAATCTAATGAAACATTTATTTCTTTACAAGATATAGAGTCTGAGATGCGCGAACAAAATAATGATTTGATGGAACATCAATCCTCTTATAAAGAAATCGCTCTATTTTTACTTTCAGGTGGCACTACAGGTACACCAAAAGTCATCCCAAAATTGCATACTGCCTACTTATATAATGCTAAAGCTGCAGCAGACCATTGTCGTGTGACTCAAAAAAGTACTTATCTCGCTGTATTATCCATTGCACATGATTATCCTCTTTGTTCACCCGGAGTAATGGGGACTTTATGTAAAGGAGGTAAAGTTGTTCTAAGTTCAACGAGTACATTTGACGAAGTACTCGACTGGATAGAAAAAGAGCGAGTCACTTTTACGTCAATCGTACCTGTCATTGCAAATTTATGGGTGGAATCTTTAGCTTTGGAAGAACATGCTGATTTATCGTCCATTGACTATATTTTATTAGGAGCGGCTAAGTTAGAAAAACAATTAGCACTACAATTGATTAAACAGTTTGAATGTAAGTTAATACAAGGTTATGGACTTGGTGAGGGAATTACCTGCTTTACTTCCCCAAATGATGATATTGAGACGATTATTTCATGTCAAGGGAGACCGATTTCTAAGGGAGATCAATTCAAAATAGTTGACGAGAATAATAATGAAGTTTCTCCAGGTGAGCCAGGTGAACTTATTCAAAAAGGGCCGTATACATTCTTAGGCTATTTTAAATCTCCTGAAATTAATAGGATGAGCTTTACAGAAGATGGTTTTTTAAAAACAGGAGATAAGGCGCGCGTAACGAGTAAAGGAAATATTCAAATTCTTGGAAGGGTAAAGGAGCAGATTAATAGGGCTGGAGAAAACGTAATACCTAGTGAAGTGGAAAGCTATCTTCTAGAACATGATGAAATTATAGATGCTTCCGTAGTAGGCGTTGCCGATATGGAGTTAAGTGAACGAATATGTGCATTTGTTGTTAAAAAAGACAGGGAACTGTCCTTGATTGAACTGTGTAAATTTTTGATAGATATTGGTGTTACACATTATAAACTCCCGGATCAATTAGTATATGTAGACGCTATACCCTATATAAATGTAGGAAAGTCTGACAAGAAAAAATTAGTCGCACAATATTTAGAGTAGGAGGAACTTCAATGAATCAAGCAGAGGCCTTATTAAAATGGCAAACATTTAAAGACGCAGTATGTAGTATGTTGAATCATGGGTCGGAAATAGAAGAGGATGAAAATTTGCTTCATATGGGATTATCGTCCATTCAATTGATGAAACTGATTAATGTAAGTAAAAAATTAGGATATCGATTAACTTTTGAACAATTGATAAAAAATCCTTATTTAAAAGATTGGAAACAATTATTTATAGAGCATTCACTAACTGGAGAACACCTACAACGTAAAGTTGAAATAGAAAATGTAGATATGTATCAACCTTTCTCATTAACAGAAGTTCAACATGCTTATTTTGTAGGACGCTACGACGGCCAGTACCTTGGTAATGTAGGTTGTCATGGATACTTAGAGATTAATGTTCGAGATATAGATACAGAAAAACTAGCTACCTCTTGGATGAGACTACAAGAGCATCATCCTATGCTAAGATCCGTATTTACGCCAGATGGTAAACAGTATATTTCGCCAAAAACACAAGTAAGGTCTTTAATTATTCATGACTACCGAATAGCAGATGAATATCAAATTAAACAACATTTAGAGGAGATGCGGAATGAAACATCTCATAGATTGTTAAAAATTGAAGAAGGGCAAGTAGCAGAATTACAAATCACTTTATTACCTGAAAATAAAGGACGATTGTTTTTCGATATCGATCTTTTAATAGCAGATGTTCAAAGTTATCAAATTATATTAAGAGATTTAGTAGCCTTATACAATAGAAATATTCAACCACAAGCACCTCTTGAATGGAACTTTGCAACATATTTGGTTGAAAAAAATGAAGAAAATAAAAAAGAGATATCAGAGGCAAAGGCTTATTGGTCAAAAAGATTAGCAACATTACCAACTAAACCACTATTACCTGTTTCAAATAAGTCAGAAATAAATTCTAAATTTAATCGACGATCTTACTTTTTAAATGCGGAGTTATGGAAAAAGTTACAATATGTTTCTTCAAAAGCTGGTGTAACACCGGCTATGGCATTGTTAACTATTTATAGTCATATTCTAAATAGATGGAGTGAAAATGATCATTTTTTAATAAATGTTCCGTTATTCAATCGAAAACCATCTGAAACATTAAATATCGAAGAAGTAGTAGCCGACTTTACTACTCTACTGTTATTAGAAGTCGATTTAAAGAAACAAAGATCATTTTTACATGACGTGCAAACTATTCAAACACAATTTCATACAGATATGCAATATACGTCTTACTCAGGTGTTGATGTTCAAAGAGATTTTGTTCGTCTGCATTCCAGTGAACAACAAATTGCACCGGTTGTTTTTTCATGCAATATCGGTTCACCTTTATTGAATGAAGAATTTGTCGAAATATTTGGTGATATCCATTATATGATTTCACAAACACCACAAGTTTGGTTAGATTTTCAAGTTTTTGAGCAAGACAATGGCCTATTATTAATTTGGGATAGTTTAGATGACGTTTTTAGACCCCACATATTAAATGAGATGTTTGAAAGTTTTAAACAGAGTGTTGAACACGTATCAAATACTGAGGATTGGTCAATTCCTTTACATATTCCTATAGCAAAACAACAAAACATAAGGAAAAATGTGATAACAGAAATGGAGATTGAACCAACTTGTTTGCATGCTCCATTTTTTGAGCATGCTCAACGATCTCCAGATGATATTGCATTGATTTCTCCTCCTACTAATATGTCGTTATCTTATGGTGCTTTGAAAGAAAAAGCACTTAGATTCGCACAATACTTAAAAAATAACGGTATAGAAAAAGGCGATGTAGTAGGTGTACTGATGGAACGAGGCATGGATCAAATAGCTGCAATCTTTGGAATTTTAGCCGCTGGTGCAGTATATGTTCCAATTGGTCTGAAGCAACCATTGTCTCGAAGAAATAAGATTTATCAAGCAGCAAATATACGTGTTGTTTTGACAGATCATCTTCAATTGGACGATAACTGCGGCATTACCTTTTTATCTTTTGCTGATGCTGAAAAGTGTCCACAGAGTACTGAAGTAATATACGATCCAACTTCAACCGCCTATATCATTTTTACTTCAGGTTCTACAGGAGTGCCAAAAGGTGTAGAAATGACTCATGAAGCTGCATGGAATACGATTCATGCGGTTAATCAATTAAATCGAATTGATTCTTCAGATAGCGTGTTAGCAGTTTCTGCAAATGAATTTGACTTATCCGTTTACGATATGTTTGGATTACTTGCTGTTGGTGGTCAACTCATTTTACTTAGTGAACATGAAGTTCGTAGTGCAGATAAGTGGGTATCATATATTGAAGAATTTAATGTAACGCTGTGGAATTCTGTGCCTATTCTATTTGAAATATTGTGTGCAGAACTAGAAGAAAAAGAGAAAAACCTACCATCAATTAAATTTGTTTACCTTTCAGGGGATTGGATTAAACCGGATTTAGTAAAGCAAATGAAAGCTAAAACTCCTAATGGCACACTAATAGCTATGGGGGGAGCTACTGAGGGAGGAATTTGGTCCAATTATTATCAAGTAAAAAAAGATGAAACATGTGAGTTATCTAGTATTCCATACGGATATCCATTACCAAATCAAAAATATCGTGTTGTCAACGAAAGAGGAGAAGATTGTCCAAATCAAGTAGTCGGTGAATTATGGATAGGTGGCAAAAGTATTGCAGCAGGTTATAAAGGAAATGAGGAACAAACCAAAAATCAGTTTGTATACGTCAACGGGGAAAGGTGGTATCGGACTGGAGATTATGGCAGGTATTCAGAAGACGGTATTTTAGAATTTTTAGGTCGTAAGGATGAACAAATCAAAGTAAGTGGACATCGCATTGAACTAGGTGAGATTGAGAGAAACTTGAAAAGTAATAAAAGTATTAAAGATGCTGTTGTATTGGCAACTAAAAAGAAGAACGGAAATAGTCTTCATGCTTTTATCACTGCTAAAGGTTATGATGATCTTTTTGATATCCATTCAACTTCTTCAGACATACCTAAGCTTGTACGAAAGATGATGGAATCTGTTTCAAAAAGGTTTAGTGCCCATGATATAAATCAGTCAGAAGCAATGCGATCATTTATAACAGAAATGGATCAGTTAACATGTTATGGTATTACATTCATCCTAAAACAAGTAGGTTTTCCTATTAAAAAAGGAGATGTTTATCATTTAAAACAGACATTAGATGAACGAAATATAGATGCTAAGAATTATGAACTTATTAATCAGTGGTTTAGGTTTTTACATAAGTTAAATTTAGTATCTACAACAGATAAAAAAACATATGAAAACGTATGTGATTTATTTGATTGCGAGATGCCATCAATATTAAATTACCCTAGCATTAAAAAATTCAGCATTCCTTTTATAGAGGGTGGCCAAGCCATTATTAAGGGAGAATTGTCACCAACAGAATTATTATTTTCAGAAGATACGTTAACACCGATGGAAGTTATTTGTGAAGAACCAGGTGCTATGGAAAGTAATCAAGTGATTACAACAATGATTCATATGATTGGTACTGCTAATAAAGAATTGAAACGACCGTTGCAAATTTTAGAATTAGGTGCAAGGAGTAGTTCATTTACAGAAGCAATAGTGAATCAATTGACAGGACTAAATTATCACTACACCATTACTGATTCTTCCATGTATTTTAAAAACAAGTTCGAAAAAATTCTATCAGAAAATGTTGAATTTACTATTTTAGATCCTGAAATGGATCCTGTATTGCAAGGGTATCAATGCAATAAATATGACATCATTATTGCTAACAATGCATTACACAGAATGAAAAATTTGCAAGAAGGACTACGGTTTATTGAACAGTTATTAGATGTGGATGGTTTAATTATTTCTACAGAAAATACGTTGAATAATAGTCTGCAACTTATTACAACGGGATTTGAAGCACGCGGTTTTACACAATTTGAAGATGTAAGAAAAGATGTCTGTCAACCATTATTATCTGATACTCAATGGGTAGACGTTCTTATCGAATCAGGCTATTCGAATGTTAAAGTTATCAATGATCCACAGCTTTATTCTCATCATATTTTTATAGCTCAATCATCACCAGTGAAGGTTCAACTAAATCAAAAAAAAGTAGAGAACTACTTAAGAGAGCAATTGCCAGATTATATGATACCTAAAAATGTAACGATGTTACTTAAAATGCCTGTCACGAAGAATGGAAAATTAAATCGAAAGCTTTTAAAAGCAAGCACCCATATAGGCGTAAATGAACAGAGCGAGCCTACTCGTCCAATGAATTTTTTAGAGCAGGAAATCGCGAACCTTTGGAAAGTAGTTTTAGATAAGCACCATATTTCTCTAGAAGATAATTTCTATCATCTTGGTGGTGATTCTTTAATTGCGACCCAACTTAATAGCCAATTACAGAAAAAATTTAATATGCCGACTTCATTGGAAGCTATTTTTAAACATCCTAAGTTTAGTGATTTTACAAATTATATATCTAGAGAACTAAAAATTGTAGAAACAAATAAAGAGCAAATTGATGCAGCGCCATTTGCTAGTATCCAAAGCGATTCAATCCATCTCTATGATCCATTCCCGTTAACGGATATTCAGCAATCGTATTGGTTGGGAAGAAGTGGTGTATATGACTTAAGTGATGTTTCTGCGCATTGCTATTTTGAACTTGAGTGTGACGAACTGGATATGGAGGCAGTTACTGTTGCATGGAATCAACTAATTCGTCGTCATGACATCATGCGGGCTGTTGTTCTAAAAAATGGACTTTCTCAGCAAATATTAAAAGAAGTGCCAGAATATCGAATTATGATAAATGATTACAGATATCAAGACAAAGTAGCATTTGAAAAAGGTGTGCTATTGACAAGAAATAAGATGTCTCAGCGTCAGTTCAATGTATGTAAATGGCCTTTATTTGAAATTGAAGCAAGCTTGAATCCAGACCAAAAGACACGATTACATGTTAGCTTCGATAATACAGTATTTGATGGCTATAGCATTTTTCTATTATTTGATGAGTGGTACAAACTATACAATACACCAACCCATAACTTACCAAACATCAATATTAGCTTTAGAGACTATGCCATTGCACTCGCAGATTTGAAAAAATCGACTCAGTACGAAAAGGACATGAACTACTGGGAAAAACGCATTAAAAAGTTGCCCCCTGCACCTGAATTACCATTAGAAAAACAACCAAATGAAATAGTAGAACAAAAATTCACTCGATATCAAGCGGTTTTAACGGTGGAAAAATGGAAGGTTATAAAGCAAATTGCCCATCAGCTTAAATTGACGCCGTCAACTGTTATTATGACAGCCTATGCGGAAGTATTAGGGAGGTATAGTAGACATCAACATTTTACGCTAAACTTAACTCATTTTAATCGTCTGCCTTTACACGAAGATGTGGATAAATTAGTTGGAGACTTTACATCGTTAGTATTAATTAAAATGGATCATCGTCATGAAAGCAATTTTATTATGCGTTGTCAGGATAATCAAAAACAATTACTACAAGATCTTGAACATACACTCGTTAGCGGTGTAGAAGTAGAAAGGATATTGAGAAAAGAAAGAAATCGTTTTAATGATATTATGATGCCAATTGTTTTTACAAGTGGCATCGGTGTAAACAAAGATCATTTAGAAGATATCTCCTATTTAGGGAAAATTGTTTATGGTGCATCTCAAACACCTCAAGTTTGGTTAGATCATCAAGTGTTCGAGCAAGATGGTGAACTCATCCTATCTTGGGATGGTGTTGAAGAACTATTCCCTAAAGGTTTACTTAACGAAATGTTTAATGCTTATAATCAAATATTAGATAAACTGAGCAAAGGTATTGGTGCGTGGCAACAATCATCTTCCTTAATAGTGTTACCAGACGCAAAACAGAGAGAGACGATTCATCAAGCAGCCATCATACCGACCTCAGAAGAAACATTAGTTAGTCTAATAGAAAAACAGTGTATTGAAAATGGGAAAAATACGGCTATTATTGATACTTCTGTTACGCTCTCATATGAAGAATTGGATATTATGTCAAAAAATATAGCTTATTCAGTTAGTCTAATACAATCACAGGTAGTCCTCGTAATAATGGAGAAAGGTTGGAAGCAAATCGTTGCAGCCCTCGGCATTATGAGAGCAGGCGCAGCATACTTACCTGTAGATGTAGATACTCCAATTGATCGATTACATCAAATTATGAAACAAGCACATATCGACGGTATAGTAACTACTCAGACATTGTATAGTCGATATAGTAACTTAGGTAGTAACGTTTATATTGTTGAAGATCTTATTGTTGCTAGTAAGGAAAAAACATTACCGTTTAGAAATGTAAAACCAGATGATTTAGCTTATATTATTTTCACTTCAGGTTCTACAGGTAAACCTAAAGGTGTTGAAATAACGCATCGAAGTGTCGTCAATACGATTCAAGATATAAATAAACGTCTTAATGTGACAACCTCTGACCGAAGTATTGCATTATCGAATTTTACATTTGACTTATCTGTTTACGATGCCTTTGGTTTACTGAGTGCTGGAGGGGCAGTGGTCATTCCAGAAGTTCAGAGACTGAAAGACCCAGAGCATTGGTTAGATTTATTGCATAAACACCGCATTACGATATGGAATACTGTACCAACCTTTATGGAAATGCTAGTCGATTACCATAAAACAGCTGCTGCAATTGCTGGTCAGGATCATTATTTAAAAACAGTTCTTTTAAGCGGAGATTGGATTCCATTAACCCTACCAGAAAAAGTAACGGACATTTTTGAAGGGGTAAATGTTATAAGTTTAGGTGGAGCCACAGAATGTTCCATTTGGTCTAACTATTTTATGGTGGATTCACTAGATGCCAACTGGAAGAGCATACCATATGGTAAATCGCTGTCACATCAACAATTATATGTGTTAAATAAGAAGTATGAGGATAGTCCTGTCTGGGTGAAGGGGGACTTATATATTGGCGGTATAGGTTTATCAACAGGGTATTGTAATGATTCTGAAAGAACGAAAGAGCATTATTTTAACCATCCGATAACGGGGGAACGAATTTACAAAACAGGTGACCTTGCTAAGTATCTTCCTGATGGCAATATTGAATTTTTAGGTCGTGAAGATCAACAAATTAAAATAAGTGGTCATAGAGTAGAGCTAGGAGATATAGAAGCTAACTTATGTAAGTTCCCTATCGTACAACAAGCTGTCGTAACAATCCAAGATAATAAGCTAATTGGCCATCTTAAGCTCCATGAGCACATACAAAATGAACTTATTCAAACGAAAACAACAGATATTAATATAACGGAAAGTATCGAGACAATCAAAAGTGAAATAGAGCAATCTGTGTCAACGTTTAATATCAACGAGCTCTCAGAC
This sequence comes from Lysinibacillus sp. NPDC093190, assembly GCF_050280425.1. Classification (NCBI taxonomy): domain Bacteria; kingdom Bacillati; phylum Bacillota; class Bacilli; order Caryophanales; family Bacillaceae; genus Lysinibacillus; species Lysinibacillus sp. NPDC093190. The sequence continues at coordinate 142,717 of NZ_JBNNVG010000006.1, read as the reverse complement.
TATACAGAATCTATTGAATGGATTAGTGTCGGGATGATGTTTTTAGACTTATATGCTTTAAATATCTTTAAAGCAGAAGGGCATATATTTACGAAAGAGGATTTAATGAAATCAGTTGTTAGTGTGTACGATTCTTTAATGGGGCATTGGCTAGACTATCTTGTAATTTATGGTTTTGTTGAGGAGAAACATTCTAGTTACAGTGTCAAATTCAGTAAAGATGGCGCTATGAACTATATGAATCATAAGCTGAATGAATTTAATCTTGGTGAAACAGAACCAATCTTCCATCAGTTGAAGGAGCAACTTATCGCGTCGCAATTTGTGCGTCTTGCAATTTTAAAAGGTGAGCAATTAGCGAAAGGTTATTTACTAGATTCTCATGGATTCTTAACGCCTGAACAATTAGGGCAGTTTAATTTATGGAGTCAGTATACAGAAGGATTAGTTGAGAAGATACTAGAAACGTTCACAAAATCCTATCCAAATCGAAATTTGAATGTGTTAGAGCTTGGAACAAGAACTGGACAAGGTACAGACAATTTTGCCACGGTAATGAAGGATTCTGGGCAGTATACCTATAGCGATGAATCAAGAGACTTTATTAATAGAAAAAAGGCAACGACAACTCAAAAACATTTGAAATTCACGCAATTTGATTTCAATGCGCCACCAGATAATCAGGATATTGTACTTCATGATTATGATGTTATCATTGCTGAAAACACATTGCATAGAAGTCATCATTTGAATGATACAATGACTTATTTAAAACGTCTTTTAAAGCCTGGCGGTCATATTTTTCTAACAGAAAATGTAAAGAATAATGCCCTTCTATTAATCACTGTGGTATTTTTTGAAGAAGGTTATAACCACTTCGAGGACTTTAGACGTTCTGAAAAATTGCCATTACTTAATCGTGAAGCGTGGCAAAATTTATTGAAAGAAGAAGGTTTTAATTGCCTATTGGCATGGCCTGGAAATGACGTAAAATGGCTAGGGGAACACATAATGATGGTGGAAGGACCAACGCAGATCAAATCAGTTGCGCTTGAACCGTTTTCAGAAAAAGTTAAGAATACTATTCCTAAGTACATGTGTCCAGATCATTATTTTGTTCATGAAGCGTTCCCAATAACAGCTAACGGCAAGGTTGACCGTAAGAAACTAACCAAATATAAAGCTTATAGTCTCCCTAAAGTTGTTGAGCCAGGAAGACAAGCGGTCACAATAGAAGAACAGGCTGTTGTAAAGGTCTGGAATGAAATATTAGAAACTGAATATAGTAGCGTGAAAGATAATTTCTTTGAACAAGGTGGAGACTCGCTAAAAGCAATCAGATTAATTAATTTACTCGATGAACAGGGCTATGCTTTAACATTAGAAAAATTATTCATGCAACCTACCATTGAAGGTTTGGCTGCGAATCTTGAAGAAAAGAATAATCATCAAAATGAAGAAACTCAAGTTATAGGTTCACTATAATTCAGGGGAATAGCGGGCATGAAAACACCTAACCATGTACAGATTAAGCTGTAATTTCATGCTCGCAAGTCTCCATTGGGAGCTAGAAATTAATGGTTTGATATAAATTTTTAGAAACAGGTGAAGGGATGAGAAGAGAATTGACCCGAAAGTTACGTGTACTTGTATGTGGCACAAGATTTGGCCAATTTTATCTAGAAGCCATAAAAAACTCCCATCAATATGAACTTGTTGGTATTTTAGCGCAAGGAAGCCAAAGATCTCATACTTGTACAGGCGTTTATGAAACCGACTTATATGGTGATATAAAGGACATTCCCAAAGATATTGATATTGCTTGCATAGTTGTACCTACAAGTATAATGGGAGGTTCTGGAACAGAGCTCGCTATTGCATTAATGGAAAAGGGAATTCATGTTTTAATAGAACAGCCCGTACATTATCAGAATTTAATAGAATGTTACCGTGTGGCAAGACAATATAATGTAAAGTTTGTTGTAGGTGACTTATATGTAAATTTACCTTATGTAAAAAAATTTATTGGAATTGCTCAAAAAATTATGGAAAAAGAAGATTTGTTATACCTTAATGTTGATATGGCAACTCAAGTTTCATTTCCATTAGCTCATATATTAACAAAGCTGTTCGGAAATCTACAACCTTGGAGCGTTAAAAATACAATTTTAGACAATATACCGTTTCAAATGCTTTCATTAATGATAAAAGGTGTTCCGACAACAATTAGAGCACAAAATCAAGTTGAGGTAGTTGTCTCGGATAGTTATATGCATTTAATGCATCAAATAACATTAGGGTTTGATAGCGGTAAATTAACTCTTTTTGATACCAATGGACCAGTCGTTTGGACACCTAGAATGCAAATACCAAACACTACTCTTGTTCCAAGAGACTTAGAACAAGAAACTTCACATTCATTAACAACACCAGTTATTGAGGTTTTTGAACCAAATAACAACGCTACTTATAAAGAGATTCTGACAATGATTTGGCCATCTGCTATTTTAAAAGATATCGAAAGATTAAGTCATCTTATTACGAATGATAGTAATGCGATAGAGATGAGGAGAGAAGGTCAACATATTATTCAAGCAGCACAACTGTGGAGTGATATAACTAGTGCATTGGGCTATCCCAATGACTATAAGAGAAAGGATCATCAGTTTTTAACAATCGAAGAAGTAAAAGTACAGCTGAGTAAAGAAACGCCTATCGACGTTCGATATGAACAATTAACAGTGGATAGTGTTCAACATGCAGTAATGAAGTTTAACGAAGTTTGTTTAAAATCTATTTTATTTGAACTACAAAAGAATAGTACGTTAAACACGAAAGGAAAAGTGTATCGATTTGACGAAATATTGCGCTCAATCAAAATAGCTGAAAACTTTCAATTTGTCCTTCAAAGATGGTTAACAGCACTAGTAAATCATGGCTATATTATCTGTCTTAATACTGGTTATGTTTTAAATTATCCAGTCCGGACTTCTGAAGAATTGAAACGTGATTGGGGAGAGATAAAATCACTTTGGTCATATCGATTAATACCAGAAAAAGTAATGGACTATTTTTATAGTCACGCTCAATTATTAGGTGATTTATTAAGTGGGAAGCAGTCTGCAGTCCAACTGTTATTCCAGAACGGTGAGCAGGATATAGCAACGCAATTATATAAGGATACAATAATCGCCCATTATCTTAATAATGAAGTATCTGACATTGTTGTAGATAAGGTAGCAATGAATAATGAGGTGCAATTATTAGAAATTGGTGCTGGAACTGGCGCCACCTCTACAGTAGTCATAGATAGCATTATAAAGAATCACCTACAGAAAAAAATAAAACGCTATTTATTTAGTGATATTTCAAATTATTTTATCAATGAAGCGAAAAAAACGTTCAAAAACATTAACTGGATGGATTATATGAAATTAGATATTGAAAATGATAAGGATATGTCATGTATTGAGAATGGTTCTCAAGATATTATTCTAGCAGCAGGAGTTTTGAATAATGTGCAAAATACGCGAGAGGTTTTATTAAGGCTGAAATTATTATTAAAAAATGATGGTATTGTCCTAATAACAGAAGCAGATGGTGAATCGTTACAAATGTTAATTTCACAAGTATTTATGATGAAGCCTGCTAATGATTTAAGAGAAAAGACATCATCTACCTTTTTAACTACATCACAGTGGTTAGAAATATTTAGTGAAGTAGGATTCAAATGTAATTCTATTCAACCTGATAAAGCACATAAATTATATCCGCTAGGACAACGTTTATTTGTGTTAGAAAAAATATAAGGAGGATGCTGTAATGGATATGAAAATTTGGTTTCCATTTTCTCGTGACAATCTTACTAACGTTAACTTATTTTGCTTTCATCATGCTGGTGGATCAGCTGCTAATTATAAAGAATGGGTGTCGGAAAGTAAGGAAGCAAATATATATAGTGTAGAACTACCAGGGAAAGGAACACGGAGAAACGAAGAACCTATTTTAAACGTGGACGATTTAGGTGTAGAAATAGCAAAAGCCATTGAAAGTATTTCGAAAGACAGAAAGGTAGTATTATTTGGACATAGTATGGGTGCAGCAATTGCATTTAAGGTCGCTTACTATCTTGAAAAAAATACAGACATACAAATGCAGCTATTAATAGTTGCAAGCCGCCAAGCACCCCATTATAAAGGTAAGGATAAATATCACTCAACGATGGCTGATAATTCTTTAATACAGGAATTATATCGTCTAGGTGGTACACCAAAACATTTATTAGAAAATCAAGAGTTTCTTAATTTTGTTATACCTTCTATAAAAAATGATTATATTTTACATGAGTCGTTTTCCTATAATGGTGAGGAATTGAACACGCCGATTATTGCTCATTATAGTGAAGATGATGTTGACCTTACCGAGTTAGATTTATTACGTTGGCAAGAAGTTACGAGTAATGAATATGCTATTAAAAAATTTCAAGGTGGACACTTTTTCTTTTACGAATTAGGTAACACTTATTTGAAAATAATAGAAGACACTATCATCCATTACAATGCCAACATGTGATGACAAACCTTTTGCAACTTATAAATGTCTATTTATATAGAACAAATAATACTAGTAACACTTATTCTGATTTTTTTAAACGCTATATTCTATTTAAGGAAACAGGATTAACAGGAATTCAATTTGAATATAGTCCATATGGAAAGCCATATGTTAATATTCCTGGCTACAAAAATCTTCATTTTAATGTATCCCACACGGGACATTATATTGTAGGTACTGTCTCATTAGGATGTTTTATTGGAATTGATATTGAATGCATAAAGCCAATTGAGTTTGATTGTATTGAATATTTTATGAGTGAAACCGAAACAGCACAGTTTAATAGGCTCAATTTAAAGGAAGATAAACTAGATTATTTTTACTCTATTTGGACTCTAAAAGAAGCTTATTCCAAAATGATAGGTATGGGATTAAATATGAATCTAACAGAAGTAAGTTTTTCTCTCGAGAATCAGCAATTTAGATCAGCATTAGGCGATGTATTTTGTCATTCAATGATCGTTGATGAGCATTACCGTCTATCCCTGATTAGTAGTAAAAAGGTGAACATAAATGTTGTGGATATTGAATCGAATCTAGTAATAGAAGAATTTAACATTTAATAATGACTAATTAGTGAGGTGAAGACAATGAAGAAAATACTACTATCTAACATCCTAAAAAATTTTAGTAATAATGATACCTTATTTAAAACACCTGAGAAACTGTTGTTATGTAAGGGGAGTCATAAAAGATTTAAGATAGAATTTAGCAATTCTTCAAAGTTGAAAGAAGAAATTACAGCACTACAAGAGCAATATAAGGGACAAATGATTATTGGAGCAATTCCATTTGACCAACATACAAAAGCAACTATTATTGTTCCAGATAAGCATGAGTATTATCAGGAGTCTGATTTGATAGATGACTTGCATATTGATCCTCAGTCATTGACCATAGAACATAGTATAGATAAACCTAATAGGCAACAATTTAACGAAATGGTTCAAAATGCCATTGATTATATTAATGATAAGCAATTCAAAAAAGTAGTTCTAGCAAGAACATTAAACTTTCGATTAGAAGCTGATCCACAGATCTCTTCGTGGCTAACAAACTTGATGCACAAAAATAAACAGGGTTATATTTTTTCAATTGAAACGGGCCACTTACAAAATTTAATTGGAGCAAGTCCAGAGTTACTAGTGAAGAAGGAAGGGAATATTGTTACAATCAATCCATTAGCTGGTTCACGTAAACAAACTTTTAATGAGGTGAAAGATGCTGATTTAGAAAAAGAATTGCTTAACTCAGAAAAAGATTTGCATGAGCATAAAATAGTAGTGGACTATATGTGTGAGAAATTACAACCCTATTTAAGTGATATCGAGTTCAATAAAAAGCCAATGATTCTTTATACAGATACAATGATTCATTTATCTACAGTCATCACAGGAAAACTTAAAAATGATACTATGAACGCATTGGATTTAGCTGAGTTGTTACACCCTACACCAGCAATATGTGGAGAGCCACAAAAACAAGCATTAGCCTTTATACAGGAAACAGAGCCATTTAAAAGGGGATTATATACAGGTTTGGTAGGGTATATGGACAGTAATGGTGATGGGGAATGGGTTATCACCATTCGTTGTGCAGAGATAAATAATAAAGATATTACATTATTTGCGGGAGCGGGAATTGTTAATAGTTCATTACAGGATAGTGAATTCAATGAGATCTCTGCTAAATTCACAACAATGTTAGATGCAATGGGGCTAAAAGAGAATTAAAATGATGCAAATAAAGTATTCTAAAAAAGCACAACAAGATTTTGTTTATAGTAAGAGCTTATGAAAAAAATAGATAAAATTTGTAAGAATCCAAGCATAGAAATTGTAAAAGACCTGAATTGGTGAATTTAATAATGAGCACTCTATAATCACATAAATAGTAAAAGATGCTGCTCCATAGTCCAAAAACTACAGCGACAGCACCAAGTCATTTATTAGTGGAAATATTTATCGACACGTTGAAGTACTTCGTCAGCAGAAAGACCATCAGCGTCAATAACAGGTCCTGCCATGATAGGATCGCTAATTCCCATAATATCTCTGTCTTGCCCAGTGATTACACAGGCATCACATTTTTTTGCATCTTCTTCAGTACGAAGTTGAATAACTTCATAACCTTTTGCCTTTAAAGTGTCTTCAACGTTTGTTAATGATTGTTCCACACCAATTATTTTAGACATTACTCTTCCACCTCCTATATGTAATGTGTCATATAGGCTTGCTAATTATTCACTTAATTCATTTTTTTGTTATACACAATTTAAAGGACGGTTAGTAAAATTTAATTTCCACTGCAATGAAATGATATTAGCAGTCATATATGCTGGATAGGAGAGATTTTAAATGAGAAGTCTAAAGATAATTAGCATGTTATTTATTATCGCATTTATCTGGATGATTATATTACTTAATGCTGGACCACCAAAGCCTGTTGTAATGTCGGAAGGCAAAGAGGTACCGTTTGTACAAGGTACATATTGTTGGCAAAATATTATTAATAATGAATGTGTTGATAAAATTTCACCGCCTGAAATTATTGCTAATAAAAAAATTGTTCCGTTTTCTGTTTCACCACAAAGTGAAATTAAAATTAGTTTTAAGAAACCACCGATTGATGGGATAGAAGTAGATAAATGGTTGAGCAGCGATGAGATTAAGCTAGTAAAGGTAAAAGATAATGTTTTCTCTGTACCGAAAAAGAAGGGGACTTATATATATAGTATTTCTGGAAGATGGGACAAAGGAGGTTCTTCTTATATTTTTGCTATAGAGGTAAAATGAATAGGTTGATTTTAAATAATAAAAGACACATTGAAGGTTAATTTCCAATGTGTCTTTGAATAATAAATTACTTAACTATACGATTGATTGCATAAATTGGATAACTTGATCCTCTTGAATGGAATCAACAGCTATTTTATTTCGACTAATCTTTTGACATTTTGTACATTGATGGATAAGTAGAAAGCCTTTTTTTCCTGTATAATCGACTCCAATTGGTCTCATCAAACCTTTACAAGTACTCGCTCTGTCTCCAGGAACATGATCCATATGTTTAGAAAATAAACAGTTTGGACAATGATTTCTGAAACTTCCGTTGGTTAATGGTTCAACCATCGTACTGCAATTTTCACATTTAAATGCTGTATTCTCATTTTTTCTACTCAATTGCTCTTCCTCCAATATATTATTTCAACATTGGAGAAAGGGTTCCGTTTTCTTTTTCTACAATAGTAGTATCAGGCTTTTATAGGGAATGAACCAATTCACCGTCTTGTTCTTCAAAACGATTACTTCTAGTTCCTGCTTCACAAAGACTTATTTCATCCTTTGATCCGGACCACGATTGATTTTGTATATTTGTGCCAACCACTGTAAGAAGGACAGCTCCATCTTCCACTAGTAGGTGTTCTCCTATAATCACTGACTTCGGCATTCGTCCCCTAACGAGCAATTGTTTTGGCTAGATAAAATGTCAATTCATCACTCCTTATCATATAAGCATTCGTATTAATCATTTAAAGGTCATCAAATTTATTGAATTATTTAAATAGTTTATTTTTGCGACAAAGTTTTCTTTGAGTCTAAAGAAAGGGGAATCCACCAATCATTTTCAATGATTGGTGAGACACCCTCGAAGATGGGCAAAAGGAGGTACTTTTTATATTTTTTCTATAGAATTAAACTTATTGCACGATGGAATAGACTTTTGAAAAAATCTCGAAAAATTATTGTGGAATTAACAAAAAGAGGAATCCCAACAATCGTTGAGACACCTCGATTTTTTTACTTATTGTGGAGTATATTCTTGGCCGTTAATTATTACTTTAGAAGCAGAGATTAGAATTTCCTTATTTGCTTTAAAATAGGGCTCTAAAATATTGTTAAATGCTCCCCATTTCTCTTCAATTTTTGCTTTGTCTTCTTTTTTATCTAGCTTTAAGATTTCTTCATAAAGCTGTTTTAATTGCTTGTTATCCTCTTCGCTAACTTTGAATTCATAGTCAGCCATGAATTCTTCAAATGTTTGAGGCGTTATGAATTGATCAATGATGTAATAGAAATCCTCCCATAGTTTTTCAGACAAATCAGCATTGTCATCTTTTTCTGCTTTTTGAGCATTATCATAAATATTTTTTAGTTTTGCTAAAGTTTCAGCAGGGATATTTAACTCATATCTTTCCATGATTTCTTCAAATGTTGGAGTTGGATAAAGTTTATCTAAATATGGTTGAAGGGTTTTGTAAAATTCATCCATTTTTTCGATAGCCTTTTCCTCTTGACCATCTTTTTCAAGTTTTACCCATTCTTCGTAAATACCTTTAAGCTGTTTATTATCATTTTCTTCAATAACTATATTTTTTTCACTAAATCCGAAATCTGCTATATACTCTTCAAATGTTTGAGGTTGCCATATAGCTAATATATATGGTTTTGTGATTTTATCCATTTCTTTATAAATTTTATCAATTTCTTCAAATTTCTTTTCAAGTTCTTCTTCTGTCATTTCATTTGACAATTCTTTTTGCAGCTTTTTCATTTCATTAAACAATTTTTCTAATTTTGCTAGCTCTTCTTTCGTTACCTCTTTAGGCAATTCTTTTTTATAAGCTTCGAATGTGTATAAATCTGAATAATCCTCTGCTACGCTACCTTCAACTGTGATTTCCTGTCCTTCTACGAAGTTCATTTTTTCTAGTTGTTCATCAGAAAATTTATAGAAGCTGATATAGTAGTTTTTACCATCTCTACTTTTTAGATCAATCCCATCTCCGTAGATGTTTTTAATCGTTCCTGTAACTTGTTGTTCGATTTGAACAGTAACACCATTTGTTGGGTCTACTGCAGTAGCTCCTGCCTGAAGTGGTGTCAGAACAGCCATTCCTATTGTTAATGCTGAAGCAATCATCCAAGTTTTTTTAATCGGTTTTTTCATGATCATTTCTCCTTTTTATTTACTCTGGAACTCAAAGTTTCCAATATTTAGACGAATTACCAAGTGGAAAGGTTCATCATTTCTTTGAAAAAGTTAAAAAGTTTCAAACATTCCATGTTAAGTGTTTAAATAGTTGTATAACTATAAAGTTTGAGAAAAGACTCCAGTAAAACAAGCCACAATTGTCTTTGTAGGATTAAAGCTAACGGATGTTATCACATGGTCTTGAAGTTGATAGCTGTGGTGGCAGAGAATAAACGCAAAAGGTTGTAAGATGAAGGGGATGCAAACTAATGATTCAAGCGGTGATTTTTGATTTAGATGGAACATTGTTAGATCGTGATAGTTCGGTTCTTTCATTTATAGAACAGCAATACGAGCGATTAAAGCCAAATCTATCACACATTTTAAAGGAGAACTATGTTCAACGCTTTATTGAGCTAGATAATCATGGCTATGTATGGAAAGATAAAGTCTATCAACAATTAATCGAAGAATTATCGATTGAGTTATCTCCAAAAGCCATGTTAGAGGATTACCTGCAGGAATTTAAGCATTCTTGTATTCCATTTATTAACTTACATAGCATGTTGCACAATTTGAAGAAGCAAGGCTTAAAACTTGGCATGATTACAAATGGATATGGGCAATTTCAATTAGATAATATACGAGCGTTAGGAATTGAAGATGAATTTGACGTGATTCTTATCTCAGAATGGGAAGGCATCAAAAAGCCGAATGCAGAAATATTTGATCGAGCGTTATCTAAGCTAGAAGTGTCAGCTAATGAAAGTATTTACGTTGGAGATCATCCTTTTAATGATGTGGAAGCTGCTAAAAAAGTAGGGATGATGGCTATTTGGAAAAGAAATGATGCATGGCAAAGTGTTGAAGCGGATTACATCATTGAAAATTTAATAGAAATTCAAGATATCTTAAAGGTTTTGCAAAAGACATGAAAAGTCTAAAATTCATACACCTTCTGATTTTAGGAGATATTAAAAGGAAAATAAAATCAGGAGGATAAAATAACATTTGAAGAAAATGAGTGTATGTCTTTTACTACTTCTATATTTTCAAATCAATCATGTGGAAGCAATTACTACTGATTTAGAAAAAATCTATTTAGAAGGTGGAGAGTATACAGAAGTTAATGAAGCAATTCAAGAAAGTGAAGCGTTTTTTAAACGTAATATACCTTTACCCACACGACTTCCACCTATTATTTTCACTCATGTTTTTGGATCATTTAATCATAAACATCCTCAACTATCCATCGAATATTTAGTAGAGGACGCAGGTCGTACACATTATACGATAGTAATAACTGACAGTGAGTATGGACGCTCATATACTAAGCGTGCGAAGAAAGTGAAATTACCTGATGGAAATGAAATGGTTTATTTTAAAAGCTCAGATTTTGTCATTTTTAATATCGTGAAAAATGATTTTCACTACATTTTTATTGTTGATGAAGTTAGTGCCGACACAATTACGGTAGATGGAATGGTGAAAATAATTAATTCTATGAAATAATGGGGAAGGCCAGTGATTTAAAAATGTTGAATACTGGCCTTTTCGTTATTAACTTATTTACTTAACTGATATCTTTTAACTGCAAGGAATTTAGTGGAGGAAAAAACAACTTATTAAAGTTAACTTACATTTTTCATTACATCTCTATTATACTTATATTTAAAAATTATCGCGAAAGCTATTGCAAGAACGAGTGTATACGCTCCAAAAACCAACCAAATATTTTGCCAATTTCTCACACTATCTACAGTGGAAAAATCTACTACCTTTCCACTAATAATAGCTCCTGCATAGGCACCAACACCATTTACCATAGTGCTGAATAAGCCTTGAGCGCTTGCACGTATTCGATGATCTACTTCGTTTTCTACAAAAATGGCACCCGAAATGTTAAAGAAATCAAACGCACAACCATAAACAATCATAGATAGTATTAACAAGAGGAATCCTACACCGGATGGATTTCCGAATCCGAAAAATACAAATCGTAACGTCCATGCGAGCATACTAATTAGAATTACTTTCTTTATTCCAAATCTACGTAAGAAAAATGGAATGGTAAGAATAAAGAATACTTCTGACATCTGTGACACTGATAATAAAATAGCTGGATATTTAACGGCAAAGCTCTTTATAGTCAGGATTCAGCGCAAAGTCATGTAAAAATGGATCGCCAAATGTATTCGTAATTTGTAATGCAGCACCTAATAGCATTGCAAAAACGAAAAACATTGCCATTTTCTTTTGTTTAAAAAGGACAAAGGCATCTAATCCTAACTGACTTACCAGCGACTTGTCCTTTTTTATCTTTGATGTTGGGCAGTCGGGAAGTGTAACTGAATACAGTGCAAGCAACAATGAGGCACCTCCAGCTATATATAGCTGCATGTTGCTCAATTCAATTTTTGCTAGACTAATAATCCACATCGCAAGAATAACCAATTGTCCCGAAAACACGAATAGGCGGGAAGTTCTTCATTATATCAAGCCCTTTGTTTTCTAAGGAAACATTAGAAATCGTATTAGATAAAGCAAGCGTTGGCATATAAACTAGTGAATTAAAAAACATTACCCAAAACATAATAGAAGGATCTGAAATTTGAGCAGCTGTAAATAATGCAATTGCTCCGAGGAAATGTAATATTCCATATAAAATATTTGCTTTTACCCAACGATCAGCCACAATACCTATAAGACTTGGCATTAAGATTGCAGCAAGACCTTTTGAACTATAAACGACTCCAACTTGTGTGCCAGTAAAATTCAACGTGTTGATCATGTAAGCGCCAAGTGTAACAAGCCAAGAACCCCCAAATAAAAAACTGAAGAAAAATCATTAATCTAAGACGTGATTTGATTCCCATTTTTTTACCCCTCCTGATTAAGGTGATGAAGCCCATTTTAAGTTTTGACTTTAATTAACTTCTTATCATTTAGATAAAAAGGGTAGCATAAAAAGGCTCATCACCATAATGTGGGGTGATTTCCGTTCCAGCAGGGATTTTAGGAGACCTAAACTTCGAGTAGTCGCCCAATTTCCACTCCAATCAACTTCTTTTCATGACAAACGTTTTAAACTTTGGTGATGAATCAAAAAAGTATAAGAACTACATTCTTGAAATAGTTTCTTTTACTAATTTGATAAATTTGTCTCTTACTAAAGCTGCCACTTCAATGACTTCATCATGACTTAATGGTTGATCTAAAATTCCACACGCCATATTTGTTAAACAGGAAATGCCAAGTACTTTCATGTTTCCGTGAATTGCTACGATTGCTTCCGGTACTGTTGACATCCCTACAGCATCTGCGCCTAATGTACGTATCATACGAATTTCTGCTGGAGTTTCATATGCTGGCCCACTCCACCAAGCATAAACACCTTCTTGTAGGTTAATGTTTTGTTCCTTAGCTACCGTAGAAGCAATATTACGTAAATCAAGATTATATACTTGAGAAACATCAGGGAAACGAGTTCCCAATTCATCATTATTTGGCCCAATTAATGGATTTGTACCGACTAAATTAATATGATCAGTAATTAACATTAAATCACCTGGGGAAAAGCTTGTATTAATGGCGCCACAGGCATTCGTAATAATCAGATTTTCTACCCCAAGCGCTTTCATTACACGTACTGGGAAAGTGACTTCATCTAAAGTAAAACCTTCATAATAATGGAAGCGGCCTTTCATTGCCACTACTGTCTGTCCCATTAATTCTCCGATTATTAATTCGTTCGCATGACCGATTGCGTTAGATTTTGCAAAGTGAGGAATTTCACTATAAGGAATTTTGTAAGGGTTTACAATTTCATCTGCAAGAGCTCCTAACCCTGAACCTAAAATCAAACCGATTGTTGGACGATAGTCAGTTTGACTCATGATAAAATCTCTAGTTTCTGAAATATTCTGTGAATTGTGCATTTAATATTCCTCCTTAGATAAACTTCTTTATAAACTGTTACTAATCTTCCATTTAGAATAACAATCTATTAAACACAGTGTAATCGATAAAATAGCTAATGTAAATAACTTAAAATCATTTTGAAAAAAAGTATTAAGTAATTCAGTTGGAATATAAGGTAAATAAACGACGTGTCCAGCTCTTTTTATATATAATGAAAAAAGACCGGATAATCTAACTTCTTCTTTAGTAAGAAATCATATAAAATATAGGTAATTGATAAATTCATTTTTGGAGGACTATATGTTAAAGCAATTTGTAGGTTTATCATCACCGAAAACAAAAAGTCTAAAACTTTTATATAGCTTAGTTCGCAAGTTAGGGCCAGTTAGAATAAACACACTAACTGAATTAACTGGATACAAACACGTAACGTGTGCACGATTATTAGATGAGCTTGTACAGGAAGGCCTTATATATGACAGTGGAATTGGTGAGTCGAGTGGTGGACGTAAACCATTAATGTACGTCATTAATCCTGATAAATACTGTTTGATTGGAGTAGAAATAACTAGTTTATACACCACGGTGTTGCTCCTAGATTTAAAAATAAATATCATAGATGTCGAAAAATTAAAGATGGAATCACACTGTACGGGAGAGTACACGTTGAATTTTGTAACTCGATGCGTTAATGAGTTATTAGATAAACACAACATTCCAAAAGATAAACTTCTAGGAATTGGAGTAGGGGTTATTGATTCAATTGACAAAGAGAGCGGAGCTATTATAAATTCTCATTTGTTTCCCGCTGGAGGGTGGGATCATCTAAACATTGTCGACTATTTACAACAACAAAATGCTACTCATGTATTTTTAGATAATGGGACAAATTTGGCAGCATTAGCTGAATACCGTAATAACTATTGGAATAAAACAGATAATTTGATTTTTGTCTCAAGTGATATGGGGATTCGCTGCGGTACAATATTACAGGGGAGGTTGGTTAGTAATAAAAACGAAATGGCTGACGCTTTTGGACATGTTATCGTTGATGTACATGGGAGACTTTGTTCGTGTGGGTCATATGGCTGTTTACAAGCATATAGCAGTTTGCCAGCCATTCGTAATGAAGTAGTACATCGTTTGAAGCGTGGTAATTTTTCATCTCTTCAAGAAAAGGTTAATGATGTAGAAGATATCGATTTTCACCATATATTAAATGCCTTAGAGCAAGAAGATCCACTTTGTTTAGAGGTAGTGAAGGATGCAGCTTATTATTTTGGCATCGGACTTAGCAATTTAATTTTCTTAATGCGTCCAGATATAGTCATCTGTGGAGGAACCTTAGTACCAAAACCGCTTTTTTACGAAGTGGCTTATGAAACAGCACTAAATCGATTAATGCACTATCCTAACAGTAATGTCCAGATTATTAAATCAACAACAGCCTACAATATCGTTGCTCAAGGTGCAGGATGTATGGTATTGGATTATTTCACTGAAGAGCTACTGACTTAAATAGTGGAAGTGCTAGTTGGAGTTCTAAAAATCACCTCTTTAGTTTTTCTTAGAGGTCAAGATAAAGATTAGTAAGAAATGTACGAACGGGGGATTTTAAATTGAAATATTTCACTCAAAATTGGTATCGTGAAATGCAAGTCGATGGTTTTTTAACTTTTCCTGACTCTAAAGAAGATTGGGAAGAAAGTTTAAATTGGAAAAACGAAGATGGGACGAGCTATATTGAAATGTTACAAGCAGAGTTGGAATGGCGAAAAGATGATTTATTAACATTTCTTCCAGCGCCATTTCATCCATATATTTTAGATGGCTCTCTAAAAACTGAATATCCATCTAAAGAATTACGAAAAATGACTGAAGAGTGGAATGAAAATTATCAAAGTCGTAGTCACGATTTAAGTAAACAGTATATGGAACAATTTGAAGAAATAAAAGAGCAGCTCCCATCTCAAGTTCTTGAAATACATACAAAATCATTGCACGATGGAGAAGTATTATCTTTCTCTTCAACTGAATCTACAATTACGCTTATTATAGCTGGAACAGGAGTAGGTTGGTATGGCACAAATGTAAAACTAACTTTTAGTGATGTCGAGAAATGTTTGATTCCAGAACAATTAGAAGGTTCTTGGTGGCTATATGATGAAATCTATAAAACTGAAACAGGGTTTGAATTACACATATTATTTGACTGTCCACTCTGTGAATTAATGATACAGGCTAGGGAATTAAAGATTGAGACAGTATAAGAAAATTTTTTATTAGGCTGTTTTCTTAAAGATTGTTGCTATTCAACTAAACCAGCTAATAGATTGTCAATACGCACAACTCAAATAACCCTCCGAATTTAATTTTGGGGGGTATATGAAAAACAGCTGAATTCATATGTTCAGCTGTTTTTGAATATGTAAGATAATAGATAAATCCAATCCAATATCCTAAATTTATTCATTTACTCGTTTGATATGTTTTAACTGCAGGTGGAACATAGGCTGCACATTTATCTAATAGCGCTGCAACATCTTCATCTACAAGTAGGGCATTTCGAGATTGGGCTTGTAAAAATTGTTCGTTTTGCATATGGTCAAATAACCCAATGAGTAAATTGTAATAATGATTGATATTTAAAATCCCACAAGGCTTTTGCAGAAGGCCGATTTGATTCCAAGTGAATACTTCAAAAAATTCTTCTAACGTACCAGGGCCTCCAGGTAAAGCGATAAAGCCATCAGCTAGTTCCATCATTTTGCTTTTGCGTTCATGCATAGAATTGACGACGATTAGCTCTGTTAAATGCTTATGAGAAATTTCACGTTCCTCTAACAACGTCGGAATAACCCCAATCACCTTGCCACCTTCACGAAGAACCGTGTCTGCAACTGTTCCCATCACACCTACACTCGCTCCGCCATAAATTAAGGTAATATTACGTTTTGCTAATTCTTTTCCTAGAAGAATAGCTCCTTCTTTATATGCCTCAGAAGCACCGATGCTTGATCCGCAAAATACTGCAATACTATCCATCATTGTTCCTCCATATCTGATAAGTATCTTTCCGCATTAACGGGCAGTGAACTTAAAGCAGGGGATGAAAAAACCCCACTGATTCACGTTTCACTTTTATAGTATAATTTAATTTCGAGAGGAAAGAAATGGAGGAAATAGAAATGGAATTAAATGAATTTCAAAAATGGTTGAAGGATTACTATGATACACGTGGTTGGTCTGATTTAAGTATTTTTACGCGTATTGGCTTCCTAGCTGAAGAAACTGGAGAAGTAGCAAGAGCTATACGAGCGTTAGAAATTGGTAGGGATAGACCGGATGAAAAGGTTCAAACATATGAAGAAAATAAGCAAGAATTAGTAGAGGAGCTTGGAGATGTTTTAGGGAATATTATTGTTATCGCTAATAAATATGATATTTCACTGGAAGAAATTTTTTCAGCTCATCAGGAAAAGCTAATGGAGCGTTATAAAGCATAGAATTACATATGGAAAGGGGATTCATATGGATTATCAAGTTGAGATTTTATTAGAAAATCACGAAGACTTTACTACGTTTTTAAATGCAAAGATTAAAGAGTACAACGATGAACATTCACCGTATCATAAAGAAAGTAGACAAAAGGGTTCTATTCGTCCGTTAAACTTAATCGTAACCGATCATCAACAGCAATGGATTGGCGGAATCACTGCTGAGGTGTATTGGGGTTGGGTAGAAATCAATAAGTTTTGGTTTAGTAAAGAATTCCGTGGAAAAGGCATAGGTGGACAGCTACTAGCGAAAACTGAAGAAACAGCCAAGCAAATGGGAGCAACGAAGGCATTGCTAACTACATATGACTTTCAAGCACGTACGTATTATGAAGCGAGGGGCTATGAGGTTGTAGGTGAAATAAAAGATTATCCGCCTGGAAGTAGCTATTATACAATGGTAAAACATCTACTTTAAGTTTAGAAAGGCTGTCTGATTAACTCTTTGTGACAGCCTTCTATTATATCCTTATTTATCCTCAAATCACAACTAATCAAATTCAATAAGTTTCTCCAAGTTCCTGTAACCACATCAGAATTGCCAACCTCAATTATTTAAATGTTATTGCCATTTTCTATAGGTACGTAATCAGATTATTGTTTTAAAAATATATGGCTGAAAGATGACTAAAAAAACGCCCTAATGCCAAACTTATAATAAAGGGGAGATTAGTGTGTATTCGATATCAAATTTTAAATTACTTGTTGATAAGCAGACAGAAATTGATACCATTCATCAAAATTGTGATCAATTAATACAGACAACTGTAACACCTAAATTGGATGCGGAAGTCAATACTTTGTTAGATGCCATAAATAAAAAACTAACCGAACAAGGCTTTACGATTACAGTGACATCTACTGGACTAATCGCAAAATATAGTGAAGCAGTTATTAATATTGACAAGCATTCGAAAGATTTGGAGGAGTGCTTTTTCATTAATTTAAATAATTATGCGGAGGATCAAGTTGCCATTGTTTTAGACGTTTCTGATACAATGATGCCGAAAATCTCCAATAATCTCGATGGCTACGCTGAGATTATCGAGCAAATGACCGATACATTAAAGTACGCAAAAAGTCTTGAAAAAGCTTGTACTTCACCAAAGTTTATTTATAAAACTCAAAGCAATATCATTTTTCATTCTGCAGATGAAGTAGTCAATCATTATTTTCAGTAAAGAACAGCCACCCTAATAGATATATAGGGTGGCCGATAAAGGAAGTGCTATTGATTATATATTCCCGCTACAATATTTTAAACAATAAACCTTCTTCCGAATAATAACAGTATCATCGATAGGATGAAGAAATATAGTGGCATGATCATCAATGAACCATTATGCAGGAAACTCATACCTGACGTTATGAAGCTTACGAGTAAGTAATAGCCTAAGCTGAAAATCGCGCCAGCTGTCCCGATAACGTCCTGAAAGTTAACAAGCGCAAGGCTTAAGCAATTAGGTAGAGCAATCCCTGATCCTAATAACGTAATAAAAATGGTTACTAAAATGCCTATTAGTAAGACGATATTAGGCAATGGTAATATACTAACGATTAGTAGTAATAAAGCACCGACAGTCATCACAAAACAACCGAGATGAATTACTTTTTCTGGCTGATATTTGTTGACGAGTCTTTTGGAAATCATGGCACCAATAATAGAGGCAAGAGCCACAATTATGCCAAGAAAACCATAAAGTCCTGGTGATAAATTGAAATGGTCAATAAAGATAAAGGGAGCTTCAGCATAGTAACTGAATAACACGCCATTTATCCCACCAATCAGCAATCCAAATACAAGAACCCTTGGTGATGAAATAATACGTTTTACAACTGGGAAAATAGCAATTCTTTTTCTCGCTGATTTATCTGTTGTTTCAGGAAGTCTGAAATAAGCGTAGATAAACAACAAAATACTCATCGCAACGAGCACCAAGAAAACAGCTCTAAAACCAAGTGCTTGATCGACCCAGCCACCAATCAGTGGCCCTACAGCAGGGGTAAAGGCAATCACCGCAGAAATTTGGGCAAACAGCGCATGTCTTTTACTGCCAGATACGCTTTCTCGCAAAATGGTTTGCGTAATAATCGAGCCTGTCGCCGACCCAAAAGCTTGTATAATTCTACTTACTAATAGAAAAGTAATTGTTTCTGCATAAAAACACAAGAAACTCCCAATACCATAAAAAATTAAACCGCCAAGCATGGCCGGTCTTCGTCCAATAAAATCAGAAATCCATCCCCAACAAAAGACACCAAAAGCAAACCCTATAAAATAAATACTTAAGGTTAACTGAACAGAGCTATTGGAAGCATTGAATGCGTCTGAAATATCAGGTAGAGATGGTGTATAGATTGTCTCGCTAATCTGTGGAAAAGCTACAAGAACAATCATTAATAATAAAGATGGTGCTACATGTTTTTTCAACTTATTGCCCTCCTACAAGCAAAATCTACTTCTTTAGAAAAGAGTAGACGTAGCTAGGGAAACGGCGGGACCATTATAAGTATTCGTTCATAAGATGTCATTTTTAATCACCTAAATATGCTTAAAGTAGGAGTGCATAGTCTAGCTTCTATTATATAGATATTTGCTATTTTTAATAGACTTAAATAGAAATTATTTCAACATTTATTGAAATTTAGGGGGATGATTATGGTATAAGGTTTGAGTGACATGTGTTTAAAACCGTTGTTATGTGTAAAAGTTGATTGGAGTGGAGACTGAGCGACTCCTTGGGGATCAGCGATAGAGGAACGAAGGCGAAAATCATCACATCCTGTGCTAACGCCTTCGTGACCAACATCGTGTTGGCCCGAGACCCAGGAGCGAGCAACGCGAGTGAAGCGGCTCATCGGACGCCCCCAGGAAGCTCTGCTCTGCGCGAAAGCGAAGCGTCAGCGGCAAAGCGCTCAGTCGGAACGGAAATCAACCACACGTTATGATGATAAATCTAAATTTTTTAAAAATTCCACTTGTACATAATAGAGTATGCATATAAAATAGAAACAAATGTTCTTGAATGAGGGGAAAAGAATGACTACATTTAATCAATTACAGTTAGTATTATTCGATGCAAATGATATTCCAGGATTAATTGCGCTCTCTGATTCTGTCGGTTGGGATTACGATGAATTCGAAATTAGAACGGTGATGATGTCAGGCAAAATATTTGGGCACAAAAATGCTGAGGGGAAGATTGTTTCAAGTGCTGCCATTATCACATATGATTCAAATCTAGCTTCGATAGGTATGGTCATTGTTCATGAAAATTACAGAGGGCTCGGTTTAGGGAAATTAGCTACTCAAAAATGTATTGAAAGTGTTTCAGAACATACAGCAATTATGCTCGTCGCAACGAAAAACGGTGAACCGTTGTATAAGAAAATGGGCTTTACCACAGTAGATTATGTACATAAATATCTGACTGACAATTATGTCGGTGCCCATAACTTAACTTCTAATGAGTATACGATTGAAGATTTTACTGAGCAAGATTTTGCTGATATTGTCAGCTTAGATGCTGCTGCCTTTGGAGATAAAAGAAGTAATTTTCTACGGAATAGGATAAAGCAATCTAAGCATTGTATTGTTGTGAAAGATCATCATGCAAATATTATAGGCTTTGGATTGTCTATTTTAGGTCCAATCAATCTAATTTTAGGTCCGATTATAGCACCTGATTCTAAAACAGCTAGTCTTATAATTAATATTTTAGCGAAAGACCATAATGGGAAATTTAGAATTGATATACCATCTGGTCATGTTGAATTT
Organism: Lysinibacillus sp. NPDC093190; assembly: GCF_050280425.1. Taxonomy (NCBI): domain Bacteria; kingdom Bacillati; phylum Bacillota; class Bacilli; order Caryophanales; family Bacillaceae; genus Lysinibacillus; species Lysinibacillus sp. NPDC093190. The sequence continues at coordinate 121,873 of NZ_JBNNVG010000006.1, read as the reverse complement.
ATAAAATGGGTAGAACAAAGTGGTTTTACAGAGGCAAATACACCTCCTGTTATGATTCTTCATGCCGAGAAAATGCCGATAAGAAATAATACGTTATATGCTATAGCAGCGCAAATTTTTGGATAAAATCTCTTAAACAAAGTGAGCACACTTTGTTTTTAAAGGATTTAAATGGAAGTATGGAGAATATATGATATCAAAGGGGGGAGATCCAATGTTTCCTAATTTAGAGACAGAAAGACTTTTGTTAAGAGAGCTGACGCAGGATGATGCGGAAAGTGTTTTTAATTGTTTTTCAAATGAAGAAGTCACACGCTATTATGGACAAGAGCCATTTATAGAGATACAGCAAGCTGAAAACTTAGTGAAATTATTTTCAAAGAATTTTTCTGGAAAAAGAGGGATAAGATGGGGAATTGAAAGAAAGGGAACAAAGGGGATAATCGGGACAATTGGTTTTAACGGTTGGTCGCCTGCTCATAGACGAGCAGAAATCGGTTATGAAATTCATCCTGATTATTGGAGAAAAGGATATACTCAAGAAGCGGTTACCGAAATTGTGTCGTATGGCTTTGAGCATATGGGGCTGACTCGTATTGGCGCTGTTGTTTTTTTAGAAAACGAAGCCTCAAATAAGCTGCTTACCAAAATAGGTTTTCAAAAAGAAGGAATTCTTCGAGATTATATGTATCAAAACGGTCAGGAACACGATACATTTGTCTATTCCATATTAAAAAATAGATAAGGAATGCTTTCTCTCGAGAATAAATTCTATTAACCTACGAAAATATAATTACGGCATCTTTACATACCTTTTATTGGTTAATAAATGATAACTAAGACATGGTTTTGTGCTTACTTTTTTCGGTTATAGTGCTAGTAAAGGTTAGAATTTTTATTAGTAGTGAAAAAGTAACGGTAAGGGGCTTAGGGAGAATGGAAATACAATATAGCACAACTTATTTTGAAAAGTTAGATTTACTTGAAATTCTATATGCAGGGCAGGAAGCGTTAAAAGAAGCGCTACCTACGCACAATGTCAGTAAAAGTAATTTGGAGCGCTTTGAACTAATAGAAGCAGCCATTGCTAAGCTAAATAAGGAAATTCGAATTCTTGAGTTAAACATTATCCAGTCCGTAGATTCAAAATAAATTAAATAAAAAGAGGCTGGGACAAAAGTGTTTCAGCCAACAAAAATACCGAACTATCCAATGAAACGCTCATGAAGTGTTTCGAAATAGTTCGGTTTTTCTATTTATCGTGTTTTGTTAATTTAGAGGTTATTCGGCTTTATGAAGGAACCATTTAGTTATGTCCCACCTCTTTTTGTTGGGCTTCAATCGATTTTAAACTTCTCCCTCTTTCATATCAGAGCTTATTCCTTCTGGCGAATAATCGTCTACTTTATAGGAACTACGTTTTACCACAGATAGAAGTAGTACTAAAATACTTACAACAGCAATCCAGCATAATGTAACTGCTGAAGTGCCCCAAAGTTCTCCACTGAAGAAAAGAATCTCCTTTAATCCTTCAAACATAAAGCGGAATGGTAACCATGGATAGATCCAATCAGCGTAAAAACTAGGCAACATTTCTGGTGCGATTTGTAGAAGCGGTAAACCAAAGAACATTAAAAGAACGAAAATTGGTAAACTCGCAAATTGAATCCATGTAGTGATAGCTAGTATTAATAAAATAAATGTCGCGCAAGTCAGTGATAAAAATAGAGCTACATGGTTAAAATCTGCAAACTCAAAATCCAGCATCCAAGTAGTGTACCAAGTTAATATATACCCTCCAAATAAACCAATGATCATAGCAATCAGAGCTTGGAATCCTCGGAATTTTAGTTGCTCCAATACAGAATTAAACTTGCGATTTCTTCCAGTAAACCATAAAAGAATAGCACTGATTAAACTACTCATCCAAATAGGCTGGAAGAATGAAAGTGGTGCATTGCTTAATTTACCGGTTTCATGCACATTGACTATTTCACTTTGGATAGGCGTTGAATAAGTGTGGGCTTGATTAGCATTTAACGGGATATTATTTTTTTCAGTAACAGCCAATAATTGGGCACTGACATTGTCATTCATTTTTTCGACTATTGTAGATAAAGCTTGTGTAACTATATTTGCAACGTTTGCATTTTTACCTTGGTTTATATAAATTTTAAGCATTGCTGATGTAGGTGTTGGTGTTTGGAATGAAGCATACTTATCAGAAAAATCTTTAGGGATATAAATAGCTCCATACAATTCTTGGTTCGCTAATTTTTCTCTCATTTCTTGTTCATTTTTTAATACTACCCATTTAAACGGTGATTCCTTTGTTGCTTGTGAATTTTTTTGAATCAACTCAACAAAAGTTTGCCCCATGTTACCTTCATCCTCAAGAACAAGACCGATTGGAAGATCTTTAGGTGATGAATGGGCGCCAGGGATTTGTGTTGCTACAAAAATGAAGGATAATAAGAGTACAGCAACAAACGCTATACCGAAAAACTTATTTTCTTTCATAGGTATTCTCCTTTCAGATAATGTACATTGTGTTGATTATTTCTTAGTTTGATTATATACTCTAAAAAAATCACTTCCTATAATCAAAAGCAGCAAAAGTGTTCAATACTAAACATATAAAAAAATGTGTTCATTAAAAGGGAGGAATGATTCCATGACAAAAACGGATCGACGAATTGTACGAACGAAAAATGAAATTAAACAAGCATTTTTCTCTTTACTTTCTGAAAAGAACTTTGAAGCTATCACGGTTCGAGATATTACGGAGCGTGCCAATATTAATCGCGGGACTTTTTATTTACACTACGTAGATAAATACAATTTATTAGAACAGTACGAGAACGAAATTTTTGAAAAATTCAACGCTATTTTAGATGAAACTACCAATTTAGAGTTGGATATCAATCAGTTTAAAGATGAACGATTGCCTGTGATGATCCTAATTTTACAAGTGTTTTATGAAGAAGCTGATTTCTTAAAATTAATATTAGGTCCAAATGGTGATCCATTTTTCCATGAAAAAATGAGACAGTTTTTTGTGAGATACTTCAATGCTTATCTAGGTAATCGGATTGATAAAAGTAATTGGAGGTTTCCGATTGAATTAATATTAGCGTATAACTCAAATGCTATTTTAGGAGTTATTACGTACTGGCTACAACACGATACGCAACAATCCCCAGAGGAAATTGCTACTATGTTGATAGAAACCATGTTAAAAGGAACTTTTGAAGCTAGTGGATTACGTTCAATTATTGAAAAAGATAGTGAGTAGAGGAGATAACGAAGTCTCTTGAATTTAGCTAAGATTTAAATCATTTGAAAACTCAACGATATTTTCTGTATCACTGCTAATTATCGATAATAAAAACTTATTGATATTAATAATTAACATTGATTTTACTTATGTATCGAATGATTGTAAAATAATGTTAGGCAAGAATATCCATAAAGACTGGTATAAAAGAACAGAAAAGAGTGATGAAGATGGGCATTGATTTTCACAATAAGGACAATCGAACTACTTATACAACTCGACAGGCTGACCACTCGTGGATGGAAGCAATGAAAGAACTTGTCCCTATCATGAATACTTCGAAGGCTGCAGATATTGGCTGTGGTGGAGGAATTTATTCGAAAGCATTAGCAGATATGGGCGTACCTTCTGTGGTAGGTGTAGATTTTTCACAGGCTATGCTCGTTGGAGCAAAAGAAAATTGTAAAGACTATCATAATATTACTTTCAAGCAAGGAAATGCATTGGCTACAGGTTTAGACAATAACAGCTTTCAGTTAGTACTGGAAAGAGCTTTAATTCATCATATCCAAGATTTAAAGGCTTGTTTTCAAGAGGCATATAGAATTTTGGAGGATAAAGGGGTTTACATTATCCAAGACCGTACACCTGAAGATTGTTTATTAAAAGGTGATGACTACCATATTAGAGGCTATTTCTTTGAGTGTTTTCCAAAATTAAAGGAACAAGAAATTAAACGCAGACATAGTAGTGAGCTAGTAGGTGAGACACTTAAGGCAATTGGGTTTAGCGAGATTGAAGAAGTGAAATTATGGGAAGTAAGGAATGTGTATGAACAGAAAGAGCAATTGCTAAAAGATTTACGGGAAAGAACAGGGAGAAGTATTTTACACGATTTAGACGATGAAGAATTAAATGAATTAGTGAATTATATTGACAAGTCGATTTCAACTGAGGGCTCTATAGTTGACAAGGACAGATGGGCCATTTGGAAAGCAGTGAAATAATCAATTCTTTATCAAGTGTTGAGGGGAGTTATCCGTCGACTGAGTGGTTCAATCCGTCAGTAGGGCTCTGCTATCTGTCGGTTGAGTGATTCAATCCGTCAGTTCGACCTTTCTATCCGTCGATTCAATAAAATGAAGCTCTCGTTCATTTCAAACGAGAGCTTTTAACTATTTATTCTCTCCTACTAATGCGAGAATGTATTTGTCTCGATCTGCTTCCTCCTGCATTTTATTATCGACCAGCATTGCACCGTTTCTCACATTTGTCATATCACGGTCAACTAAAAATTGAACATTTACTTTTGCGGTTTTATTATTGACAGGACAGTCTCCTTTATATTCTACAACATCCTGTCCTTTTTGAGTTTCAAAATACACCCAATATGGATTTTGACAAGCGTTTGCAAAGCTGGATTCTAAAGTTTTACTACTATTTTCGAATGAATAGTTTTTAACATATGTAATATATTCATTATCTGTAATGTCCTTTTGCGGACCGTAAAAGTACCAGAATACCCCTAAAATTCCGATTGGCACTATCCACAGTATGTTCCTTTTGCTTAATTTCCCCATATTTGAAGCCCCCCTTTATAAAATTATTTTATCATCTTTATACTGATTTTTGCTAGCTTACTATAATATTTTCTAGTTTATGATTTAATCTTATAGAAAACGTTTTAGGGAGAGATATGGATTTTTCTCAGCTCGTCTGAAGTTTGTTGATGAATTTTGTAAATAAAAGAAACTCTGAGGCTTATAATGACGTCATTTATGAAAGTAAGCAGGTATTCAACTGGAATTATTTGAATTAAGTCTCTACTTTTGGACGACTATAACACTAAGCTCACGTTTATCTTCTATTAAATAGAGGACATTACTTGCTACATTTTTAACTTCTTTCAGCGGGTGTCCAAACATCAGCTGAAAGAAGTTAAAGCCTCCGGACGCAATTATGCCGAGGCATAATTGATAAATGAATAGGAGGCACTTTATTTTTTTACTGAGAAATCAAAATTACAAGCAAGGAGATTTACAAAATGAATTATGGGATTTTTCACTGGATTAATGATTTAGCTAGTCGTTATCCTTTTCTAGATAAAGGGATGATTTTCATCACTGATAGCGTTCCTTATGTCGTAATCGTATTTATGTTATTTTTATGGTTTACTGCAAACAAGGAAAAAAGGGCAGAAAAACAATATACTGCAATATACATTGTCTTTACATGTTTACTTGGATTGGGTCTAAACGCACTCATTCACTTTGTTTACTATCATCCACGACCATTCATTACATATGATGTTCATCAGTTAGTACCACATGCTGATGATTCTTCGTTTGTAAGTGATCATTCAGTATTAGTATTCGCTCTAGCGTGGACGTTACTTTTACGAAAAGATTCGTGGAAGTATCCTGTATTAGTATGGGCCATCTTAGTAGGTATTTCGCGTATCTTCGTAGGAGTACATTATCCAGCCGACGTGATTGGTGGAGCCCTTTTGTCATTTGGGTCAAGTTTAGTCATTATCAAGTTCTCCAAAATATTGGAGCCGGTCGTACAAGTTCTATTCATTATCTATAACAAACTAACGAAACATATCCCTTTTTTAGCAAAGTTCGGCCATAAAGATCTAAGTCAGGGGAATTAATAAAGTATAGATGAAGAGTCGCATATTAATGCGGCTCTTTATTTTGTCAACAAAAGAATAAATATAAAATAATGTGTATACAAAAACAAAGGTTAATTCACTCCGAGATAGCGTTTTCTCTTTGTAATATTTTGTCGTCACAATAGATCACAAATCAATAAAATCGGACAAGTGATATAAGAAACGATCTCTGCTGCTACAGTTTTACTTATTTCGATGGCTAGTATCGCTATATAGGTCTTTAGACATTTGACCATTTATGTATTTCCTGTATTATGTAGATATGGTTGAAAATGATAATCATTATCAATTGTGTCGCGTAGTTATGAATTTACTATCATCCTATAAATTTTTAGTGTTTTTTTAATTACTAGTAAATGTGTATCATTTGTCAGCAACACATTTGTTTCCATTTACTTCTTATTATCAGTCTTTCTAATTAGGAAGACAAATTTTTTTAACAATTGATGAGAACCATTATCATTTACTAGGTAGAAGATTTTGTGAAAGGATGGCTAATTACATGCAACAGATTGCTAAACAGATTGCAGAAAATGCAACGTTTCAGGCGTTTATGAATTGTTATATACGAGAAGTGAGAAGCGGACATTGGATCAAAAAGGAGGAGTGGATAACAGAACAGCAACTAACTATCCTTATTACAGAGGGACACATGTTAGAGCTTGAGTTGCCGATACAAAACACCCGTATTGCATTTGGTGTGGAATACAAATCTCTTGTTGGAAGACATATATTTGGTGTTTCGTTGAAGTATTGTACGAAAAAAAAACAATGGCTTGTCGAAGATAAATTAACGATACTCATCACGCTCATTCAAGAGCTACATTTAATGGCTAAGGCGGATGGATGTCCTGGATTTTCTTCCCATTTTGATGAACTCATTCTGCGCATAATTGAGAGCTATCAAACGATGGCAAATTATATTGAAAACAGTTTGGAAGATAAGAAACAAAATGGAGCAAACGATACATTTATTGAAGCTGAGCAGTCTCTCTTATTTGGACATTGGCTTCATCCGACACCTAAAAGCAGACAAGGTATGGCAAATTGGCAACAAATGAGTTTTGCTCCAGAGCTACAAGGTTCTTTCCAACTTCACTATTTTCGTGTCGACCGCAAAATTGTGAAAGAGTCCTCTGTATTAGAAAAAAGTGCGAGTGAACTCATTTATCAGTCTTTAACAAAATCACAACCTGATTTTGTTATGTCAGAGAAGGATTGCCTCATTCCGATGCATCCGCTTCAAGCACAGTGGCTTTTACAGCAACAGTATGTAAAAAAAGCGCTTGCTGAAGGATTGATAAAATACGAAGGTGCGCTAGGAGCATTGTATACAGCAACCTCTTCGATAAGAACAGTATATAGCTCAAATGAAGAGATGATGTATAAGTTTTCAATTCCTGTAAAAATAACGAATTCATTGAGGGTAAATAGAACGCATGAACTAAAAGCTGGAATTGTTATGGCTCGGTTAATGAATAAGATTGATTTCTTACAGAACCATCCATCTTTTCGGATGATTGATGACCCAGCCTATATGACTGTAGAGTTTCCAAATCAGGCGGAATCAGGGTTTGAGGTTATTTTTCGCTCAAACGTATTCCCAAAAGGACACGATGAAGGAATCTGCATGATTGCCGCTCTTGTGCAAGAACCTCTGCCAAAAGAAAAATCGAGACTGTATCAGCTCATTATGGAAATCTCTCAATCAGAATTCCGCTCATTAGAAAGCATAAGTTTAGATTGGTTTAAAGTTTATTGGAAATGTGCTATTGAATCATTATTAAGGTTATACGATGAGTATGGGATAGCTCTAGAAGCACATCAGCAAAATAGCGTGTTAAACATTTCTTCAGGTTATCCAACTACTTATTATTATCGTGATAACCAAGGATATTACTTATCAAAAACATATAAGGAAGAACTTCTTTCAATAGAGCCTTCTTTACATGAAACAGCTGAGCTATTTTACGAAGATGCACTTATTCATGATAGATTTACATATTATTTGTTTATGAATCAATTGTTTCCGGTAATTTCCCGATTTGGAGCAGATCAGCTAATCGATGAAAAAATTCTTTTGAAGTGGTCTATCGATCAACTCCACTTATTAGAAAAAGAATTTACAGGTCTCGGGAAGGCATTTGTTCGTAACATTCTAAAACAAGAAGAGCTTGCGTTCAAAGCAAATTTATTAACAAGATTTCATGATGTAGATGAACTAGAAGCCGAACTTGAACAAGCGGTATACACAAAAATTCCAAATCCGTTTGTTTTACAGTATGAGGAGGCAGAATATGCAGCAGCTACAGCCCTTAGCTTCTAAACAAGGAGAGCTACGTGTAAGGAGGCAGCTTGTAGAAGCAATGATTTTTGAAGGACTAATCAAATATGAAGAAACTCGTCTAGATAAATGGACTTCAATTCTTACTCTTGTTGGACAGAAGTGCACCTATCGTTGTGAAGGGAGAAGAATGGCATTTGACCGCATCCGAATAAAGAGAAATAGTATTTTTCTAGTAGAAAAAGATGAAACGATACTAGAGGCAACGCTTGAGGATCTAGTTGATGAATTACTTTTGACTCATAGAGACAAAGTTCGATTACTGAAAGAACTTCATTTAACGGGTAAGCTTTGTGAATGGAATGATCGTCATCTCCAAATGCCGATGTCGAGAAGAAATTCTAGCTACGAAGAATTAGAATCAGAAATCATTGAAGGACATCCATATCATCCTTGTTTTAAATCCAGAACCGGTTTTACGATCGACGACCATAAAGACTATGGCCCTGAGGCAAAGCAATCATTTACCCTTCAATGGGTTGCAGTGAGAAGAAGCTACGTACGAATCACTGTTCTTGAAGAAGAAGAGAACTTTTGGAAAGAAGAGCTAGGGCATTTGCTGTGGGGAGACTTTCTTGCAAAGCTTGCTGTATTCGATGGAACACTTGAAGAATATACGTTCTTACCTGTTCATCCTTGGCAATGGCATAACATGAAACATGAACTAGCTGGATTAATTGAGCAAAGAGATCTAATACCTCTAGATGTGCAAGGAGATTACTATAGGGCAACCCAATCAGTGCGAACATTATGGAATTTTTCAAATCCAAAAAAGGCGCAATTAAAATGCTCGATGAATATGGTGAATACCTCTTCATTACGAAAGTTACATTCTCATGCTGTTTGTGCCGCTCCTCATATTTCAGCATGGCTTAAACAGGTGATTCAATTAGACGCCTATTTACAAGGGGAAGCGTCTCTTATTGTACTGGAAGAATATGCAGGGATTATTTTTGAACCGAATGCAAAAAAGCATAGCAGAAAACTAGAAGGTCAGCTTGGCTCAATATGGCGAGAAAGTGTGCGCTCGTATATGAAGGATGAAGAGGAAGCGGTACCGTTTACGGTACTAATGATGATGGAGATAGATGGGCGTCCATTTATTGATGATTGGCTTTGCCGATATGGAACGGAGGAATGGGTAAAACGCTTGATCGAAGTGAGTGTTATTCCTGTGTGGCACTTGCTTGTAGCTCACGGGATTGCTGTTGAGGCCCATGCGCAAAATATGATTTTATTACATCAAAATGGGTGGCCGACTCGGGTTGTACTGAGGGATTTCCATGACAGTATCGAATATATGGAAGAATTCATTGCAGACAGAAGCCTTATTCCAGACTTTGAAACGATACACGAACGTTTTAAAGATGCACCTGTCGATCATTATTATTGGATGTCTTCTGTAGAGGCTTTACGAGAGTTAGCTATGGATACACTATTCGTGTTTCATTTAAGTGAACTATCTTATTTGCTAGAAGAGCAGTATGGATTTGCAGAAACACATTTTTGGAGTCAAGTTAAGGACGGAATACAGAAGCACTTTGAACGCTTTCCATCATTATGCTCAAGAAATGAACAGCTTCAGCATACTAGCACACAAATCTATGTTGAATCTTTGCTAACAAAGAAACTTCAAAATCAAGAAGAAGGTAATTTTCGACATATTGTCAACAATGCGTTGGCGCAAGCGGATAAAAAGGGGAAATGATGATGTTTTATGTCAATGATCAATTTTATACAGTAGAAGATATCGAGAAGCAATTTGAAATATATGAAAGCTTACCTTATCTAAGGGAGTGTAACAATCGCAGACTAGCTATTTGTACGGATGATACTTTCCAATATATGGCCCTTTGTTTATACATTCGCGAAAAAGGTGGATCAGTTGTCCCAATCCATCCAGCGACGCCAAAAGAGGGATCTGTGCGGATTGCTTCTTCAGCAGGTAGTCATCTTTTGATGTTCCAATCGATTGATACTTTCATCGAACTATCAAATCATTCCAATAACCAAGAAGGAGTATTAGTTCAAATGAGCTCAGGTACAACAGGAACTCCGAAATGTATTGAACGAACGTGGAGTTCAGTGGAAGAAGAAATTGAAAGTTATGTGAAGACTTTACCTGTCGATTCCTTGACAAATTCTGTTGTCGCTTGTCCGGTTACTCATTCTTATGGATTCATTTGTGGTGTCTTGGCTTGCATAAGAAGGGGAGCAAAGCCAGTTATTATTACGAACAGTAATCCTAAATATATTTTGAAAAAGCTAAAAGAATATCCTAAGCACATACTCTATGCGGCTCCAGCGTTACTATATACATTAAGTCGATTAATACCTATTGATCAACAATTTGATCGTGTGATGACTTCAGGAACTATGATGCCGCATAGCTGGTTGACATCATTAAGAGAGAAATCTCGGCAAGTTCTACAGCAGTATGGATGCTCTGAATCCGGGTGTGTTGCGATTCACCCGAATGTGGAAGATCCGAAAGAAATGGGTTACCCCCTTCCTCATGTGAAGGTGACAGCTGGTGACAAACAAACACCGAGCGAAATTATCATTGAATTGTCTACACAAACGATTTATACGAAAGATCTTGGCTATATAGAAGATAATGTTCTTTCTTTTCTTGCAAGAATAGATGACACGATTAATGTTGCAGGCTTAAATGTGTATCCGCAAGAAGTTGAAAGCGTGTTAATTGATGACCCAAGAATAGTCGAAGCAGTCGTATATAAGAAACAAGACAACCTATCAGGAGAGCGAGTATGCGCACTATATGTATCTACTGAACCAATCGATAATATGGAACTTAGAGAATGGTGCCGGAAATTTCTCGCTCCACATCAAATTCCGATGGAGTTTGTGTTTGTTCATGAAATTGAAAAGCTACCTAATGGAAAAGTAAGTAGAAAAAAACTTGGAGGCATACCAGTATGACGCGACAACAATTGATCAAGAGCATCTATGATATTATGGAAAATTCATTAGAGTTGCAGACACTGTCTTCTTTTAATGAAGATGCCCGATTAAATGAGGATTTGTATATGGACTCAATTATGGTCCTTCAACTGATTCTTCATATAGAGTTGGATCTTGGCATTTCCATTCCTGATGAGGTTCTTGTTCCTAAAGATTTCAAAACAGTAGGAACACTGGCAAGCTTTTTAGAAAAACTGCAAAAGGTAGAATAATCGGAGGCTAAAAATGATAAAAGTTCATTGTTTTGTAAGCTGTGTTTGTGAGGTTATTAAGAGAACGGAAGGCGTCGATCATAGGCCTTACTATTTTGGGGTATGGGACGCAGATTTTGATGTGCTCGATAATGGAGTGCTAACATACCACTCTGATCAAATTGATCATCATTTCTTTCAAACATGGTATGAAATGCTCTATGGAATCAAGCTATACAAATGGTATGACGAAAAGCAATCCAAACAAGAAAATATAAACAAACTGCTAAGGTTATTAGAGAATAAATCTCCACATCAACATGTGATGGTGATGCTGGATTTATCGATGCTTCCTGAGCGAGAGAATAAATTTCATCAACGTCCATTCCCTCATTATGTGATGCTAGAATCGACAGAAAATGAAGAAGATTGGTTTATGTATGACCCTGATTTTCGCTGGGAAGGGATTTTACCGAAAGAGAGAATTTTAGCTGCAATCCAAGAGCCAACTGTCGGAGGTGGTTATTACTTTAATTCTGAGACGATTATTGCTCCAACTACAGAGACGGTTGAAGCCTATTTTAATACATGTATAAAGCTTCATTGTAATCCGTTGACAGATGCAATTACCGAAATTATTAAAGAGTATATTGCAGGAAAAGAAAAAGAAAGTATGTCAAAACTTCCGACTGCAATAAAACAATTACCAGTTATTGCGATTAGAAAGTATGCATATGAACATGCGTTTGCATTTTTGGGGGAAGCACTTGGCCGCGATGAGGAAAGCTTTGACACATGGTGTGATGATATTGAGCGTTTAGTGAATGGCTATACAACGATTCAGTATCGAGTGATGAAACTTGTGATGACGCAAGATTTATTATTAGCTGAAGATATTTTTGTGAAGTTAGAAGAACAAAATCTCCTTGAGTTCAAGATTAAGCAAGGGTTACAAGAATGTTTTCAAGCATGGTTAACATTACAGCACAAGAAAGAGGTTATGTTATGAAACTATCTATCTGTACAATCTCGTTTCGACACCATCTCCACTCGATGGATCAATTAGCTCACTTTGCAAAAACTCAAGGCTTTCAAGGAATCGAACTCTGGGGTGTTCATGCAAAGAACTTGGCAGATGAACTTCATTATGGGGCAGATTGGCTAAGCTCTTACGGTTTGGAAACGAGCATGATTAGTGATTATTTGCCATTAGAAGCACCAGTTTCTGAGATGATGGCTGAAACAGAGATGTTATCATCACTTGCAAAGCGCTGGGGAACCAATAAGATACGTACATTTGTAGGTAAACAGGGCAGTTCAGATACGAGTAAGAAAGAAAGGGAAGAACTTATTTTCAGACTTAGAATGCTCTGTGATTATCTTGAGTCAAAAGGACAATATTTGCTTGTTGAAACACATCCGAATACATTGACAGATAATCTACCTTCAACAATGGAGTTACTCGAAGAAACGAATCACTCAAACCTACGAGTGAACTTTGACGTTTTACATATATGGGAATCAGGGATAAACCCTATTGTCGCCATGAAGCAACTTCGTCCTTATATCTTACATTTTCACTTTAAAAATATTGCCTCACGTGCACAACTTGGTGTTTTTTCTCCAAACAATGTTTATGCTGCATCAGGGTCTAGAGAAGGGATGGTTCCGTTGTTTGAAGGTGCAATTGATTATAATGAATTCCTAGCAGAAGTAGTTTCAATCGTGGAGGTAGATGCGTCATTGGAATGGTTCGGATCGAATGTGAAGAGCGTATTAGCAAAAGATGTACAGGAAGTTAAGAAGGCGTTACAGTTGGTGCAAGTATAATATGTAAAACTAAATATCCGTTTTCGTAAATAGAGAGAGGCAGAGAAATAAGTAAATTTTTAAAGAAAAATCCAAAAAAATCAGAAAAGTGCGAGAAATCAGGAATTGATTTCTCGCACTTTTTAAAGTTTTGACTAGTTTTGTCCCTTCCCCTATTTGATGCTAACCCATTCCCCCTCATCAGCAATAGAAGCTCTTACTGAAACGCCTTCAGCTTAGTGGAATTAAAGTTAATTATAACCAATGTAGCAAATCGTACTCATCAAATGACGAATAATTGAAGAACTAAAAATGATTATATAAAAATTAGCATAAAAAAATTTTTTCTGAAAAGCGGGTCAAACTATTGATATATCAACATTTAACGAGGGAGGTTTATAGTTCATTTCCAATATTCATAAATTGGTTATTATTTATAATTTGTCTATTATATGCCAATATTGTAATCTTGAAGTATGTTAATTTTGTCTATTTTGTGTCTTTCGTTGACTCACATCACTCGAAAAAATAAAATGAGATCATTGGGAAATTTTCCTAATTAAGGGCGTTTCTGCTGAAGGATTTTCAGTGCTTGAAATAGAAAATGCCCTCTTGTATGATGCATAATTGTCAACTGGAAAATGCCTCATCATCAAATAGGAGACTCCATTTAGGAATTCTAATACGAAAGATTAATCAAGTCTCAGAAAAAACGCTCGCCATTGGTTCAATTGGGTATACATTGTGCACCTATAAACAATGATAAGCTCGGTTATATTTTGTTTATCACTACCTACATAGGCTATAAAAAAGATATTGGAGGATTAAAATGAAAATATTATTTATAACATCCGCACATAACAGCTTGAGCCAACGCTTTTACGTTGAATTGACAGATAGAAAATATGAAGTGGATATTCATATCACCACAACAATAGATACAATGATTCAAGCAATAGAAGTTTCAAAACCAGATTTGATTATCTGTCCGTTCCTGAAGACGGCCATCCCAGAGGAAATTTGGAAGAGGTATGTATGTATTATTGTACACCCTGGTATTAAAGGGGATAGAGGACCTTCTTCTATTGATTGGGCGATCATGGGTCAGGAGAGAGAATGGGGAGTTACACTACTTCAAGCAGAGGAGGAAATGGATGCAGGAGATATTTGGTCTACAAACAATTATTCGATGCGTGAAGTTAGTAAAAGTACGCTATACAGACATGAAGCAACACATGTAGCTGTAGAAGGATTACTTGATTTATTGGTGAAGTTTAAGGAGTATCAAAAAGAAGAGTATTTTCCTGAACCATTAGATTATAATAATTCAAATGTGAAAGGTACACTTTTACCAACAATGAAACAATTTGACCGTAGAATTCATTGGTTTAGTGATAATTCTGAAACTATCGCAAGAAAAATTCGTTCTGCTGATAGTAACCCTGGAGTTCTTGATACCATATTCGGTGAAGAATACTATTTATTCGGTTGTCATGTAGATGACAGAGTTGTTGGGAATATTGGGGAAATTCTTGGCTATCGTGATGATGCAGTTTGTATAGGAACGATTGATGGAAGTGTTTGGATTAGTCACGTAAAGAAAAAAGGTGGGATAAAGTTACCAGCATCCCTTGCTCTTTCACATTTATTATGGAATGTTCCTGAATTACTTATTAACCCTTTTGACGATATTGAAGGTAGAACATATAGAGAAATCTACTATAAAGAAAAAAATCAAGTAGGGTACTTGCATTTTGATTTTTATAATGGGGCTATGCACACCTCACACTGTAAGAAACTTCAACAAGCCATTATAGAAGCTAAAACAAAAAATATTAAAGTATTAGTTTTAATGGGTGGACATGATTTTTGGTCTAATGGAATTCACTTAAATACTATTGAATATGCTGAAAATCAAGGGGATGAATCGTGGGAAAATATTAATGCGATTGATGATATGATTCTTGAAATTCTAAATACACCAGACAAAATTGTTATGACTGCTATGCAAGGAAATGCTGGTGCAGGAGGGGTCATACTAGGTCTCACAGGTGATTTTATTTTTGCAAGAGAAGGTGTTGTTTTAAATCCTCATTATAAAAAAATGGGAAACCTATATGGTTCAGAATATTGGACGTATTTATTACCAAAACGTTTGGGAAAAGAGTTAGCTTTTGAAATTACTGAAACATGTCCTGCCTTAAGTACATTAAAAGCAAAAGAAATCGGATTAATTGATGATTATTTTAAAGGTAATGTCCAAGAATTTTATGAAAAAATACAAAAAGTTGCTGAATATTGGGCATCTTCGACTCTTTATGATGAAATTATTGCAAATAAACAAGTAGAAAGAGAAAGAGATGAAAAAGAAAAGCCATTAGCAGAATATCGCAATGAAGAATTAGAACAAATGAAGATTAATTTTTATGGAGAAGATAAAAGTTATCATCTTGCACGAAAAAAATTTGTCTATAAAATAGCTTGTGATCAGCCAGGAGTTCTTCTAAATGATAAAATAACCAAATGAAATAATAAGTGCTTATTCCCTTTCCTATTTAAAAATTCCGAAAGAGGGAAAGCTAAACTTATGTTTGTTTTAAAGGGTTACATCCGTCAATATAGGAATGGGGATTTTAACTGAGACTATATTATGATTAACAAATAAACGATGAGGTGTGATGTAATGGAATATTATGGGAATGACGTAGAATTATTTGCTACATCTAATCACTCAAAACAATATGACTACCTTAAAGATCAAACTCTAGAATTAGTTAAAAAATTTAATTTAAATAATCAACAACTATCCAAATTATTAAATTTATCTGTAAGTGAGATAGAACACTTAATGAAAGATTCAGATATCATCACAAATGAAAAGTCCGAAGAAATTGATAATAAATTAACAATGTTAAATTTCGGATTTGAAAATTTCAATGTAAAAGAAAGAGTTAAATTAATATTGAATGATTTGCTAACGGATTATATGTTAACAACAGAAAGTTTATCTAAAATCATTTATGTAGAAGAAAAAGATCTTATAGATTTCCGAAAAAAAACACTACTTGATAGAGATATAGAATTAAAAATATGTGTAAATATTACCTTTCTTCATTTTATTTTACATAAATAATTATAATATATAAAAATTAATCCCAAATTGATGTGCGCCTGGCATGCGTATGAACTATAGGGTGCAAGTCTCGAACCCCGATGACAGAAGTAGAGGTTAGTTATCGAATGACACATATTACATGTTTAAATGCATTAGCGATTGTTGGTAATACAGTGATAAATGATAATTACTTAGTTAAATCACAGCAGCCTGATTCTGTCAAAATTGCACAAATTTTAATGAAGCTAGATGAAATCGATTGGCTTGCGACTGGAGATTTAAAATATTTGAAGGGTGCTACTGGTACAAAGATTTTAGTAAGTGATATTTTAAATTGTTTAAAGTAAAATAGTAGTAAGGTATTTCACATAAAACTCAACTAATCTGATTAGTTGAGTTTTATGTTTTTATATAAACTACTAAAATATTTTAAAGAAGATGTGATGATTAATGGGGAAAATCGCTATTTTAGCAGAGAAACCATCTCAAGCAAGAGCTTATGCTGATGCATTTAAAATTAAACTAAAAGAAAAAAACTTTATTGAATTAGAGCCTTGTCCAACATTTCCTGATGGTGCTGTAATAAGTTGGGGAATTGGTCATCTTGTGACGTTAAAAGAACCCAAGGAATATAAAAAAGAATGGGAAAATTGGTCACTTGATTCATTACCTATTATCTTAGATAGGTATGAAGATAAAGTAGTAAGTAATATGTATACGCAGTTTAATGCTGTAAAAAAGATTTTTCAAGATCCTCAAGTGACAATGATTTATAATGCTTGCGATGCCGAACGTGAGGGATCAAATATTTTTTATTCAATTTATAAAATGACGAATGTAAAGAAGCCTGTGAAACGCTTATGGATAAACTCATTAGAAGTTGATGAAATTCGTAAAGGCTTTAATAATATGCAAAGCAATGAACGCGATTTACTAATGTATCAAGAAGCAAAAACACGTCAAATTAGTGACTGGCTTGTCGGAATGAACTGTAGTCGGTTGTATACGTTGCTGCTACAACAAAAAGGATTTAAAGGCAGTATATCAATTGGTCGAGTACAATCGCCAACAGTTTATTTAATTTATAAAAGACTACAAGAAATCGAAAATTTTAAACCTGAAAACTTTTATGAGGTTGAAGGCGTATTCAAGGCGCAAAATGGTGTTTATAAAGGAAAAGCGAAAATAAAGACAAAGGTAAAAGAAGAAGCAGAGCAGCTATTATACCAGCACGATATTCAACCAATCGATACAGGACAAATTGTGAACGTTACAAATAAAACAAAGCGCGTTCAGCCACCAAAGTTGCATGCATTATCAACTCTTCAGGCCACAGCCAATAAACGTTGGAAATATAGTCCGGCGCATGTGTTAAAGTTGACGCAATCGCTGTACGAAAAAAAATTAGTATCGTATCCACGTACTGATTCGCAGCTCATTACACAAAATGAATTCGAATACTTAAATAATGCTTTACCAAGATACCAACAGCTTATTGGACAGGAGTTTGCACCAGTTCTGAGAGGCCAAAATAAACGCTATGTTGACAGCTCAAATGTCGGAGAACACTATGCAATTATTCCGACGAAAAAAATTCCTAGTGAAAAAGCATTGCAATCAATGCCTACTGATGAAAGAAATATATATTTTGAAATAGTCAATACAACATTAGCGATGTTCCATCAAGATTATGAATATGATGAAAAAACGATACTAACAAACGTGAAAAATTTAGAGTTTAAATCGATTGGGAAAACAGAGCTTGTGAGAGGCTGGAAAGCGCTTTTTTTCAATGAAAAAGAGTCTCAAAATAAGGACGAGGTATTGCCTATAGTATCCCAAGGTGAAATCGTGCAAAGTAAGGTCGATATCATTGAAGGCACAACAACACCTCCAAAACCCTATACCGAAGGGCAGTTAATTACGATGATGAAAACATGTGGTAAATCAGTTGAGGATGAAGAGGAAATCGAGGTGCTGAAATCGATTGAAGGTATTGGTACAGAAGCAACTCGGAGTGGCATTATAGAGACGATTAAAAAGCATGGATTTATTGAAGTACGAAAAAACATAGTGAGCATTATGCCTAAAGGGGAGCTTTTATGTCGGGCAATTGAAGGGACATTACTTTCAAGTCCATCTATGACTGCAAAATGGGAAATTTACTTAAATAAAATTGGTCGTGGGGAAGGCTCTGCTAAACATTTTATTGAAAGCATAGGCAAGTTTATTAATCAATTAATAGCGGAGGTGCCTAAACAATTAGAGTCGCTCACCATTGAAGCTGAGCAGTTTAAACCAGCTGCTGTGAAAGATATTGTGACATGTCCGACATGTAAAGTAGGAAAAATAGGTTTGCGTAAAAGCTTTTACGGTTGTTCGAATTATAAAAATGGTTGTAAGCAAACGTTCCCAGAAAGACTATTAGGAAAAAAACTAACTGAAAAGAACATTAATGATTTATGTAAGATTGGTAAAACAGCTGTGGTTAAAGGGTTTAAATCAAAGAATGGTAAACAATTTAATGCGTCACTCCGTTTGGTAGAAGGGAAAATTGAATTTGAGTTTAATGAAAAGTGGTAACGGAAGAGATTTTTTTACCGTCAATGCTGTTCAGACGATTAAAAAAAGTGAAGATGTGACACTTAGCAAAGTAACGCGAGCGAAGAAGAAATTTGAAGTAGTAGGGAATGTCAGAGCGTGATCGAAGGACAAAAAGGCTTTGGCTGGAGTAACTGGAAAAAGGGCTGTAAGTTTGTCATTTGAAAAAACGATAAATTTTTACCCACTATGAAGAAAAAGCCTACTAAAACAATGGTTAAGAAATTGCTAACCGATGGAACGGTATTGGTAAAAGGCTTAACGAGTAAGAATGGCAATAAATTTGATGCTATTCTGAGATATGAAAAAAACACAGATAACGAATACTTTAGCTGGAAGATGGAGTTTGTAGGAAATAAGGATTAAAATTAAAATTAAGTAAAGTAATTTTGAATCTTTTATGAATTAATTCTCCTTTACCTTAAACATTTTTTTATTAAATGAAGTTTTTCTCAACCTAATGAACTTCCAAGTAGAAAAGAAAATCCTTTGTATTTTTATAATTTCCATTTATGTAGGGGTTTTAGCAAATCTCCTTGCTGATAAGTTAAAAAACTATGATGGTTCACTGTTAATATTGAGGGTTGCCTGTCGTACAGGTGTCTTTCCTAGTATTTTTGAACAAGACTTATATAAATTATGGGGAAAAGAATAGGATTTTGTTTAGTTAAACGAATCTATGTTTGCAAGATCATCGGGAAGTAGGGAAGCTTATTTTGCTTAATGACATTATACAAAATTAAATAGCAACTACTAAATAAAGCAGTGGTTGCTATTTGAGATAAGCTATTTGTTCCTACTTCCTATTTTGGTGGTAATTCTTCAAAAATAGATTCTTCTGTGACCAATATTTTCAATCTATTTAATGCTGTTCGTAAATTGTTAAGTGCATCAACTGAGTTTTTCCCAATTGTATATATATCCAATTGCATCTCCGTTATTTGTAGGTTTTTTAATTCTATTACCAACCTTTGCATTTATTGTTAATACTTCAACACCTAGAGAACTAAGTACTTTTTCTGTACCTAAAATATTTTTTAAAATTCCTGTTTTAGGTGAAGTAATAGCACACCATGCTGAACCAGTACTAGGTTTTCGAGATAACTCTAATTGCTCACCCATAGCTAATTTTATAACCTCTTTTATAGGGTTAATACCTATAGAATCCTCAATCATTTTCGAGATGAATCTACCACCTAACCGTGGATTGATTTCCACAATTTTAGGACCTTCTTTAGTTAAGCGAACCTCTGTATGGCAAGGACCATGTGAAAATTCAATAGCATTAATCGCATTTTTCACAATGGAGGTAACAGATTCCTCAATTGGCTTTGATAAAATGTAAGGAAAGGAGCATTCACATTCTACAAAATTCGGCCATCCAGTTAACCCTTTTGAGATGCAGAAATCCCCTCAGATATTTTACAAGTAATTTTTAAAGAAGCAATTAACAAATCATTTAACATGGTAAGTATTGATACTGATACTAGTACAAGTGACACAGTAGCAATTATAGCAAATGGATTAGCGGGGAAAGTTGACATAATTCAATTTAAAGAAGCTCTAATTAAAATGAGCATTGATTTGGCAAAGGAAATTGCACGTGATGGTGAAGGAGCTACAAAGTTGGTTGAGGTTACTGTAAATGAGTCATCAAGCTTTTCACAAGCTAAAAAAATTGCCAAAAGTATTGTAAATTCTCCACTTGTAAAAACAGCGATTTTTGGGAGAGACCCAAACTGGGGACGCATAGCAATGGCAATTGGAAAATGCGAAGATGAATTAGATCTTAATCCTGAAAACATCTCTATTTATTTTGGTGAAACACTAATTTATAAGGGGAAACCAATAGATTCTGACAACTTAACTTTGATCCAAAATTACCTTGAGAATTCTGACATAAAAATAAAGGTATCACTTGGATTAGGAAATCAAGAAGCTACTGTTTGGGGTTGCGATTTGTCATATGATTATGTAAAAATTAATGGTTCTTATACAACGTAAATAATTTACATAACCATATTTATTAAATAGATATTATTATTATAAAATCAATTATTGAGTCATATTGCCATCTCGGGTGTTTATCGCAAAAAAGTGCAGACATTGTGCGATGTATTTGTACAGAGGCTAGCACTTTTTTTTATGCCGTAAAAAACTTGCCTGTCCCCCCAAAGTCACTCTACCGTAAAGGTGCCGCGTCTCATCAGTGAAGGAATGTGAAAGGATGCTAGCAATATCTGAAGCTAATTGTATCAAAAACTTTTAAGCAACGAAAAAGGAATGTTCATTAGCCAAATAGGAATCCATTAGCGATAAATTGGCGAACAGCAAATATGGAGATGAAGATCAACTCCCTTAAAGAAAAATTTTATAAAAGCAGTAAATCCGTATAAGGAAAGATGACAGTAAATCAAATTTGGGGAATCTTTCTGACACTTTTGTAGATTTAGAACATTAAAGATCCCGTGTTTGGAGTAATAAATATTATATTAGCTTATTACTTTTGCAATGTGCAATTGGACTTTTCTTGCAGTAAAAAAATATTAAAATTCTAACCCCTATATGCTTTTAAAAAAACAGCATCGAAAATATAGAGGCTATTTAAATTTTAATAGCTAATTTTTTAGGCAATTCAAAGGAGGGGGAATTTGGAACCGATTTTACCGGGTTAGAAGGAGTACCAGTTTAATGTAGGTCGGAATTTTGTCTTCAAAAGTATGTCGGTTTTAAAAACGTACTCGGGCTTAGAAAAGCAAAAATGTACATTGTTATTTTGACATTTTTAAGCATACTTTATTTCAAAGCAACATGAATCGAGTGCAGTTTTTTATGTTGAAAGCAAAACCACTTTTTTTATTACTTGTAAGTGGTTTTGCTTTTTTGTTGAATTTTTTGCAGACACTATGGCAAAATGAATACGAAGATAAATCTGAACACGATCCATCTTTCACCTAAGGGCATAACCATCTTTACGAATAAAATTATGTATTGAGTTAAATACGACATGCTCCACTAGGAACACTATAATCTAGTTTATAAATACTAAAGTAGTTAGCACGCTAACAGATTGGGGTAGAAAATTGAGCAAAAAGAGATCAGTTGGATTAGAGTTGCGTACATTATCGCTTTTAATGAGAAGACAATTGGATCATTCACTAATGGAAAAAGATAACCTTACTGCCATGCATGGTTGGACGATTAGTTATCTTTGCAAAAACCAAGATAAAGATGTGTTTCAAAAGGATTTTGAAAGAGACTTTTCTATTCGTAAATCAACAGCATCTAGAATACTAAAGGCTATGGAAAGTAATGGTTTGATTACAAGACAATCTGTTCCCTACGATTCAAGACTTAAAAAAATTGTCTTAACAGAAGATGCGCTGAAAATACATGACGGTATTATGACTCGTAGAACAATCCTTGAACAAAAATTACTATCAGGTATCCCGGAAGAGAAACTTGACGTTTTTTTTGAAGTAATGGATGCTATGAAAGAAAATATAGTATCTTGAAGAAGATGCTATTTTGAAGTTTTATAACTATATAGTTAGCATGCTAACTATATTGAGGAGGACTGCAAAGATGTTGAAAATATTTAAATACTTAAAACCAAAAGAATGGACGCTAATCGTAGCCAGTATTGTGTTCATTGTAGGGCAAGTTTGGCTAGATTTGAAGTTGCCGGATTATATGGCTAAAATTACGACCCTTGTACAAACTGAGGGCAGTAAAACGAGTGAGATATGGACAGCTGGAGGGAAGATGCTTTTATGTGCCCTTGGCAGTATGATTTTGGCAATCATTGTGGGTTATTTTGCAGCAAGGGTAGCAACATCTCTTTCAAAGGAATTGCGAAAAGGAGTATTTAAAAAAACTCTATCTTTCTCTATGGAGGAGATTAATGGTTTTTCAATCGCAAGCCTAATTACTCGTTCTACTAATGATATAACGCAAATACAGCAAACTGTTGCAATGGGTCTTCAAGTTATGATCAAGGCTCCTATCCTTGCAACATGGGCTATTTTGAAGATCATGGGGAAAAGTTGGGAGTGGTCAGCGGCAACAGGAGTAGCTGTCATTGTTTTACTTATTTTGATAGGTAACCTAATCATCTTTGTGCTACCGAAATTTAAAGTCGTTCAAAAATTGACAGATAATCTTAACCGAGTAACAAGAGAAGGGTTAACTGGTATTCGTGTTGTTCATGCATATAACGCACAAGGGTATCAGGAAGAAAAGTTTGAAAAAGTAAATAACAATTTAACTGATACAAATCTTTTTGTGAACCGCCTTATGGCCCTTATGCAGCCGGGGATGGGTCTAATTATGTCGGGTTTAACTCTTTCAATCTATTGGATTGGAGCGCATTTAATTAATAATGCAGCGGGTATGGATAGAATTGGTAAGTTTAGTGATATGGTCGTATTTTCATCTTATGCAATGCAGGTAGTTATGGCATTTATGTTATTATCAATGACATTCATTTTGCTACCGAGGGCAGCAGTATCTGCAGCACGTATTAATGAAGTACTAAATACACCTCAGACAATTATTGATGGAGAAATAAAATCGTCGCCTAAGGGAATCGAAGGTGAAATCGAACTGCGTAATGTTAGTTTTAAATATCCTGATGCAGAAGACTATGTTTTAAAGGATATTAGCTTTACAGCACATAAAGGCGAAACTGTTGCATTTATCGGTTCTACGGGTAGTGGTAAGAGTACGCTAATTAATTTAATCCCAAGATTTTACGATGCTACTGAGGGAGAGGTATTAGTCGACGGCATTAATGTGAAAGAATATGCACAAGAAGCTCTTTATAATAAGCTTGGCTACGTTTCTCAAAAAGCCGTATTATTTTCAGGTACGGTAAAATCTAATGTTGCCTACGGTGATAACGGCCAGACTTCATCCACAGATGAGGAGATCAAAAAAGCTGTGGAAATTGCCCAAGGGCAAGAGTTTGTGGAGAAAATGGATGGCGAATATGATGCGACTATTGCCCAAGGTGGTACAAATCTTTCAGGGGGACAAAAACAACGTCTTTCTATTGCAAGAGCTGTGAATAGAAATCCAGAAATCTTTATTTTTGATGACTCGTTCTCTGCCCTAGATTATAAAACAGACCGTCAACTTCGTTCTACATTGAAAAAAGAGACGAAAGGTGCAACCTCTTTGATTGTGGCGCAGCGAATTGGAACGATTAAAGATGCTGATAAAATTATTGTTCTTGATGAAGGTAAAATCGTTGGTATGGGGAAACATAGTGAATTATTGAAAACTTGTAACACTTATCAGGAAATCGCCTATTCGCAGCTATCGAAGGAGGAGTTGGAAAATGAGTAAAACACAAACAAATAAGCCCCGAAGAGGTCCTGGTGGTCCAGGTCATATGATTGCTCCTGGAGAAAAGCCAAAGAATTTTAAAAAGCCTATGGGCAAGTTGATTGCCTATTGTAAACCTTATTTACCAGCGATCATCTTTGCCATTGTATTGGCAGTTGCAGGAACAATTTTCACGATCATTGGACCCAATAAGCTGAGTGAGATCACCGATTTGATAATGGATGGCATGACTGGTGAGATTGATATTACGGCAATAGGTAAAATTGGTCTGTTACTTGCTATTTTGTATGGATTGAGCTTTGTATTCAATTATATTCAGGCGTTTATTATGGCTACTATTACGCAGCGAGTTTCCAAAAGGTTACGTTCAGATATTTCGAACAAAATTGATAGATTACCATTAAAATACTT
Source organism: Lysinibacillus sp. NPDC093190 (assembly GCF_050280425.1). Classification (NCBI taxonomy): domain Bacteria; kingdom Bacillati; phylum Bacillota; class Bacilli; order Caryophanales; family Bacillaceae; genus Lysinibacillus; species Lysinibacillus sp. NPDC093190. Next base: position 97,114 of record NZ_JBNNVG010000006.1, on the reverse strand, counting down.
TGACTCTACAACCTACGGAGATGTGTTAAGTCGTGTCACGAATGATGTGGATATGATTGGACAGTCTCTAAACCAAAGTATTGGTTCGTTAGTGACAGCGGGAGTTATGTTCTTTGGATCTTTGATTATGATGTTCTATATTAATGTTACGATGGCACTTTCTGCCATTGCTGCAACTTTCATTGGATTTGTATTCATGACCTTTATTATATCCAAATCTCGAAAGTACTTCGTTCGTCAGCAGCAGGACCTTGGTAGAATAAATGGCCATATTGAAGAAATCTATTCAGGGCATAATGTCATGAAGGTTTATAATGGTGAAAAAGCGGCCACGCAAGAATTTAACGAAATCAATGAAAGTCTTTTTAATAGCGCTTGGCGAGCACAGTTTATGTCAGGGATGATGATGCCACTCATGATCTTTATTGGAAATTTAGGTTATGTTGTTGTGTGTGTAGTAGGTGCTGCATTAGTAGTGAAAGGTTCTATAACATTTGGTGTTATTGTTTCATTTATGGTGTATATCCGCTTATTTACGCAGCCGTTGTCTCAATTAGCACAGGCCGCTACAAGTTTGCAGTCAACTGCCGCAGCAAGCGAACGTGTATTTGAGTTCTTACAAGAAGAGGAGCTTAAAGATGAAAGTGATAAGAAAGTCACTTTAGATGCTAAAGATGTAAAAGGTAATGTAGAATTTAAAAACGTTAAGTTCGGATATACGAAAGAGAAACTTATTATTAAAGATTTTTCTGCTCATATAGAAGCCGGTCAAAAGGTGGCCATCGTCGGACCTACTGGGGCTGGTAAAACAACGCTTGTTAATCTTCTTATGCGTTTCTATGAAGTAGACAGTGGGGAAATCATGATTGAGGATGTATCGACTAATTCAATTACTCGGAAAAATGTTCACGACTTATTTTGCATGGTGCTGCAAGATACTTGGCTTTTCGAAGGTACCATTAAGGAAAATATCATTTATAACAAAGAACATGTAACCGATGAAGAAGTAGTTGCCGCTTGTAAGGCGGTAGGTTTACACCACTTTATTCGAACGTTGCCAAAAGGTTATGATACAGTTTTAAATGATAATACAAGTTTATCTGTAGGACAGAAACAGCTTATTACAATTGCAAGGGCAATGGTTAAAAAAGCACCATTGCTTATCTTAGATGAAGCTACTAGTTCCATTGATACGCGTACTGAAGCACTTATTCAAAAAGCAATGGATAAATTGATGGTGGGCAGAACATCATTTGTCATTGCGCATAGACTTTCAACAATCAAAAACGCCGATTTGATTTTAGTTATGAAAGACGGAGATATTATTGAAAGTGGAAATCATGAAGAGCTAATTGCAGAAAAAGGATTCTATGCGGATCTTTATAATAGTCAGTTTGAGGATGCTTCTTAAAATTGAAATTATTAATGGTTGTAGGGAATTTGCAACATATTGCTTTCGACTAGGGCTGAATGAAACTTAGTAAAAAAGATTGAAAAAAATCACCTCGTGTTGGAGGTGATTTTTTTGTTGGATATTTATGTTAAAATGGATTTAAATTTTGTGAAGAAATGTAGTTAAACTAAAACTGCGCAGGATAGTTCAGCAAAAGTTTGGGAATCAAAACAAATCAAAACAATAGAAAGAGACCAAAGGGGGTATTTCTAAATGAATAATAACTTTATTGAAAACATTCAATCCTGTTATTCTGACCTTTCCATTGAAGACTTTTATCTTAATGAAATTGGACAGAACAATGATGTGTTAATTGTAAAAAAATCTTTGGCTCCTATTCTGAATCCAATTCTTATTTAAGCTTTACACTCATATCTCATGCAGGACTAAGACAAAGCCGATTCCGGACGAGGCATAATTGATCGCGGAAACCTAATGGTTGTGAAGTTATGTTCTTCATGCTAATGAGCATATATTTTAATAACGAAGGTCGTTTTTTCTTGTTCAACTTATTGGCAGGTTAGTTTTGCAAAGAAGGTGCACTACAGTGTCTCTGGTGCTCCATTTTTATTAGATTAAAAGATGGAGGCGAAAAATTGAATGTCCAATGATAATGAAGTTTTATTAGATAAAGAAAAACGAAATGATTTAAATGTGAAGGAAGAAAGGAAAGTAGATAGGAAAGAAGGAGAACCGACTTCAGCCTTCAAAGGGGCTTCGTGGGCAGCGCTATTAGTAGGTGTTGCGTCTTATCTTATAGGTTTGTTTAACGCAACTATGCAATTGAACGAAAAGGGATTTTACTTTGCGGTTTTAGTATTCGGACTTTATTCGGCGATATCTTTACAAAAAGCAGTTAGAGATAAAGATGAGGGAATACCAGTTACTAATATTTATTATGGTATTAGTTGGTTCGCACTTATTGTATCTATTGCATTAATGGCCATCGGTTTATACAATGCAGGTAGTATTGTTTTAAGCGAAAAAGGATTTTTTAGTATGGCATTTGTTCTTAGTTTATTTGCAGCTATAACAGTTCAAAAGAATATAAGAGATACACAGAGGGCAAGAGAAAGAGGTTGAGTTATGTACCACAATGGAGCAGAATCCTACTATGCTGCAAGGAGTTTCCTTGGCTCGTTAAGGGTATAATAGCGACTAAAAGATACACATTTTAGATCAAGTGGAAGTACAAAAAATCAATTAACCAAAAAAGCCAATCATTGTTATTTAATGATAAAAGGTTGATATACGGATTTAACGAAGCAAAACCATCTATTAACAAGGCGGAGTGAATGTATGATTCGCCCTAAATGCTCTGAATCTGTATGAAAAAGTAACTGAAAAAAACCTTATTGAATAAGGTCTCTCCAGATATTTTTGGTTTTATATTCTTTTGAGTGTGTAACTTCTTCTCCGAACCACGATGGAGGTGTGAATTCTTTTGCTTGTTGCTCGCTTTCGAATTCTATTTCGGCTACAACTAACTCTGGGTTTACGAAGATATCGATCATTAAATCGTGTCCTTTGTAATCGAAGAATCTTCGGTGCTTTTCTACACCAGGCTTTAATGCTAGTTTGTCTAAATCACCGAAAGCTTCTTTGCTGATATTGAATTTGATTTCATTTCGAATCATACCGCTTCCGCTTTTGTAGGACATATCAAATTTCTCGATACCCCCTTCGACCTGTTTTCGAATTCTTACTTCTTCCATCCCGTGCACTGTTAGGTAATTTTGATAAACTGTCTTTGTTTCAAACGGAATCATTCCCTTTGGAAGTTCATCGATTAAAAACTTGCGTTCAATTTCTTGCAAAATGATTACCTCTCAATATTAATTTATAGTTACTACAACGGAACCTTTATGTACTTTTAATTAAGAAATTATATCTATGTATTGTAATTCATTATAAACCAAAAATATTTTTAATTAATAGGCTCTGATAAAAGTTCCCTTAAAAAATGTGGGTTTTCTTGATTAAAGTAGGCTTTGTTTGCTCGGAATCATAGAAAAAGCCAAGAAACGTTAATTTAACAGTGTTTCTTGGCTTTTTGTATTCCTAAATGATCAATTGGATTAAATTATTTAATAAATCTGGTAACCCCCTCAAATCGAACAAACTGCGTACGAAGTTGAGTGCAATAAGATGCAAGTCGAAATAAAACTGCTTATAAAAGCTCGATAGGTAAAGACTAATAATCACTTTATCACTGTAGAATAGAAAGACTGCCATCTGGTATCGATATTTAATCTGGGCTAGGTGGCTGTTTCATTTAATGAATGAATATAAAATAAAAACATAGTTGACTTATCGGTTTTATATGTTTAAAATCGTATTAATTGTTCGAATATATTGAATGATTAACTAATAGGAGGAGGGTTAAGGAATGACAATTGAAACACTGACAAAAGAGTTGAGCGGCTTATTTGAAGAGATTGTAGAAAATCGTCGCTATTTACATCAAAACCCAGAGCTTTCTTTTCAAGAAGAAAAAACATCTCGCTTTATAGCGGATACATTAAACAGTTATGGAATCTCTGTTCAGGAAAACGTTGGTGATAAAGGTGTAGTCGGATTTATTCAAGGTAGAGAACCGGGAAAAACGATTGCATTTCGAGCAGATTTTGATGCCTTACCGATCGAGGATCAAAAAGAAGTTACATATAAATCTACAGTGCCTGGCGTTATGCATGCCTGTGGACATGATGGACATACAGCTGCCTTACTAGCAGTCGCAAAGGTTCTTCAAAAACATAAGGACCGTATTCATGGAACAGCTAAATTTATTTTCCAACCAGCAGAAGAAAAACCACCAGGTGGGGCGAAATTTATGATTGAAGATGGGGTTTTAGATGAAGTGGATTATGTTTTCGGTGCACATGTAGCGACAGACATTCCCATTGGCAAGCAGTCAACTGCTTCAGGGGCAATAATGGCCTCAGTTGATGCTTTTACGATTAAGATTTTCGGTAAAGGCGGGCACGGAGCTCGACCACATGAAACGAAGGATTCAATTATTGCGGCAACTCATCTTGTTCAACACCCAACACCTACAACAAATTGTTAGTCGTCGTATTAATCCAACAGAAGCGGCAGTTGTAACGGTTGGAAGTATACATGCTGGAAATGCCTTTAATGTAATTGCAGACTCTGCTGTTTTAGAAGGAACTGTTCGTGCATTAAATAAAGACGTTCGTGCGCAAATTGAAAAGGAAATTCTAGCAATTTTAGAAGGGCTAAAGATTACTAATTATATAGAGTTTGAATTAGATTACCTACATGGTTATCCAGTACTTGTTAATCCAGTAGAAGAAGCTGCACTTGTGGAACAATTCATTAAAGAGCAATTTGGAGAGAGTGCTTTTATTCAGAAAGAGGCGGTGTTAGGAGCGGAAGATTTTGCTTACTATTTACAAGAAAAACCCGGTAATTTCTTTTATGTAGGCGCTCGTAATGAAGATCCAAATACACAATATCCGCACCATCATCCAAAATTTGATTTTGATGAAAGAGCACTACTAAATACAGGGGAAATATTCTTAAAAATCGCCAATCATTTCTTGATCGATTAATTTCTGAGAACTATGTGATTAACTTAGTGGCAAATTTATCTGGAGGAATGACACCTTGATTGTCTTTAAACATATCGTAAAAGAATTTTATCAAAAGAAAAAGAAAATAGTCGCTTTAAATGAAGTTTCTCTAGAAGTTCAGAAAGGCGATATATTCGGGATTATTGGCTATAGTGGAGCGGGTAAAAGTACATTAATTCGGATGGTAAATGGTTTAGAAAATCCGACCTCTGGACAAATCATCGTAGACGGCAAGGATATTCAAAAATTAAGTCCGAATGAGAAAATACTAAATAAGAAGAAAATTAGTATGATTTTCCAACATTTTAATTTACTAGAGTCAAAAAATGTTTTTGATAATGTCGCTTTGCCATTAAAACTACGGAATGAAAGTAAAGAAGACATCGATAGAAAAGTGAAGGAGATGCTTTCATTTGTAGGGTTAGAAGATAAAGAAAAAAATTATCCGAGCCAACTTTCTGGAGGTCAGAAACAACGCGTTGGAATTGCGCGTGCACTTGTCACAAATCCTGAAATTTTATTATGCGATGAAGCAACCTCTGCACTTGATCCTAAAACGACGAAATCGATTTTAGCATTGTTAAAACGAGTCAATGAACAGTTTAATATAACTATTCTATTAATTACACACGAGATGGAAGTTATTCGTGACCTTTGTAATAAAGTAGCTGTGATGGAAAATGGTCAATTAGTTGAGACAGGAAATGTAATTCAAGTGTTCGGTCAGCCGAACCAACAGACTACTAAAGATTTTGTAGAAACGGTTATTCCGAACAAAATTCCAAAAGACCTATTGGATTTTTATCAAAAAAATCAACAAACGTATACGTTATTACGGCTAAAGTTTTTAGGAGAAAATACGGCTAGTTCGTTATTATATCAACTAAATAAACGTTTCAATCTTGTAGAAAGCAATATTGTCTTAGCCAATGTTACAGAACTAGAGGGAACTACTTTAGGCATCTTTACTATCGCTTTTTCTGCAAATGAGCCAATCATTCAAGAAATTAAAGCATTTATTAAAGAGTTTAATGTCATCGTAGAGGATGTGAAAATATGAATCGGATTTCCCCGGATATTATTTGGCAGGCCGTGATCGAAACCGTTTATATGGTTTCTGTATCATTATTAATTGGAACGTTATTAGGGCTACCACTTGCACTATTTCTAGTACTTACAAGGCCGAATGGTATTAAAGAAAATAAAATTGTTTATTTCATCTTAAATTCAATTATTAATATTATTCGTTCATTACCGTTTATTATTTTGCTCGTAGCGATCGTTCCGTTCACACGCTTAATTGTTGGAAAAACATATGGTACAGAGGCAGCGATTGTTCCGCTAATTATTTATATTGCGCCATTTATTGCACGATTAGTGGAAACATCTCTATTAGAAGTTAATCCTGGAATTATCGAATTAGCAAAATCATTAGGTGCAAAGCCTTTACAAATTGTACGACATTTTTTAATCCCTGAAGCACTTGCTTCTATTATATTAACGCTAACAACCGCAACAATTGGATTGATTGGCGCAACCGCGATGGCTGGTACAGTTGGGGGCGGTGGTATAGGGAATTTAGCCATATCATACGGTTATCAACGTTTTAATACATTTGTCATTATTTTAACTGTCGTTATTTTAATTATTATTGTGCAACTTATCCAATCACTCGGCAGTTATTTAGCAAAAAAAATTAGACATCAATAAAAAAGGGGTCTTACGTTTATGAAAAAGTATATTTCAGCATTTTTTCTATTATCGCTTGCCATTTTTTTAGTAGCTTGCGGAAATTCAGATTCAAGCTCATCAGATAATAAGAAAACAATTAAAGTCGGCACATCACCTGGGCCTTATAGTGAATTATTTTTAAAAGCTGTAAAGCCAATTTTAGAAGATAAAGGATATAAAGTAGAAGACACAGAATTTACAGATTTGCGACAAGCGGATGTTGCATTAGCAGATGGTGGCATAGATTTAAACGTGGACCAACATACAGCTTATATGAACAATTTCAATAAGGAAAGTGGCTCATCCCTTGTTTCTTTAACAGCTGTTCCAACAGTACCAGCAGCTTTGTTCCCTGGTAAAAAGAAATCATTAGATGACGTTAAAAAAGGCAACGTAATTGGTATTCCACAAGATCCATCAAATGCAGCTCGTGCATATGCAATTTTACAAAAAGCAGGTTGGATAAAAATTAAAGAGGGTATAGATCCAATTCAAGCAACAGCACAAGATATCGTTGAAAATAAATATGAGTTGGAAATTAAAGAAATGGAATCGGCTCAAATCCCACGTACATTAGAAGACTTGGATTATGGTGTAATCCCAGGAAGTATCGTATATTCTTCAGGGATTGATGCGAAAAATGCAATATTGCAAGAAGATGTTGTGAAAAATTACGAATTAGTAGCAGTAATAACTGAAAAAAATAAAGATACCGATTGGGCAAAAGCAGTAAAAGACGCCTATAATTCTCAAGAGTTTAAAAAGTACATGGATGACAATAACAAAGATAACTATTGGTTTATCCCTAAAAATGATTAATTCTAGTGTAATCAGTATTTATTGCTAGAAATTCTCTAGTGCTAAAAGATTTTGTATAAAAAATTGATATGTCCTTCGTTTCTTTTAAGATGCTTTACCTAGAGGAATCTATTTTGATTGATTATTGTCAAAATGGATTCTTCTTTTTGTTTTCGAATAAACAAATGGCATCTATGTTTACGAATAAATAAACTTATTGTATATTGTTTATTGAATGATAAACACAGAGAGGTTTTGTTTATGAATATAAGTGATTTGACAATAGAGGAAATATCGAAGGGATATGTAAACACAGGTGATGGCTATGAATGTATCTTTTGTAAAGAAATATTTGATGCCGAAGAAGTGTTCAAAATAGATAATCGATTTTTTACGGCTAAAAAAGCTATGCAACTCCATATCGAGAATGAACATATCTCTGTGTTTGAAGCGTTACTTCAATTAGATAAGAAGTATACAGGGCTATCAGATATCCAAACCGAATTGCTGATGCTATTCGCAACAGGGGCGCCGGATAAGGAAATTGTTAATAGCACTTCTGCAAATAGCATTTCAACAATTCGACAGCATCGATTTAAATTAAAAGAAAAAGAAAAACAAGCAAAAATTTTTCTGGCAATTATGCAGGCTTTAGAAACAACAAAAGTATACGAGCCAATTCATAAGGGGGCGACACAGATGGATGAGCGTTATGCGATTACAGTAGATGAGAAAGAAAAAGTATTAGCGACGTATTTTAAAAATGGCTTAGAGGGTCCTATTGAAAGTTTTCCAAGTAAGGAAAAACGAAAAATAATTTTACTGCAACACATTGTAACGAAGTTTGAGGTAGGGCATAAATATAACGAAAAAGAAGTAAATGAGATATTAAAGCCAATTTATAACGATTATGTATCAATAAGAAGATACTTAATTGAATATGGTTTCCTAGATCGAAGTGACGATTGTACAACGTATTGGGTGAAATAACTTTAAAATGAACGAGCATAGGTAATTTCTAGTACTCGAATATTTCCATAAATCACATTAGTTGTTGCTATTTTTTATATTAACTATACTTACGTTGTAGTTATATAGAAAGGGTGATTGGATGAGTAAGAACTTTATTATATTTGGGGCAAGCCAAGGATTAGGTGATGCATTTGTAAAGGGTTTACCAACAAAAGGGGATACAGTATGGGTGGTGTCACGCACACGACCAAGTAGTTTAGATATAAATGATGGCGTAAACCGTAAATGGCTGGCTATTGATTTATCTAGTCAACAACATATTCCTGCTTTAAAAGAAGCTTTAAAAGGCGTTGCTATGGATGTATTAATTTACAATGTTGGAGTATGGGAAAAGCGTGGTTTTGAAGATGACTATACGTTTGATAACGATGAAGTTGGGGATATTGCAAACTTAATTAATATTAATTTAACTTCCACAATTACATATATTCAGGCGCTATTACCTAATTTAAGACAGGCGGAAAATGGAAAAATAATTTTAATTGGATCGACAGCAGGTTTAGATCATACGAATAATGCGCAAGTTTCGTTTGTGACATCTAAATTTGGCTTACGAGGCATTACAAATGCTTTACGAGAGCATGTGAGAAAAGATAAGATCGCTGTAACGTGTATTAATCCAGGAGAACTTGCTGCTGAAGTACCTTTTGAAGAAGGGGCTGAAAAAGCAATTAAGTTGTATGAAGGTACACGTATTCCTGTACAAGATATTGTAGCCATTGTCCAATGTGTGATTAATTTATCACCAGTTTCATGTGTGAAGGAAATAAATATTCCTGCTATTACAGATATGAATGTATAATTCAGTATAAAAAACAGCTCGCATGTTGAACGATTCTGTTCAATATGTGAGCTTTTTAAAATGGTATTTATTTCACAATTATTTTCTTTGAGTTTTACATATCAATATATTTATAATCCCATTTCGATTCATTGAATAAAAGTTGCAGCACGGAGTTCTTCTGTTCTGATTGAGTCTTGAATGATAGGAGCTCGTAATGTAGTTTAGTACGAAGATTACTACTTACGACGTGCAAACGCAACACATTTGATTGTAAATGAGCTCGAGCAAAATTCTTTGCCTACTGCAATTTTTGTAATAAAACATTCTCTATGCATGTGGTTTATATTCTAATAAATTTAACTTCATTCAGCAATAAATGATACCGATTAGCCTTAATTTTTATCACTTTTTTCGGGAATTAGAATTTCTAACTCTAGAATATTACTATTAGTAAAAATGCCGCTTGAGAGCTCCATTACATAGATAGGGGTATTTTTCTTGTCGATAATGGATAATATTTGTTCCTCAAATTCATCATCAGATTCACCTAAAATAAATATAGAACTATATTTACCTTCATTCATGATGAAATCAGCTTTATGTTCTGTTTTTATACACATATGATATTCATCTTCTTCAAAAACATAAATAATATCATTATAAAAAAATTGCTTTGATAATTGTAATGTTAAAAAATCTTTGGCCGATAAAGTTTCATTTGTTTTTAAAGTGACTATTTTTTCTAAATGACTTTTTTTTAAGTATTTTGTTGAATTTACTTTTTTGTTTGTAATATTTACATAATGATTATCAATTGCCTTTTTAATCTTTTGTAGTTTGTTTATTTCGTCTGAAAGTTCTTTTGATTTCGCTCTTAATAAACTCAAATAATCATTTTTTTCATACGTAGTTAAAACCTCTTTAATTTGTGCGATTGAAAGATTTAAGTTTCTCAACATTAATATTTGAGCAAGTTGATAAATTTCCTTTAGAGAATATTTTCGATATCTATTATTATCTGTGTAGGATGGAAATAAGAGCCCTTTTTCTTCGTAATATCGTATTTGATGATGACTGATATCAAATATTTTAGCCAATTGATTTATTGTAATTGTTTCATCCATAATATCCCTCTTCTCTAGATAAATATAAACTCTAGGGCTAGCCTAATGTCAAACAATAAACCTAAGATAAAACTTTAAACAGTTATCACTGATAATGAAAGGAATGGATATAAGAATTTGTAAGTATAAATTCCATGTGATAAAGCTAACGGATTTGCGGCGTGTGGGTTTTAGCATCTACCAGTGAATAATGGGCAAATGAATTGAGAGGTGGGCACAAACAAAAGTTGGTTTGACATTAGGTCAACCCTATAGTTTATAGTGATGATGTATTAAGAAGCGCGCAATAATCAAAAGTGTATAGATTTCTGATAAATAATGGTTTCATCAATATTTTAGTAGATATAAAAAGTCTGCAATATCTACAAAAGGATGTCCTAATATATTGAAAGAAGCCATTAATCGTGTACTTAAGGAGGAACATTTATGATCAAACAGTTACAATCTAGACGTATTGAAGGGCTAGATTTCGCTCGAGCCATAGCTATGTTTGGGATGCTTATAGTTAACTTTAAAATTATTATGGGAGCAGCAGGAAATGGGCCGGATTGGCTTATATGGTTTACTGGACTTTTCGAAGGCAGAGCGTCTGCTACTTTTGTTACGCTGGCCGGTATCGGAGTTGCTTTGATGACAAGAAAAGCTAGAAATGGAGGTGACCTTTCTTCTATTAAAGAAAGTAGGATGAAATTATGGAAACGTTCCGCATTTCTTTTTATTCTAGGTTTACTTTTATATGTTGCAGATTGGACTGGAGATATCCTCCATTATTATGGTGTTTATATGCTGATTGGATCATTTCTTATCGTAGCTTCTACAAAGCTCATGATCATCCTATCTAGTCTTTTTTTAATCACCTCACAAGTCTTACAAGTGTCAATGAATTATTTGAAAGGATGGCATCCAGAACAACCATTTATGGAATATTTTGATTTTTGGACAATAGAAGGTTTTATCAGAAATCTTTTGTTTAATGGGTATCATCCAGTATTCCCTTGGATATGTTTCTTTTTGCTTGGAATGATCCTTGGCAGATTTGATTTATCGAAGAAAGGTGTAAGAAAAAAATTGTTACTTATTTCTTTATTTTTACTCATCACAATAGAGGTACTTTCAAAAGTATTGATGCGACTATCTTTGTCGATATTAGATGTAAACAGTGCAGAATTCTTGTTTCAAACAGGGCCAATTCCACCAAACATTTTATATATCTTATCAAATTCCGCTTCTACGATAATTGTCATCGTCGCTTCTATTTATATCGCAGAAAAGTTTGCAGGACAATGGTTGATAAAATCACTTATTCAAACAGGACAATCAACTTTAACGCATTATGTAAGCCATGTATTCATCGGCGTTGGCATATTGGCTTTATTAAATAGGTTAGAAAACCAAACGTTAGCATTTTCATTATTATTTACAATATTATTTTTCGTAGCGAGTATTTTCTTTTCTGTTTTATGGAGCAAAAAATTTAAAAGAGGACCGATTGAATGGGTGATGAGAAAAATTACAAATTAGTAGCGGAAGTGATTTTTTGTTACATAAGGTAAGATTAGAAAGCGTTCCTGTAATAAGCAGGAACGCTTTCTACAAAAGAAGCAGGTTCTAGCGGAAAATATTCAATCTAATAACCAGCTATGGGATTCATCGGCATAACTCTGAAGGTAATTCATGAATAAGCCTGCATGATAACCATCACAAACAGCGTGGTGCATTTGTAAAGAAACAGGAAGATAAATAGCATTTTCCTTCTGCACAAATTTACCTGCAGTGATAATCGGTAAAAGGTAATTACCTCCATTACTAATGTTAAGGTTAAAACCAGTAAATGAACTCCATGGAATCATGGATATGTGAAAAATATTTTCTGGAATAGGGGATTTCGGAAATAAACTTATCCTACCGTTATATTTCTTTATATCACTTTCGTAATTCTGATGGAACTGTTTAAACTTATCCGATGTTGCTGTCCAAATGCTCGAAAATGTCTCGGATTCCTCATTAAAAATCGTGTAACTTGGATTTAGTTTTTCCCAATAACCTAATTCTCCTTGGCTATTAAAACACATTCTAAATGCAATATTGGTGTTGATAGCTTTTGTTACCATATATATGAATGTTGGATAAAACTTAAAATTATTATCTTTTATGTTTTTATGCAGAATACTAATATCTATTTCTGACGTCATACTAAATGTTGTTTGTTGGGTAATATAATGCTCAAAATACTCGTGTCGATGCCAGTTCTTTCGATCAATTTTATTGAAAATCATTATTATTTGCCTCCTAAATATTATTACTTTCTCAGTTGTGTTGATTCACCATTTTAATCCATTCGAATTAATTCGAAGATGCTGATTTCCGTTACGGGCTACTCGCTTTCCCGCGGGAGTCGAGTAGCCCTACGCTACAATCAGTTAAAAATGGGCATACATTTACAAAATATCAATAAAAAATTTTTTTATCGGTCAATAATAAACCTATATTTTTCCTAATCAACACGCCTGTTAATTTTTATTTAGGAGGCTATTTTCACTGCTTTTTTCATTCATTACACCCTTTTTATGAAATTGTCTGATAAGAAATTATATCCAATTTTTTGTTACTCAATATTCTATATCCTATATCCTTATAATAGTAAAGAGGGCTTTCGAGGACAGCCATTAAATGAACATTAATATTAACGGACAGTCCAATGCCATTTAATAGCATCTTTTTCAACGTTTTTAACAAAATCGTCTTTCCCGTCGCAATAGCCATCAATATCATTTGGATACTGCTTGGCAAGTTGGCTCTTTATTTCTCCATACTGCCTACAAACTTCGGGATGTTCTCGCAGGTAATCTCTAAATGCTAAATGTCTTCCAATTTCCTCAATGTTGCTATATTGAAAAGCGTGAATTTGATGTGTGCGATGATCGCCACCTTTACGGAAATATCTTCTTCCAGTTATCCCGAATTCGCCCTTAACTTCGTATCCAATCTCTTGAAATCGTTCGGAAAATGAATCCAATTTATGAATATCATTGACTACTAGTAAAATATCAATAATGGGTTTTGCTTTTAGACCTGGAACTGATGTACTTCCAATATGAAAACTATTCACCAATTCATCTTTAAGGATCGCCCTAATAGAACGTTCCTCTTTCTGATAGTCGCTGCTCCAATTGTGGTTATAATCTACAACTTTTATAATTCGCATTCAATACACCCCATTCTTTGATTTAACAAATTTTGTGCATTGTTACAGATTATAAAAAATTTAACGAAATGTCAATGATGCTTTTTGAAATCAAAGTGAGGATTTTTTCGTACGTGAAAATAAAAGGTGAAGAGCTATGTTGCAGCTCTTCACCACTATAAAGTCACCTTTACTCCTTATTTTTTTGTGTTGCTTTAATTAATTCTAAATATTGAGAATCCCCTAAACTATATTGAGGGAAGAGGTGCAGTAAGTTTCGAACGATTTCATGGTGAGATAGATGTTGATGTGTTTGAATATATTTTGTAATTTCGTTGTCGTTTTGCAAAAGTTCTAAATACAATTTGATTCCTTGATACATAACCGGCATCAACTCTAAATCTGGCATACGGTGGTCTACTAACACTGCTTTATATATTTCATAATAGCTGCCTAATGTTATTTCAGTTTCTTTCACATCATATGTTTGCTCTCTCACCGCATGATAGTAAATAGTGCCTTTGAATGATGTTTGTTCTAAATAAGCTAAGACCGTTATTAAATTCATTTGACAGAACATATCTTCACCAAACCAGAGAACGATACATTGATATTCTTTTGAAAATAAGGTCTTTTCAAGTGGTGTAACTGTAATAGCTTCGTAATCCGCAAGTGAGACTTGATGGCCAGTTGCTCGAATTTGTTTAAATGAGTCGCTAAAAATAGTTTTAAAGGTGTCGTGTACACACATCGCTTCATTAAAAGGTGCGTAATCACTCTTTCCCATTAATTGTTGAGAACTGAATTCTTCATACATCACTTGTCCATTTAGAACATTTAATACTTCGTGATCAAAATACGCATCCACACGGTTTTGTAACTCTTCAATTTTTAATTTTTTTGAAATGTCCATATAATAACCCCTCTCTTCATTCATAGTGAGTTTTACATATGATTGTAATGGTTCAGGACTTAAGCGAAAGGCATTGGGACTAACTCCAAATATCTCCTTGAAAGCTCGAGAAAATGCTTCTTGGGACGAGTAGCCATGTTTGATCGCTATTTCAATGATCCTTTCATCTGTTTCAGAAAGACTGATTGAAGAAAGATAGGTTTTTCTCAGGGTCATATAGCGTTTAATGCTAATGCCCGTTATTTGATGAAATTTAAAGGAACAATAGTAAGAAGAATAACCCATTGCTTCACTTAATTTCATCAGAGAAAAACCCTCAAACAGATGCTCTTCAATCCAATCAATCATATCTTGAATCATGTTGTTCATCATGTTTCACCCCTATTTTTAATTATAGTGAAGAATAAAAAGGTGTTTTGATGTTCGTTGTGCTTTTGAATGAATCGAACTGGATTCAACGATAAAGTATGTATGGTTCATCACCATAACGTAGGGTTGATTTCCGTTCCCAATACATGTATTAGTGTTTTCTTTTATTATCTCAAAATGTTAGTTAGGATTTTGAAATTTATGGGAAAATATGGTGAAGAAATTTATTGTTTGCCAACCTTCAACTAATTTGAAAGGCTTCTTTTGTTTATCTTTTTAGTATACTCTCTAGGTGATTTCTTCCCAACCCTTGTTTCAATGGAGATGTTTTTTAGTTTCCTTTTTGTAAATTGAATTATTTCTTGTCCATAAGAGATTTAGAATGAAATTGGATGATTGGAAAATAAATTAAAAATAAAACATATGATATGTCTAGGTGCCATGAAATTCGGTATTAAGTAAAAAGAATAAGGAGAGTAATAGGTGAAAAAAAGAAAACTGCTTATTTTTGCGATATTACTAGGATTGTTAACGCTATTTATAAGTTTTAGTCAATTTTTAAGTCCTTCTACAGAAGAAATGGGGGAAACTGAAAAGGATTTTTCATCAGAACGAGCTCTTGATTATTTAAAAGAAGTTGCAAAGGAACCGCATCCAATGGGCTCTCCTGCGAATAAAAAGGTCAGAGATTATATTGTCAAATACTTTCAAAATTTAGATGTGCCTGTTGAAATTCAATCAAAGCCCGTTAAGGATGTTAAAGATGAGAAGTATGCCGAAGAAACAGGTACAGCGACAGTTGAAAATATTATTGCGAAAATCCCGGGGACATCAGGAAATGACAATGCGATTTTATTAACAGCTCATTATGATTCTGTAACTGAGGCTCCTGGAGCGTCAGATGATGGCTACGGCGTTGCCACAATTATGGAGACAGCAAGAGCGTTAAAACAAATGCCGGCACCTAAAAACACAATCTATTTTGTGCTAACAGACGGTGAGGAGCCAGGTTTATTTGGAGCGAGGGCTTTTAAAGATCGAACAGATGTTATGAATAAAGTAAGCGTAATGTTAAATTTCGAAGCAAGAGGAAATACAGGGGTACCAATTTTGTTTGAAACGAGTTCAAATGATTTAAAGTTAGTGCAATTGTATAAAGAGACCGTTCCATACCCCGTAGCTTACTCATTTGCTTCTGAAATGTATAAAAGGATGCCGAACGATACAGATTTTACTGAATTAAAAGTGACAAAAAAATTAGGCTATAATTTTGCAAATATGAATGGATTAGAGGCATATCATGCGGAGATAGATCGTGTGGAAAATAGTGACGAGGGAACAATTCGTCACTTCGGGAGCTATGCTTTTCCTTTAGTGAAAAAGTATATGATGATGGATGCGAAAGAGTTTCAAGCCGTAGAAGAAAGTAAAAGTAATGCGATTTATTTCCCATTAATGAAAAAAACATTAATCGTGTATTCCGAAAAGGTTGTCATCCCATTGATGATTGTTTTACTTGGCTTAACAGCTGTAATATTCTTCTTCAGCTTTAAAAAGCAAGTGATACAAATTAAAGGTTTTGCTTTAAGTTTCTTTGCGATGATAGGTAGTCTTGTTGCTATTTTTATTTTCTATTTCCTGCTAATTCGTCTTTTAACTATCGTATTTTACAGTGAAATAAATGAATATAGTATGGTTATGTTTGGTACTTATGATTCGACAATTCTTACGTTGATGGTCTTACTCGCAGTTGTGTTCAGTTTCTTTTTTACGAAGTGGATTTCGAAAAAATACGGTACTATGAATTTCGCGATGAGTACGCAAGTTTTATGGATTGTATTGGCTGTGATAACTAGTCTTACGTTCAAAGGTGTTAGTTACGCATTTACGATTCCAGCGATCATTAGTTTGCTGTTGGTTTTACCAATCGTATTAAAATTAAATTGGGCGAAGGCTGTGTATCATTATGTAGTGGTTGCCGGATGGGTAGTCCCAAGTATTTTATTACTTGCACCAATTATGTATCAGATGTATGTTGCATTAACAATTAGTATAGCACCTATATTAGCCATTCTAACGGCAATTATTACATTCCCAATAGTAGCAATTGTGAATTGGTTAAAGGCGGAAGATGAGGCATAGCCGAATTTTATATAAAAGAGGAGAAAAGCGACTTCGTTTTTCTCCTTTTCTTTGTCAGAAAAAATTGATGGCTTATGCACAGTAGTTACTCAGCTGGATAACCCCACAAATTACATTGATGAACTACATGTTCAATTATAATTTTTGATAGTAATTGAATAGGTTCTCTACTTTATCCTGAATAATTTGTTTTAATGATTCAGGTTTCACTGAGATAACACTATGACCGAACCTCATAAAATAGTTAGCGATAAATTCCTCTTCTCCAGTATTATAAAATCCATTAATGACTGTTTTATTACCAATTTCTAATGTCATTGAGGGATATTGCTCTTTATAAAATAAATCCTTTGCTTGTGCTAAAATCTCAACTTCAAAGTTAATCCTCTTCTCGGATTGGTAAATTTCTAATGAACGACTAATAAGTTCATCTATAGAGAAGTGGGGAGTAAGTTCTTCCTCTTCCATAAAGATTATTCTATCACATCTAAAAACTCTATATTTATGTGTATTGAACTCTATTCCAGTGGCATACCATTGACCAAACCTAGCAGAAATTTTGAAAAATTGAACATGGTAGCTTTTTTGCTTGTCATTCTTTAAATATTGAATCTTACAGGTGTTTTCATTAAGAATGCTTTTTTCAATAAAGTTGAAGATACAGTACCAAAAAAAAGCCACCAATAATGGTAGCTTTTAAATACCGTATTGACTTTTAAATTTAAAAATCTCATCAACAGCTTTGTGATACCCACCTGATTTTTGGAAGGATTCTTTCATATTTGCAACAGCTTTATGGATGGAAGGGTTGTTTAACACATGATCGGCAGCTTCATTTAATTGACTTGCCGTCAAGGTTTGCATTTGTAATTGAATACCTGCTCCGATGTTGGTAACTTGCTCAGCAATTACTGGCTGATCCGCACTTAGTGGAATTACGATTAGCGGAACCCCGTTATAGAGAGCTTCATTGGTGCTGTTCATTCCACCATGTGTGATAAATAATTTTGTATATTTTAGCAACTCGGTTTGTGGAACATAAGTTTTTACAATGAAGTTTTCAGGAATCTCTCCCAATTCACTAAGTTGAGTTTGTCCCCCAATAGACATGACAACAGTATGCTCAGTATTCCCAAAGGCCTTAAAACACAGCTTATAGAAATCGATGGCTTGATTTAAGACAGTACCGAGTGAAATGTAAATGGGTTTTTTCCCTTTGATGGCAGTAAGGTCGAAGTCTTCCTGCGTTAAGCGTGAAGAGATGGAAGGACCTACAAATTTATAGGTTTGGTCAAATGCTTCTCCGAAAGGTTGAAATTCCCTAGTTGTATAAACGACTGTAAGCGGTGCGGGATTACAAAAAACTTCATATGGAGAATTGATTTCAACATCATATTTTTCTTTAATTTTTGTTGTCAGCTGTTGAAAATCATCATTGATCTTTTTTAAAACTTCAGCTGGGACATTTTGTGAAAGATGTTCTAATGTTCTATCAAAGGATTGTTTAGTCTCAGCAAAAGATGTACATGAATTGATTGCCGGAAGCTTTAGGATTTTGGCAAGTAAATGGCCACAACCAAACATAGAATCATGGATGATGTAATCAAAATGCTCTCCTTTAATCTGTTCAAGAACGCTAGGTATGACGATATCTGCAGTAAGTAAAAGTCCGTTGACTCTCTCAAGTAAATGATTTCTTCCACCTGAAATAAAGGCTTTTATAAATTTTTGACCGTCAAACGTGCGCACAGTCGCTCCCGTCTTCTCAATACGCTCTCGAAAAGCTTCTATCGTAAAGAACACGACCTCTTCTCCTCGCGAAATTAACTCCTGCACAACGCCGAAAGTTGGATTGATATGTCCTTCTGATCCACCATTAATAAATAAAACACGTGTCAATTTTACCACTCCTTAAGTAAAGATATTTTCAAGATTGTGTAAGAGTAATGGATACTGTCACATATCATTGCTTAACTATGGTAAAGCACCGTGAGATCTTTTAGCAAGTTTAAGGATGTAACTTTTTTTAGGTGAATATAAAGTACGATTATGAGTTTAAAAAGAAAGTTGTTGAAGCTTATTTTCAAGTTGAGGGGTAGGTGATGAAGAAAACCCCCACTGATTAAAGTTTTACTTTATTATGGTAAGTAAATAACCGTACTGCTAGCAGGAGTGCCAGCAAGACCATTATGAGTCCCGACCAGCCGAGATTCCCTATGGAGAAGCTACTGATCACCAGTCCCCAGATTGCTGAGCCGAGAGCGAAACCGAACTGGATAAACGAAGTATTGACGCTAAGAGCAATATCTGGCGAGTGTGGTATCAAGGAACTACAACTGTTGTGCTGGGGAGGTCGCCCATGTGGCCACCATCCATATCATGATCAACGGGATGAAGCATAAATCAAGCCGTCTGCCCAAGTCACTAACAGTAGCATTCCGGCTTGGACGGAAAGACCAGTATAGATCATGAACTTCGGCCCTTTTGTATCAGCAATTACTCCTCCAAATTTGGAGCCGAAGAAACTGCAAAGAAGACGATTCTCTCTTTCTTCAATAGGAATTTGGATTTCGACAAGGCAAGTACCCGGGTCCCCTGAAAGTGGCACATAGATTTCCCTTCCAGGTCGGTCGCTTCGAATGCGGTAGCCGTTGTGCTCAATCCATGTAGCAAGGTCTATGCATGCTGATTCCGAAAACGCTGAATCTGAACGGAACAATAGCGTGGCTACTGTTTCCACGGACAGGAAACGTAGATTAAGATGCTCGGGAAGCTTAGTGGTGACTGGTTTCACGGTATAGCCGACCTCTAGCTCAAAGGCATGCAGGTACGTCCCACAGCACCATTTGAGGACCAGATAAAGAAGATCTAGAGTTCCTATCGAGAAGTCCATCGAAGACTTCGAAGAGAAATGGGATATCGTCAACTGTACCAGTAGAAACATAAGTAACCATGTGCATGTCTTCAACGCGCTTCATAACAACTTCCTGTTCTTTATCCATCCTACCTTCGCGTTCCACAAGCTGTATTCGTTCTTTAACCTGGGAAAGCTTAGACCTTTCGATATCAAGCAGTCGCTCGATTTCACTTTCTTTAAGTCTTAGCATGCCATGAATCTGTTCAGCGGATATATCTTCTTGAAGAAGATGCGCGATTTGCTGTAGTGTAAACCCCAATTCTTTAAAAATAACAATCCGAGTAATCTCTAGCAGCTGTTCGGCGGAGTAGTACCGATATCCGGTCGATTCATCGGTTTTGGTAGGTTTTAAGATTCCGAGCTGATCGTAATAGTGCAGAGTTTGCAGCGGAATTCTGCTTAGCCTGGAAAATTCGCTGATTTTAAACAATTCTTCACCTTCTCTTTTTATATTTCGGAATGAGTATACACCCTCTAGTCGGCTATAAAGTCAAGCACTCAATCAAATTTTCGCGAACTTTCCGATTTACAATCAGCTCTATTCGGTAAAACGAAGTCTCAAAACGTGCTACTTTGGAGAAGATCTATAATCTAGTTCTCCGCTCTAGTTGACTTCAAAAATTGTTTTAGATGGTTGTCTATCACGAGAGAATCCTGTTCGTTTTGTCCAATTCCAAAGCAATGTCCCCACTTAGATTTGATTGGCTGATAAATAGCATTAGGCATATATTTCACTTCATTTGCATTATCCTCAGGAGGAAAGAACAGATCAGTCGATCCTGGCATAACAAGAGCATGAGCAGTGATCTTGTTTAATGCCTGTTCAAAATTTCTGTTGTCTTGAGGATTGGCACTAATATCCCCGTTGATTCCTGTACGGAGCATAGCAATCAAATCGTTTGCATCAAAAGAAAGAAACACTTGATCCCAATAGTCTTCCAGATATACCTTTAACGTCGAATATCCCTCCGACTGATAGAGTTGCTCTAAATAATAAGCCTGAGAAAACCCCCAAGGAGCATAGGCGCGTCCCATCGCGGCGAGTCCTGCTACAGGCTGACTGTCATAGAAGCCTTCCTTCCAATTAGAGTCCGCTTGCAATGCTGCGATAAGCCCCTCAAAAACCACTTGCGCATGTGGCCTAGTCTTTGCTGTTCCGCCAAACGGTGCAATCCGCTCGACCATCTCAGGATAACTTGTTCCCCATTGAAAGGTTTGCAGCGCTCCGAGCGACCAGCCAACGACTAGAGCAATTTTCTTAATACCAAATTTCTCAGTTATTAGCCGATGTTGTAGCTGAACATTATCATAAATCGTAATGAGCGGGAAATTTGCTCTGTCAAAAGGGGCTGGTGTGTTGCTTGGGGAGGAAGAAAGACCATTCCCCAACATATTAGGCACAATAATAAAATATTTGTCCGGGTCGAGAGCTTTACCAGGTCCAATCAACCACTCATTATCAGTGTGCTGACCAGCAAACCAGGTAGGGTAGACAATTACATTTGACTTGGTCGAATTTAAAGTTCCATAGGTTTTATAGGCAAGAAAGGCTTGAGGCAACTTTTCGCCCGATTGCAGCACGACATCTCCCAGTGAATAAATTTCGTAATCTTTCATTATGTGATTCTCCTTCGTTATACAAGATTTGGTGTTGAAGCTTGATTTTTACTCTACGATACTGCTACCATCAAATCAACGAAACGTTTTTGACCATAACGTTCATTTTTTTTGAATAAAGAGGTGCTGTCTCATTGGAAATCCGCCAACTTAAAACATTTTGGACGCTTGCTTCCACACGCAGTTTTAGCCGTACTGCCGAAGTATTGAACTATGTTCCGTCTACTGTAACCATGCAAATTAAGGCTTTAGAGGAAGAATTGGGGGTCAAGCTGCTGGATCGCTTAGGCAAGAGTGTCGTATTAACAGATGCAGGCCAGCAATTGTTACCCTATGCCAACAAAATTTTAAATGATATAGAGGAGGCTCGGTATGTCTCAAGTCAAAGCGGAGAATTAACTGGTACGGTTATAATCGGTGCAGACGAAGTGCTCTGTACATACCGGCTACCTGCATTGCTCCGGCTTTTTCGCGAACGATATCCGCACGTTCGTCTTTTGTTTAGGCCCTTGTCTAGTCACCATTTGAAACAAAGTCTGAGAGAAGGAAATGTTGATGTGGTCTTTATGCTGGATGAACCTGTCGTATCTACGGATCTTCATACAGAGATTTTATTGGACGAACCTTTTCTAATGGTAGTTTCACCCGACCATCCATTAGCGACACGCTCTACATTAAGCATAGAGGATTTTAATAGAGAGCAAATTCTATTAAGTGAAAAAGGTTGCTCTTATCGGACTTTCTTCTATCGAACGTTACTGAGGAAGGGGGCCGACAGCTTAACGGAACTAGAGTTTAATAGTGTAGAGGCCATAAAGCAATGCACAATGGCTGGGCTCGGCATTGCCTTACTACCTGAAATGGCCATAAAGGGAGAGATGGAGCGGGGAGAACTGATTGCTTTACCTTGGGATTTATCGGAAATACGATTTGCTACTCAAATGCTGTGGCATCAAGAGAAATGGATTTCACCATCAATGAAGGTCTTTATCGATTTGGCAAGAAGTGTACTAAAATAGAGTCTAGTTAATAGCATATTTAATATCCCCGAATGTACAGGCGCAAACAATTCATGCCACCGCACCATAGTCAAATCGGATAGAAGAGGGAAAGGTCGAATCGGGGTTCATTTAAAACCTTGAATCGACCTTTTTTCGGAAGTGTGTAGGCTCGATGTTGAAATTAGTTCATGATAGAATTTGAGATGATTGCTACCTCAAAAACGTCAATGGATTATAGGAAAATTCAGAAAACTTACCTGAAATTCTCTTGGCATTAAATTTGGCTTATATGCTGTGGGCGTAATTAATATCAATTTAATATATTATTAAAGATTTACTTGGTAGCAATAAGAGCTTTAATAATTTCGTTCCAGTAGTCTTTATAAGTTTTTTTCTTTTTATTTTCTATCTGTTCTGACTGAATAATCTTTTCCTTTTTAGCGTTTTTTGTTAGGCTCTTCACTGAAAATTCTCCTTTTAAATGTGCTTTGTATGCAATGGCTAACGGTCAAAAAGCTGAATTCGATATCAATGGGGGGAGGGAACCCCCACTGATTGATGTTTCACTTTATTTCTTATACATATTTTCAATATTTATATTAAAATATAAACATTTAAATTTTCATCGAAATATGGATTTCATTTCTTGCTTCTCTAAACTAGAAACAGATAAGGAAAAGGTCACTAAAGTCTTCTGCCTTACATTAGTACTCATGTCTGTCTCGAGCTGAAAGGGGCTGATTTCTGCAACGACAGCAACACACGACCGAATGACCAACATCATGTTGCTGCCGCTACGTTAGCACTGCGCTTTCGCACAAAAAACATCTGTTGCTGTTGCCGCTGCCGCTACGCTTTCGCGCAGATAAAACCCTTTTGCTGTCGCTTCGCTTTCGCACAGACAAAACACGTTGCTGCCGCTACGCTTTCGCGCAAAAACATCTGTTGGCCGAAAGCCTTTCGGACGCAATTATGCCTCGGCATAATTGATATGTGCTTTGTGTATGCAACGTTTAACGGTCAAAAAACTGAATTCCGCACAATTTAAACGCATCTGAATTCGGAGTATATCCTACTAATCTTTTTGTTTCTTCAATATTTAAACGTTTAAAACGATTATCAGATAGACCATGTAAGATTGAAAAGGGAGGCAGGTTTTTAGCTGAAATCGTTTTTAGAAGAAGGTCACTAAAATCTTCTGGGCTTATATACGCACTCATGTCTCGAGCTGAAAGTGGCTGACCCTCAGGCTTGTAATCGTCATAAGCACCAATACGGATAGCGATACTTTGCAACTGTTTCTCATAAGCAAAATAAGATGCAAGTGCTTCCACGAAACATTTGCTAACCCCATACATATTCTTTGGTCTAATAGGTGAAGAATCGGTCACTTGAAAGTCTAGTGGATATCCTTCAACTGTTTGAGCACTTGAAGCAGCTATGACTCTTGTTACACCGTTATCCGATGCGGCTTTAAATATATTGTATGAACCTTTGATATGACTCTCTAATAAAGAAGTATAAAAATCTGCATCTGGAGAAGGATCTCCTGCTAAATGAATAACAATATCTATGTTTTTACATGCTTCCTGACAATCTTCTAAGCTAGAAACATCTAGATATGTAACCTCATGATCTGGCGACTTTTTAAATTTTTCTAATGGAGATAAATTAATGTCTGCCAATCTTAATTGATAGCTTGTTTGCTTCATTAAAGTATTGGTTATCTGTTGACCAATCTTTCCAGCAGCTCCTGTAATTAAAATTTTCTGTACCATGATAAACCCTCCTTTACGTTTTTATTAAATAAAAACAGTGTTTTACCTAAGCTTGTTCTGATTATAAGTATATGTTTGTCATTAATACAGCGAATAATTATAATGAAGTACATGAAAAAATTTCTTGGGGTGTTGACGATGAGTTTAGTAAAGTATGAAATTTTTAGTAAAGCAGCAGAGGTAAATAGCTTTACGAAAACCGCGGAGGAATTAGGATTAACGCAATCTGCTGTAAGTCATGCCATTACAAGTTTAGAAAAAGAGTTTAACTTTCCTTTATTTATTCGTAACAACTCTGCAATTAAGCTAACTCAAAATGGGAAGGATCTATTAGTCACGATTCGAGAGATTCTATATTATAACGATATGCTAAAGCAGGAAGTAAACGCTATTAACGGATTGAATAAAGGGACGGTAAAGGTAGGGGTATTTAGTAGTATATCTACAAACTGGAGTCCTTATATTATCAAAGAAATGGAGAAGCAATATCCTGATATAGAAATACAACTAATAGAAGGAAATTATGCCGAGATAGAGAAATGGTTACTAGATAGTGAAGTGGATTGTGGTTTTGTTAATAACAAAACTACCTCTTTACATTCATTCGATATTGTAAAGTTAAAGACTGAGCCACTTTTATGTGTAGTATCAGAGCAATCACCTTTACATAGCAACAAACATCTATCGGTGGAAGATATAGAAAATGCTCCTTTCATCATGCCAACTTATCAGTGCTTTGACGATATACAACTATTTTTTAAAGAGAACAATATCCAGCCAAATATTCGATTCGAGAATATGAACGAAAATTCTATTTTTTCTATGGTTGAAAATAATTTAGGTATTAGCATTTTACCAGAAATGATCATCCCTAAAGGATTGGATACCATAAAGGTCATACCACTTGAATTAGAGCAAACTCGAACGATTGGATTAGCCATCAGAATGCCTATTTCACCAGCAGTTAAAAAATTCGCTGAGATAACGGAGAAATGGGTAAAAAATGCGGGGCTTAATTAAATATCTTTATTAAAAATGAATCAACTTTATTTCAAAAACTATTCTTTGAAGATTTTTTCAAAATCTTTTTTGGGCATTTTTTTACACTTTTAAAAATACTTGAGCTTCGCACGGTGTGAAGCTTTATAATACTAGTAATTCGTCCTAAGTGTCTTTTTAAGGTGAAATTCGTTAAAAAATGCTTAGCCGAAAAAATAAAGAATGCTAGAGAATGATTAAATAATTACAATTTTGAAGTAAATGGTTAATAGAATTAGGTGAAGGAACTATGGAAAAAAGTTAGAAAAACAAAAAGGTTAGAAAATAATAGGGTAAATGTGGTGTTTTTAAATAGAATTTCAATTATAGGGGGAATGAGTATGTTCTCACAAACGATAACTGACTATTGGAAGTCGCAATTTTTAAAAGGAGACGTTATCTACAACGCTGAAAACTTTACGGTCACCATCAACCCTGACCTGAGCAAAGACAGTCGGGTCATGGTGCTGGAAACTGCTGACGGTCGGATTTTGGCAGTCTTGACGCCTGAGATGGCCAAAAAGTTAGACCTTTCTAAAGAACAAGAACTGTCAGAGCGGATTTTCCGTCAGAAATTAAATGAAGCAGGAGTCACATTGCATGGCGCAGATTATCTTTTTTATTTTTCAGAAGCAGAAAAGAACGTTTTGCTGCAAGAAGATCTTGAAGGTACATTGCGCCAATTAACAGAACGAGATGATTCAATTTTCTCAGAGTTCGAGTCTTCCGCTTCTGAACAAGACTTGGATGACGCTTATGTGGAGTTGGATCACTGGGCAATGTTCGGCTCTTTTGAGCAAGATCGCTTGGTCTGCGCTGCTAGCATGTATCCTTGGGAAGAAGATATGCAAATTGCGGATCTTGGCGTACTGACTCTTTCATCTTTTAGGGGAAAAGGTCATGCTCGCAAAGTGGTACGTTCAATCTGCAAGTACGCCTATGAGCAGGGATACGAACCGCAGTATAGATGCCAGCTCGCTAACGAAGCTTCAACATTCTTAGCTAAAGCAGCTGGCTTGACGCTACTTGGAAAGTGGGATGTAATTTCCCCTGACTGCACTGTTGGAGAGTCCGAGTAAGATAGGAGCGGGTTTATAATTGTTACGCCCATTCTTTCATTAAAAAAATTGGTATTTAATTTTGAGAAACCTTTCACTTAATCGAAATCCTGATCCATATAAATAGTCGTCATCTCATCTTGCCTCCGTGCCTCAAAATCAAACCTAATACGAAAAATTATCATTCTATACTCATTTACAAGAGAAGAGTATCATCTGGCATTATCTATTTTACTAAATGGAAATAATATGGGTAAGTGGTTAAAATAAGATAATGTGAAACATCATAAAAAATTTGCAGCAAGATAGGAGACTAAAATGTACACAATTGGGCAAGTAGCTAATTTTTTAGGTGTATCTAGAGATACCTTGAAATTTTACGAGGAAAAGGAATTAGTAAAGCCAAAGCAAAATATGGAGAATGGATATAGAAAATATAATCATTTAGATATTTATGATATAACAACAGTAAATTTCTATAGAGAAATTGATATTGAAATTAAAAAAATCCAGGAATTACGAAAAAGTAAGAGTATTGAGGGAATACAATCATTATTAGAAGAGAAAGAACAAGAGGTTTTACGGGAAATAGAGTATAAAAAGCTTCTTTTAAAAAAGCTTCGGATAGTAAAAGAAGATTGCGAAAAAATTAAACAATTTTTTGGAAAATACATAGTTAAGGAAATGAAGCCTTTAGAAATAAAGGGGGAAATTGAACATTTTACGGCATATGATGAATACGACAGTCTAAAAAAGAATGCAGACAGCTTAAAAAAAGCAGTTACTCTCACATCGTTAAGAAGAGTCATCTGTTTCAATGAAGAAGGTATGATAGATGATAAGTTTATAATTGTAAGAAAAGTGGAAGACCCTGATGAAGAAATAGAAGGTGAAATCCTATCCCATCCAAAATGTATTTATACAATTATTGAAGATGGAAGATGGTCAACTGGTGGAAAAAGTATTGATCATAACATGGAAGCGAATTTAAGAAATGTAGCAATAGAAAAAGGGTTTGAACTTTTGGGGCAAGTTTATATAAATCTCTTACTGACAACTTATGAAGATGGACTTGAACGTGTATTTTTAGAGATTTTTGCACCAATCAAGTGAAAATTATTATGTAAAAGGGGGTGTTAGAACTTATATCTTCAGCAATACTAGAAATATTTGAAGGATTAAGAAGGAGATAAAGATGAAAAGATTTACTTTATATCTATTAATGGCGTTCACAATTGTATTGATGTATGCTTGTTCACACGATACAACGCCTAACGAAGAAAGCAACAAAGAAAGCAACAAAGAAAGCAATGAAAAATCTGTTAGCAATGTACCTGTTAACATTCCTGACGATATATTTGTTTCTAATAAAGACAATGAAAATATTAGTGAAGCTGAAATGAAAGTAAGTTTAAAAAAGTATATGGATTATAGTCATGTGATAGATAAAGAAATGGAAAAGATTGTTTATCTTTATGAGGATGCTACTGAATCTGATCAGGAAAAATTACTTAAATTAATAGCTGAAGGGGAAAAGAATGATGCGAATTTCAATGATTTTATTAGTAATAATAAAATCCCTGATGATTATAAAGAACCTTCAAAGACAATCTATGAATTTGTTTCATCAATCAGAGAAACTTTAACACAATTTGAAGATGAAGTTGCTGGAATGGTCGAAAATGGTAACTTGACAGATATATCAAATTTTGCTTCAGAGCATTTTACTAAAGCGAACGGAAGGCAGCAACTAAAAATCGAAAATTTTTTGGACATGAAAAATATTAAAACTACATATTTCGATGAATAGAAAAAATATATTTATTTACCCTTTAAGTCTTTGAAGGGTATTTTTTATTTTTTCTTTCGCCGAATTTTGAGGTGGTAAATGTATTGACCTGTGAGTTACCCCTAGGTTTAAGCTAAAGATATTCTTAATTAATATTATTTTTACGAAAACTTAGTGTGAAGTGGGGAATATGCATGTATAGAGAAAAGAAACTAAAAAAACCAGTGGCAAGTTTTATTCTACTAACCAATATCATTTTTTTGCCACTTTTTTGTCTTGTAGGAGCCATACATATGTTAGGATTTCCTACATGGGCCTTTGATGTAATGTTCTGTATAGCAGCTTGGTCCTCAACTTTTGCTTTTGCAGTGCTGTTTAAAAAAATCTATCCTGGGCAGAGTTTAATCCAATTTGTTAAAGATAAATTCAACAATAAACTTAAGTTTTCTGTGATTCTTTCTGCGATGTTGATTCAAACATTCATATTTTTGATGATTGTATTTCTCGTATCGAAAAACAGTGAAGTAGACTCTATTTTTACTGTTTCTTCATGGGAAATGCTGATCTATTTCTTTTTTAAAAACCTTCTTGCAGGGCCATTAGGAGAAGAAATAGGGTGGCGAGGCTTCGCTCAAATTGAGCTCCAAAAAAAGCATACACCATTAATGGCTTCAATCATCATAGGATTTTGGTGGGGGATGTGGCATCTGCCTATATGGTTTACTACAGGGCTAGTGGGCATTGATTTAATCAAATATATTGTATTCTTTATGATTGCACTTATGTCTACGAAGATCGTCATGACAGCATTCTATAACTTAAATCAAAATTTAATCATCCCAATCATCATCCACCAATTATTTAATTTCTTTATTGGCTTAATTAATGGTAACTTACTGGAATTAATCATGTATAGCGCAATTCTTTATTCAGTAGTAGCGGTTTTACTCATCGTGATAAATCCAAAAAACGTATTGTATGGAAAGGGAGATACAAATATTGTTAATGGAAAGCATTACATGGTTTAGTGATAGTTAAGCGCGAGTTGACCAGCGAACGGCTAAGTTCAGAGGGGATTATTATGCAAACGGGCAAATTTTGAGGAATACGGAGGAGAAATAAATGAAGAGAAAAAATTTGATTGTCGTCCCCTTATCAGATTTTGAAACAGAGATTGGTCGATGGCTATGGTGTTTGGAAGATGTTCGGCGAACGCTTTTAGAAAAAATATCAGATATAAGTCAGGAACAGCTCGATGCCAAACTAAACGGTCACTCAATAGGATCATTATTATATCATATCGCTCTAATTGAGGCAGACTGGCTCTATGAAGAAGTTCTTGGCGGTAAATGGAATCCAAAGATCCGTTCTTTATTTTCTCAAGAAGACCGTAATGAGGATGACACATTGAGCCATATAGAGGGACAAACCTTAGATGAACATTTACATCGTCTACAATGTGTGCGTGATGAACTGCTTTTCCATTTTCGTTCAATGGACTTAGAGGATTGGCGTACATCCAGAAATCTCCCACATTACGATGTCACACCTGAGTGGGTTATTTACCATCTCCTTGAACACGAGTCACATCATAGAGGACAGATTTTTCAGATGCTTACCATTTTAAAGAGACAAAGTTAGCCGCTATCTTTAGAAGATGGTTGATTTTCACTTCAAAATCACAATGAAGACACAAATATTGAAATAACTAATATTCGATGCTATTATAGATATGTAAAGTCTCTAATTGAGGTGAATAACGATTATGAAATATTCTAAAGCTACAAATTATGCACTACACACAATGCTTTTTCTTGCAAAGGAAACACCAAATAAACCTTTAGGTGTCCAACAATTAGCTGAGATGCAAGATGTTTCTCCTACGTATTTGTCTAAAATCCTAACTAAGTTAGTAAAAGAGGGAATGATCAACTCTATATCGGGTGCCAATGGTGGCTATACACTTAGTCAGAATTGGGAAGATATTTCATTTTTAGATATAATACATGCAATTGAAGGCAAATCGTCTTTGTTTGATTGTTGTTTATACAACGATCCTAAGTGTGTAATAAAAGAAGTAATGCTATCTGCAGAAGAAAAACTAGAGAATGAGTTAAGAAACAGCAAAATATCGGATCTTGTGAAAAAATAGTAGTGGATTTATAGTCCACCATTATTTTTTGAACAATTAGAGATATAAAGAATCTTTTAAGTCTGCGATTAAAACGACCCGAACTTAATTTCTTACTTCAAATAGCTAAGAATCATTTTATTTTTAAACTTTAATTTGAACTAGACGGCATGTTGTAATGCGAAACAACATGTACTTTAAACAACCTATGAAGGAGAGTTACATGATGGAATTATTTGATTGTGCAATTATTGGTGCAGGTGGCGCTGGGCTAAATGCAAGTTTGATTTTAGGAAGATCTCGGAAAAAAGTCGCATTATTTGATAATGCAACAAATCGGAATCGTGTAACACAGGAATCACATGGATTTCTTACGCGTGATGGAATTAAACCAGCTAAGTTTAAAGAAGTAGCTTTGAATGATGTGGGTAAATACCCGTCAATTCATTATTATCAAAACACGGTTATAAATATTAAAGAACAACCAAATGGCTTGTTTAAAATTGAGACTTTAGAAGAAGTTGAGTATGTTGCAGAGAGAATTATATTGGCAACGGGTGTTCAAGAAGAATTTCCGTCGATTCCGGATATTCGAAAGTATTATGGGAAAAGTTTATTCAGCTGCCCAACTTGTGATGGATGGGAATTAAGAGATCAACCCCTAATTATTATTTCAGAAAATGAAGAACAGACCCTTTTTAAAGGAAAGCTTGTTTATAACTGGTCAGAGGATTTAGTGATAGCCACAAATGGGCATGAACTTTCTGCTCCGACATTGAATGAACTACAAAGAAAAGATATAACTGTCATTACTGAACCTATTCAGAATCTTCATGGTGAGGATGGTTATTTAAACAAAATAGTGTTTAGTTCAAGACTTGAAATAGAAAGAGTTGGAGGTTTTATAGTGCCAAACTTTGTTCGTCCAAATCGATTTGCAGAGCAACTTGGTTGTCATTTAAATGAAAATGGTAGCATTGTTGTGGATTCGGCAGGGCGTACGTCACAGGAAAATGTTTATGCAGCGGGAGAGACAACAAATTTAGGCCAGTCTTCATTAATTGTTGCAGCGGCTGAGGGATATAAATCCGCGATGGCAGTTGTTTTCGATAGTACAATTTAAAAAATTTTTAACTTAATTACGGATATTAGAGGTCTTTAATGTGTGATAAAAGGGAGAGAGAGTAGGGTCTAATAATAATTATAAGCATATTATAACTTCAAGATTTTTATTTCCACAAAGGAGGAAAAGAATTATGTCGATTGTTCATGTAACAACAAAGAAAGAATTAAGAGAACACTTAAATACTAAAAAAGTTGTGTTATTAAATTTTTGGGCTGAGTGGTGTGGCCCGTGTAAAATGCTTGCAGGGGTTCTTAATCAACTCAGTGAAGAATTTAGTGGCAAGATAAAAATTATAAAAGTGAATGTTGAAAAAAGCCCAGATATTGCAGCTGAATATAAGGTAATGGGCATTCCTAATTCTCGTTTGATTATTCACAATAAATCATATGAACCCATTATTGGATATGTGCCTTTTGAAAAACTGAAGCAAATGATTAGAGTATGATTCGTCAAACAGGAGGAAACCTAGTGATTGTGCAATTATTGGTGAGGACCTAGAGTGTACGTAAGTTTTTCCGAATTCTTAGCACTTGTAACATTTGAAATGCCGCCATAAATAATTGGGGGAATCTTTTTTCTTCCTCATGAAGTGTTAAGAAACCGTTGATATAACAATAGTTGTAGTGAGATGTTAGATAACGCTATCTTGAATTTGTTTAATTATGTACCAGTTCATGTTATAATAAGTAGCTTAAGGTAATTAAGATGTTCCTTATAACTGAACGGATGCCAAGAAAGCCTCCGCATAGAGATAAAATATAGAGGTGTAAGAGATTGAATAAAAAATGGACAATTGATAAAATTAAAGAATTTGTTGAGAATAATTCGGAAAGTAAGTTGCTAACGACTGAATATCACGGTTTCTCTCAAAAGTTATTATTTAAATGTGCGTGTGGTAGCAACTTTGAAAAAACATTTACAAAATTTAAAAATAAACATCAACGTAAATGTGACGTCTGCCAACCACCAAAAGAGTCACGCTAAACGACGTATTAGCTATAAGCATTACAACAGATAAAAAAAGAGCTAAATGTTACAGCTAGAAAGAATATTTTAAAAGTGAGTAGGAGAATACAAACATGATTGAGATAAAAAAATCCCCATTAAGTGATGGAGAATTCAATAGAGGGGTATTTGCAACATGTGATATCAAAAAAGGAGAGCTTTTACACGAAGCACCTGTCATTTCTTATCCAAACGAACAGCATCAATACGTTGAGCAAACCTTACTCGCTGATTATGCTTTTGAGTATGGGATAGGTCAATCTGCTATCCTTCTTGGTTATGGAATGTTGTTTAACCATTCTTATGAACCTAATGCAACGTATGAGATTAATTTTAAAAATCGCACATTTGACTTCTTTGCTTTCAGAGACATTAAAGCAGGAGATGAAATTCTAATCAATTATAATGGCGACGTTGATGACAAAGATCCACTATGGTTTGATCAGGAATAAAAAAGGATTTAAAATAAATCAGGGCGTTGATCCAAGAAGGGTAAAGTCACTTAATCAAACTAGTTTAACTTAGTAAATGCAGTTCGATTAAGTCTGATTTATCAAGGTTTTAAGCAATCCTCAAATAAACTGTGTTAAATAAAATTAACTCAAAAAAATAATTATGTGAGCAAATGTGTGAGCATTTTGGTTAACAAGTGATCTGGTTTAAATTGCTAAAGTAAATTTAACTAGCTGTTTTCAGAAAGATCGTTGTTCAATAAGGTGAAAAATAAAAACAGGGTTGAATTCTACAATTTGTAGAACTCAATCCTGTTTTTTAAAAAGGCTGTCTTCTAAAAGATTGTTGCTATTAAAACATAAAGACATATTAAATCTACAAAATGTGTAGAGAATGAACTCTGTCTTTTTGTTTTGATATTTCGCAAACCGAATTTTTAACTAAAGCACTCAGTTAGTTTAAATATGATTTCTCATAAATTCTTGGATATTTGTAATAAGTAGTGGATTACCTTATTTATTATTTTCTTCATATTGTTCATTAGTTTGCTGTAGCGTATAAAGAAGCTGCGGCTTTTTCTTTTTCAATCGCCATGGATTATTTGAAACCTTTTCCATTTTCATCCGTAAATTAATTACAACAGTTTTCCTTTATTATTATTTGGAGGTAATTAAATGAACTCTTTTGCACTTATGGCCTCTTCTTTTGCAAGTCTATCATTTGCCTTTGCGGTCTCAGCTGATTCTAAAATCAAAAAGTTAGAAAAACGTATTGAAGAACTTGAAAGAAATAAGTAATTTTTAATAAATAATAATTTAATAAATAACCAATTCAAAGGGGGTGCCTAAATGAAAGATATTTTCAAAGGGATTCTAGCAGTAATCTTAGCCTTAGCTATATGGGATGGAATTAAATACATATGGAATTTTTTTGTTTAAACACTGAGAAAACAGCCAATCTTTGGTTGTTTTTCTGTTTGAATAAATGTTTTCAATCTTCTGCTGCATAATATCTTTCAGATATTCATTCAACATAACGATGAAACCACTGAATCTACTTAAAAAGCATCTGAATAAAGGTGCTTTTTGTTTTTTCTTAATGCTTCAACTATGAAATAGTTAGATTTTTGACAAGCTGAAATAAGCATTTGCTCTACCCGATTTTCAAATGCCAAGTTTTTATGTATCACAAGCCAACGATACCAGTAGAGGTACTATCCAAATAATACGTACTAGATTACCACAAAAAGACCGTATTACTGTATTAGAATATTTAGAACATAGAGAGTGGGGAGTGGCATTAGAACACCTATGTGCAACCATTTGTGAAGAAAATATTCTTATTTCAGAGAATGTTGTTCACCTGATTAAAGACATTTCACAACAAATGGATATTTGGGATGAGATTAAGGAACAAATTAAAGATTTTATTTAATCATTATTCAAGTAACAAGTGCTTTACTTCAATATGGTCCACTACTTTTCACCAATCCCTAAATCTATTATAGAAACGAAGCAAGATGTAAAATCAAAAAGAGGCTGGAACATAACTAAATGGTTCCTTCATAAAGCCGAATAATCTCTAAATTAACAAAACACGATAAATAGAAAAACCGAACTATTTCGAAACACTTCATGAGCGTTGCATTGGATAGTTCGGTATTTTTATTGGCTGAAACACTTTTGTCCCAGCCTTCTTATTTTTTTCTAAACAGTGTATCTCCAAGAGGGATTCCAACCACAACAACCAAAACCGTTAGAATTACCAGGGCTTTAAAAATAAAATACGCAACTTGATCGAACATCGTATCTCTCCTTCTTTTCTTAATAATTCCTACCTTATATTCTGTAATTATCCAACTCCTATTGAAGAGTCAAACTAAACTAATAAAGCACGAAATCATTTGTGCTTTTAATAATATAGTTTACTTCATTACAACGTATGTATGCAGTCGTCACTTTTTATATTTTGTGATCTTCAACAATATGGCGCGATTGTTTAATAAACTTTGTTGTTCATTCATCTGGAAAGTTCACAGCGACGATGAATCGGATAACCAAACGAGGTTCCAGCAGACTAAGACACAGTTTGTATCTAGCTGTTTTATGTGGAATAAGAAGTTCCAGAAATAAAAAGCTCAAAGAGTTCTACGACAAGAAACGCTTAGAAGGAAAGCCTTCAAAAGTGGCGATTGTCGCCTGTATTAATAAGCTTCTTCACTGGATTTATGCTTTACTAAAGAGGAAAAAATATTTCCTAGATATATCTTGGAGGGATCTTTTAACTACTTAAAGAAAAAACTTCCATAGTTTAACTGGAGGATTTTTTATGTTTGAGAGAAAGATATTGACAACTTATTTGCTGGTTTAGTTGGAGAAGATAGCAAAACCATAAGCAACAATCTTTTGGTTAAATTGTATATATTAGATGTAAAGAAATCTTTATTTTTGGAAGTGCAGGAAGGATGATTTTAATTTTAGAGGCTTGGAATCATTTTGCTTTAGGAGTTAATAAATATGGTTAAAAATAATATCAAATTTTTTAGAAATGAAGCTGGATTAACAAAAGAACAATTTGCTAAAATGAAAATATTCTCTACATTATTGTTTAAAAATTCAGAAATTTTAAGAGCCAACTCTAAACTAGGATTGTAATGGTGATTTTCTATAGCAATAACTGTTTGTCTTGTTATTCTAGTTTCTTGGAGGAGAAGGAGTCTAGTGCAGTCTAACAGAAAAAAAACGGTAAGTATTTGGTTGTGCGTTGCGACTTTAGTTGTAATTAATTTGTTTGTTGCTCTATTTGAACACCCATACTCATACGGGACTATACCTATGAGTTTAATTTTGCTTTTGGGAGTTATCCGATATAACAATGGAAAAAGAGAACGAGATAATTGAAGACGAACGCACAATTCAAAATAGGAATAGGTACAATCAAATTTTACTTTTCTGGTCTATCATCATTGTATTAGCTGTTCTAGCTATACTACTTCTAAATGGCATTCTACACATTTGTAGTTGAAGTTAACTAATAAACATTATATTGCCCCTTGTTCAACTAACGAGTGCGTTAATTAAAGATCATTAAGTTGCATAGGCAGCTCTTTTTTAACGAAGCATTTAGCTAAACAAGTTATAAAATGAAAAGAATAAAATAATTAGGCTGTTTTCTCAAAGATTGTTGCTATTGTAATAAAGGACAATCAAAATGAATAAGGGATAACACGTACTTATTTTGGAGGACGAACGGATTGATAACCAAAGCTGAAATAATAGAACAACCATATTCGGGACAATTCAAAGAGAGAATTTACGACATTTCAAATCCGTGGAATTCACAAGACTGGACTTGGATTAAATTTGAAGATGAGAATTATAATGAATGGTGCGGTCAATTTAGAGGGGCACAACAAGCAGTTGCATTATCTAGTAAGCATAATAAGATTCTAGTTGCTACTTTTGATTATCTATTTCAAATTGATTGTGCAAGTGGCAAAGTAACTGAATATGAGTCAATAAACACATATCAAGATTTAACAATAACACCCTTTGGAGATTTCATCATTGCTGATTATTACAATATTGAAATAATAAGGGGAACAATTAGCGATAGATAACTCTTAGATCTTCCGATACAAATGGATACGATTAAATTTAATGGATGGTCAGAAAATAAGTATCTATTAGTTGTGAGGAACTGGGAATCGTGGACAGTAAAGTAGAGTTAGAACTTGACGTAACGACATTTGAAATAAATATTCTTTCTAGGATTTACAAATAATAAAAGCCATAGTGTAATCTACAAGTTGCCTATCCTCTGGTTTTCTGCTGTGTTGAACCCTATTCTTTATAGAAGCAACAATCTTTGAGAAAACAGCCAATAATTAAAAAAGCATTCAGGGAACAGTTCACCCTTGAATGCTTTTTCACTTCTTTTATTTAGAGTGGATTTCCTGTACACGTCCAATCTGTCCATCTGTGTAAGCCTGACTTTAATTCCGTGGGGAAGGGTGCTCGATTTGGTAAAAATATCTTTCTCTGGTAATTTTCCCTTTTTTGATCCTTTTTTAACAATATCAACAGCTTTGCCTGGTAATATGTCTTCCCGATATTGTCCGTAAATTAGACACCCATTTTTCTATGGGTATTGCTTGTTTTTTTCG
Source organism: Lysinibacillus sp. NPDC093190 (assembly GCF_050280425.1). Classification (NCBI taxonomy): domain Bacteria; kingdom Bacillati; phylum Bacillota; class Bacilli; order Caryophanales; family Bacillaceae; genus Lysinibacillus; species Lysinibacillus sp. NPDC093190. The sequence goes on along the minus strand of NZ_JBNNVG010000006.1, from coordinate 59,910 downwards.
TTTGCTGGCTTTTCATTTTTTTTGTTGAAAGGTCGGCTTTCTTTTTTCCTTTATTAGAAGAGGAATGGTTCTTTTTGTTTTCAAGCTGCTGTTTCACTGCCTCTTGCAGGCTGATTTTTTTTGGGGGTACTTCAGAATGATTTTTCTCGGTCATAGGGAATGCTCCTTTTTGAATATGATAGTTAGTCTAGTATAATCTATTTTTTATCATTTGTGAAACTTTCCACTTTAACTTACAACAAGTGAAGACGCTTTTTTACTAAGAAGCAGGATTGTTGAAGAAGGATATTTTCTGTCTTAAGCGAATTAGAATTTTAACCAAACTTTACACGAATATAGGTATTGAAAATAACGGGAACATGGGAGGTACGAGATATGAAGATCAATAGAATAGATCATGTGAGTATAAACGTAAATGATCTTTCAGAGGCTAAAGCGTTTTTTCTTGATTTAGGACTTGAAGTGCAAGCGGAATGGGAATTGGATGGAGAACAGTTAGACAGAATAGTTGGGCTTAATGATGTTAAAACGGCATGTGTAGGATTGGGGATGCCAGATGGTCAGGCATGGATAGAGCTAGTCAAATTTTATACTCCGTCAGATGAAAAAGATATTCAGCAACCTTTTGCAAATACGCTGGGGATCCGACATATTTGCTTTGCTGTAGAAGATATTGAAGCTATTGTTGCGAAGTTGAAAAAGAAGGGCACGGAAATCTTTAGTGAGATACAGCAGTATGAAGAAAGTTATAAGTTATGTTATGTTCGCGGTCCAGAGGGAATTATTTTGGAGTTGGCGGAGAAAATCAGATAAATATTGGGACTTTAAATGATTTAAATTTCCAACTTTAAAGATTTCTTCTTAAACTATCGGGGGCTTTAGTTGAAAAGGATTACAAAAATAATCAAACTTTTTTATAAAAATCTCATACTAAGTTAAAAAGATAAACCCCATTTTGATCAATCATTTTTCAAAATGTAGTTTGTTTAAATTAGCGATTAAATAAAATGCATTTTTTAATCAATAATGATTCTAAAGCTACATCGATAGATTAAATAAGGCTTGATAACTACTTTATCATCTGATTTCAAATACTGTTTTAATGACAGAATTATGGGATCAAGTGGCTGCTGTATTAGGAGAAAAATACCGCTTTTTAACTTTAGATCAACGCGGTCACGGTGGGAGTGCGAGAACTATTACTTACAATTTTGAACTGGTGTGCGAAGATTTGCTTCATTTTGCAGATGCGATGAATTTAGGACGGTTTACGCTAGTTGGTCATTCCATGGGAGGAACAGTATCCTATCTTTTCTCGGAATCATTTCCTTCAAGGATAGAACGGTTGATTGTTGAAGACACACCACCACCTTTTCAGAATAAGCCGATTGAAATTCCTTCTAAACCTTCTGATTCCCTACCGTTTGATTGGCAGGTTGTACCTTCGATTCTACAGCAACTCAATGAACCTAATCCTGAATGGTGGGCGCGTCTTACTGACATTATCATGCCGACTCTTATTATAGGGGGTGGGTCCAGTCATATTCCACAAAACAAACTGCAGGAAGTTGCTGAGCTTATTCCGAATTGCGAATTGGTGACGATAGAGGATGCGGGACACTTTGTGCATGATACTAATTTGCCGGACTACTTAGCTGCCGTAAAAAATTTTCTTGATTCATGAACTGTCGAGCGATTCATTTTTTTATAAAAATCAAACTTAAATCAGCTGAAGAAGCATCCATTTTGAACAATCTTTTTTCAAAGTGGATTCTTTTTATTTTATTGAAAAATGCGGCTTGCGAGGGTGTTTTTGATCAAACTTTATTTCAAAGCAACACTAAGGGGTTTCAGATGGAGAATTTCTATTAGTGTCGCGATGTGTTACCAGTAAGACGATGGTTTTTGATTTCTTCTGATATAAACTACAACCGTATGGAATGTACAATGTATTAACTCCAGAAATAATGAATATTATTATTATCTTTACTATGGTGAAATTTTCCGTAATGGTGAGACAGTGTCTTTTAACCTTTTAGAATGAATGAAATTGAAAGAGGAGGGTTCATGATATGTCGCAAAACATCATTCCTAGAGCTGCTGTGCGCGGGAATTGGAATTAGAGGACTGCAGGGCTGGGGATTTCTCTGGCTGTTGATCTTATCCCTATTGATTGGTGTAATATTGCTTATTGGAGGAATCGTATTGATAATGAATTCAAAAAGGTTATCAAACGAGATGGTGGAAGGGGATTCCAAGCGTTGGAAACGAAAGAATATGTGGTTCGGTATTATTTTCGGTTTAGAAGGCGTATTGATAGCCATCGCTGCCGCAATTTGTGAATCTACCAATCATTTGGATTTGTTTGTCCCTGTTATGGCTCTTATTGTCGGTGCTCATTTCTTTCCCCTAGCGCAGCTTTTCCAGGTGAAAATCTATTATATTTCAGGTTCACTTCTTTGTCTGTTTTCGGCAATCGCGCTATTTACTTTCCCTATAAGAGTTACCTGGGGTAATTATCAAATTATGGTATGGTGGACGACTGTTGGTTTTAGCTCAGCTCTGATAATGTGGGGGACCGGGGTGGCAGTTTGGATTACAGGACATAGACTGCTGAACAAAGCTGTGAATGGATCCAAAGAGGCTTAGGTATTTTTAATAAAACTAACAAAAAGAGACCTAAATAGTAGTCCAGGTCTCTGTTTTATGTAGCTGATTTTTTTAGAATTGATATTCAGCTAATGGCTGCTACGTACTCCCAAAACTATCGGACATAAGGATAGTTTTGGGAGTACGTGTTATTATTCACATAATAGAATTTGACGTAAAAACATTTGCTTTTTAGCGACGCATCGATCTGATATAACAAAACCTGCATCTTCTATCATGTCATCAATTGTTTCAATTGTAACGACAACAACCTTATCGGCAATCCGGCGAGCATGTTTTATAATATCAAATTGGTCTTCTGGTGATGAATGCGTAAATAAGTTATAAGGTAAATCAATTATGGCGACATCATAGTGTTCTTTTACTTCTGAGATTGGACCTAATGTAATTTTGCCTGTTAATCCAAAATAAGCGATATTTTCTCGAGAACCTTTGCAAACATTGTAATTAATATCTCGTCCTTCAATATTAATTCCCATGGAAAGGGCTTCAATTATTACTGTGCCTATACCACAACAAGGGTCGATTGCACGAATAGTTTGAGGCTGGGGAACTGCGATATTCGCAACAGCACGAGCTACTCTAGTACTTAGTGCCGTTGAATAACTGTTTGGTTTGTGTAAATGTTTACACCAAATGGATTCACTCTTCATATACTTTCCAAAATACCATATTCCATCTATTAACATAAGACCAAATACAATGTCAGGAAGATGTAGGTCAGGTTCTCCCTCAATGCACAATCCTATCTCACGTTCTAACAATCGACGCTCTGACTGAGGGATTTTCTTCGTTTCACCTATATCCATATTATTTAAACAAACCACTTTATAAGTTGCTTCATTTACTTTTAAATTCTTGACCAATGTCTTGATGTTCTCTATGCTGTTTTCTTCATATAGCACTTCAAGTCTCTCTTGTATAAAAGGGCTACGGCTTGGATCAATTTTAATATTGCTGATTATATAGTTTGATTGGGAATCAAGACTAAAAAATGAACGCATCTCCATTCTACATAGATCGTATTCGTCAACATGATGTACATATGTGTATATAAATTTACTTTTATTTTGTTCGTTACTCAATTGATTACCATCCTTTAATATTGTTGTTCGCTTTTTCCACTAAAGAGTTAATAATAGGGATCATCACCATAACGTGGGGTTGATTTCCGTTCCGACTAGGCGCTTTGCCGCTGACGCTTCGCTTTCGCGCAGAGAAGAGCTTCCTGGGGCGTCCGATGAGCCGCTTCGCTGCAGGGTCTCATCTGTGACGCTAATCCCCAAGGAGTCGCCTAGTCTCCACTCCGATCAACGTTTTAACAAATATCCACAACTTTTGGTGATGAGCAAATAAAAAGATATATGAGAGAAAAACTAACGTTTATTTTCAACGTAAAGTATGAACTACCCGCCACCTACAGACTCCACGACTTATTGTTGCTTTTATTAGCCAGCGAAAACTGACTGAGCTATCCATCTCTTTTAATAATAGAATAACACATAAAGAATGCAGTCGGAGTGATCTCTATAATGGAAATTGCCCGACTGAGTGACCAACATCATGCTGCTGTCGCTACGTTAGCACTACGCTTTCGCGCAAAAAACATCTGTTGGCCCAAAGCCTCCGGCGGATTAAAGAGCAATTAAGCTTGAGATAAAAACTAGGTTTCACTCAGAATGTGAGCCTAGTTTTTTGTGATTTATAAGACTATCCTCGTGAGGCAGAGGGCAAAGAATCGCTCAGGTCCAAGAGAAATCTGATCGGGTCACCCGAAAAACTGCTCAGATTCCAACGAATACAGCCCTCCACAACATAAAAGTGGAAACCTACGCAACTCAAAGCAATCCCCGCCTAAAACAGATAAAAAATCAAAAAAGAATAGCTTGACATCATTCTAAATAGCACAAACATCACATCTTTTTCAGCATATCATAATGGGGAAAGCGTTTTCTTCAATTAATATAGAAGAAAGGCACTACAATTTAATCAAATATGCTGAAAACCACTTGCTAATTTAAGTAAGCACAAAAGGGTTCTTGTATGATGTACACTTCATTACTTGTTTTATTACGACACTTAAAAGAGAAGGGTATAAAACCTTGATTGGCTAATCAGTTTGGGATAGTCATTCCGAAGAATTTCGACTTGTTGTAATAATGGATTCACATCCTGCTGTTAAGTGCTACATCTTATCTTTATACAAGCAAAATTGTTCATATTGATAGCCACATTTATATTCGTAAAGACGTGATTCGGTTTGTCATGTCAGATCTAGCATTAAAAAATTCTGTAAATTTGATGATTTCAGCTAGTTCAGACAAATATTTGTACGAATATAGGAATTCTGCGAAAAAATTTTGCAAAAACCTTAACTATTTCATACGAAATCCGTATAATAAATCAAACAGTGTGAAAATTGTCCATTTTCTATCGATTAATTGCGTGAATTTTTTAAATTGTATTGACGTGGGGGACGATAATTTGTACACTGTGTACATTCAATTGTTTTTTGGAGGAATACATTTAATTAAAAAAGTTAGGATTTGATGGTTATGATCGTATGTAAATTTGGTGGAACATCTGTAGCAAGCGCAGAACAAATTCAAAAAGTAGCAAACATTGTAAAATCTAATCCGGCACGTAAAATCGTAGCCGTTTCTGCACCTGGGAAGCGTTCTGGTGACGATATAAAGGTAACTGATTTATTAATTAATTTAGCAATGGCAGCATTAAAAAATGAAGATATTGAAGAAGAATTGCAAATCGTTGTGAATCGCTTTATGGCGATTGCGGATGGTTTGGAGTTAGATTATACAATTTGTAATGTAATCGCTGAAGATTTACGTGAACGTGTACAAGGTGATCAATCGAATAAGGAATTATTTATCGATAGCATCAAAGCGGCAGGGGAAGACAATAACGCGAAGCTAATCGCTACTTATTTTAATTCAATCGGTATGCCGGCGCGCTATGTAAGCCCAAAAGATGGTTTGGTCGTCAATGATTTACCTGAACGCACGTATGCTTTACCAGAGGCTTATGCAAATTTAGCGCCTCTAAAATATACCAAGGAAATTATTGTATTCCCAGGTTTCTTTGGTTACACTAAAGCGGGCATACTGCGTACATTTGACCGTGGAGGCTCTGATATTACAGGCTCTATTTTAGCAGCTGCTGTTGAAGCAGAGCTTTATGAAAACTTTACGGATGTGGATTGTGTGTTTTCCGCGAATCCGAAAGTTGTGAATGATCCAGTGGAAATTAAAGAAATTACGTATCGCGAAATGCGCGAATTATCCTATGCAGGTTTTTCCGTTTTCCATGATGAAGCGTTAATGCCTGTTTACAAGATTGGGGTGCCCGTTAACATAAAAAATACAAATAATCCATCAGCCCCTGGTACTCGTATCGTACCAAGACGCTCTGTAACAGGACGCCCGGTTACAGGTATCTCAGCAGACAGTGGCTTTTCAACTTTATATGTGTCAAAATATTTGATGAATAGGGAAGTAGGCTTTGGACGTAAACTTCTACAAATTTTAGAAGATGAAAATATTTCATATGAACATACACCGTCTGGTTTAGACGATATTTCAGTCATTATGCGTTCAAATCAAATAACACTAGAAAATGAAGAACGAATTCTTTCTCGTGTGAAAAATGAGTTAAATGCGGATGATGTGCAAATGCGTCATGGTTTTTCTATGATTGTTATTGTAGGCGAAGGCATGCGTAATAACACAGGTCTAGCAGCACGTGCTGCAACTGCGATTTCAAAAACAGGTGCAAATATAGAGATGATTAATCAAGGTTCATCTGAAGTTAGTCTAGTATTCGGTGTGCTACAAGAATTTGAAAATCAAATTTTACAAGCACTTTATGGGGAATTTTTTGCACATGTGAGAGTGTAAGGAAATAAAGCTTAATCGGTGGGGATTCTTCATCCCCACTGAACGGGCAGTTAATGTCCTACCTAATTTCTTTGCCTTTCGCTAAATGTTGGGTAGAAATCTTGGTACCTGACTCTTAGCTTTTGGTACAGATAAATGACTGCCCGTTTACGACGCTAATCCTTGAACTGGATTAGTGTTTTCTTTTTGATGGGAATACGGTAAAATCAAGGGCGTACATTGATTGGAGGTCTTTCTGTTGAAAAAATTATCGATTGGTATGTTTCTATCAATGATTGGCATACTATTTGTTTGTTTAACGATCATGGATATATTACCGTCCTCGACAAAAACGATGAAAATTGTCTATATCGGTATCGGCTGGGTGTTTATCATTGTGGGATCCATTATTCGTTTTAAAACCTTAAAACAAAAGCAATAACGGAATATTTCTCGAAATTGGATTGTGATAAAATACGGATTTGTGATACAATTTCAAAAAAATAAATAATTTGAGTATTATGAAGTTGTGATGCTGTACAAAATTCAAAATGTTTATATTTGGGATAGACTTAATTTAACTTCCCTCTAAAAGAAGTTTCGCACTTCTAAGCGTGAATGTGTGACTGCACCAGTTAAAGCGGGAGATGAACTTCGGTTAGATGTAGCCTAAAGTTGTCTCTTTTTTTGCCATGATATAATCAGATTGGATAGATGAAAGATTGTTATATCCCCGAAATATCAAAATTCATTAATGCTTATAATAGAAGATAAGGCATGAAGTGAGGTGATTTGATATGGCAAACAAAGCCTATAAGTTTCGTCTGTATCCAACGCAAGAACAAGAGAAACTTCTTGCGAAAACTTTCGGTTGTGTTCGTTTTGTCTACAACAAAATGCTTTCGGAGCGAGAAGAAATGTATGAGCAGTTCAAGGACGACAAAGAAGCTTTAAAGAGTCAAAAATTCCCGACTCCTGCTAAATATAAAAAAGAGTTTGAATGGCTTAAAGAAGTAGACAGCCTTGCCTTGGCAAACGCTCAACTGAATTTGCAGCATGCATACAACAATTTCTTTTCTGGTCGTGCCAAATTTCCGAAGTTCAAAAATCGTAAGGCAAAACAATCCTTCACAACCAATATGGTAAACGGAAACATTATGCTTTTGGATGGCTCTATCAAATTACCGAAACTAAAACTTGTAAAAATAAAGCAACATCGGGAGATTCCGACCCATCATATCATCAAGTCTTGTACGGTATCTCGAACTAAAACGGGAAAATATTATGTTTCTATTCTTACCGAATATGAACATCAATATATACAAAAAGAAGTACAAGATGTTGTTGGGTTAGATTTTTCCATGAATGGCTTATTTGTAGATAGCGAAGAAGGTAAGACAGCCAATTACCCTCGTTTCTATCGGCAAGCCTTGGAAAAATTAGCGAAGGAACAACGTATTCTATCACGCAAAAAGAATGATTCTAATCGTTGGCACAAACAGCGTCTTAAAGTAGCGAAGTTACATGAAAAAATCGCCAACCAACGGAAAGACTTTCTGCATAAGGAATCGCATAAAGTAGCAAAAAGCTATGATTGCGTGGTGATCGAAGATCTCAACATGAAGGGGATGTCACAAGCCCTCCATTTTGGTAAAAGCGTTGCAGATAATGCATGGGGCATGTTCACAACTTTTCTTAGGTATAAGTTAGAGGAGCAAGGGAAAAAGTTGATCAAAATAGACAGATGGTTTCCTTCTTCTAAAACTTGTTCCAATTGTGGTCAAGTAAAGGAGTCCCTATCACTTTCTGAGCGTACGTTCCACTGTGATTGTGGGTTTGTAGCAGACAGGGACTGGAATGCCGCTATCAACATTAAGCATGATGGATTGCGCTTATTATCCTTAGCGTAGCAAAAGAACTCTTGAACAAGAGGGATAGCTCGGTCAGTTTTCGTTGGCTACTAAAAGAAGCGATTAGTCGAGAAGCCCCCACTTCAAAAACTGTTAGGTTTTAAGTGGTGGGTAGTTCACGAATGAACAGTACAAATTCTTCTTTGTAAGAATTTGTTTTTTTATTTTCTGAATAGGAGGCGAGATCATGCCAGTACTACGTAAGGATGATATTCATATTTCCGACCATTATGTTGCCGTCCAAACAGATTCGCCGATGAAGGTCGTATCCTCAGCAGTACATAATCCGGGCTTTGGCTTTTATACACATTTGATGAATCGTTCAGTGCCCTATACGTATGATGAACGAAAACCACAGCTAGAATTACAACGATTTTTACAGTCTGAGGGCTTTCCTATTGATAATACGGTGGCGATGATGACGGCTGTCTATGCCCGGTATGCAACAATTCGTGAGTTTGCATATGAAGGAATTCATCTTGTCATAATGATTACGGCTGGGCTTGGCAATGCTGTCGATATTACGCGTGCCTTCCATCGTCAGGAACAGTATCATGCTGGGACTATTAATACGTGGGTACTAATAAATGGGAGATTGTCGGATGAGGCTTTATTTCAGGCAATGATTTCTACGACAGAGGCAAAGGTCAAGGCACTTATGGATGAGGGCATAACAGATCCAACAACGGGTACACAAGCTACAGGTACTTCAACAGATAGCTTGTTGATTGCCTCAACAGAGGAAGGTGACTACCATCAATATGCAGGACCGATTACGATGCTAGGAAAAGTTATTGGCCACGGTGTTTATGAAACGATGCGTGAGGCCATTCAAAAATATAAAAAAGATAAAGAGGAGAATCCTATATGATGGCACTGATGATTGCCTGTATCATCGGGCTTGTTTTTGATTTAATAGTAGGGGACCCTCCTAAAATGCCTCATCCAGTACGCTGGATTGGAAAGCTCATTCAATCTCAAACAGAATTATGGAATAAAGGAAGAATGAGAAAATTCCGTGGCATGGTGATGGCGCTCGCTGTAGTTGGTACAACGATGTTTGTTGTGACAGCCATTATGCTACTAAGCTATCAGGTTAGCCTACTATTTGGCATCTTGGTTGAGGGCTTATTAATTGGGATTGGACTAGCACAACGTAGCTTGAAGGAAGCGGCGATGGCTGTCTACGAACCGCTCGTCAAAGGCGACTTTGCTGAAGCTCGCGTGAAGCTTTCTTGGATTGTCGGACGTGATACGAAGAAGCTTGACGAGGATGAGATAGTTCGTGGTGTTGTGGAAACGGTCTCAGAAAACACGAGTGATGGGGTAACAGCTCCTTTATTTTATGCCTTCTTATTTGGCGCGATAGGGTTGTGGGGCTATAAGGCTGTCAATACGTTAGACTCTATGATTGGCTATAAAAACGAGAAATATAAAGATTTTGGTATGTTTGCTGCCAAGCTAGACGATGTACTCAATTTTATACCAAGTCGATTAACTGGCCTATTGATGGTACTAGGTACGAAAAATGAAACAAACGTATCTCTCGGTAAGCGCTTAAAACGTTGGGCACAGGATGCGAAAAAACATCCAAGTCCTAATAGTGGTTATTTAGAAGCAGCGACAGCTGTTCAATTGGGGGTACAGCTTGGTGGAAAAAATACATATCAGGGTGTCGTATCATATCGAGCAATAATGGGCGAGAAATTAGTTCCATTAACAAAAGAGCATATTGCAACGTCTGTGATTCATATGCGTATTGCGACCTTGCTCTTTACGCTTGTTATGTTAGCAGTGGAGGTGTTAATTTTTGCAATTACCTAATCACGGAGCAAATCCGCAAAATGTTTATCATCAGCTAGGACTTAATATGCCCGAAGAGGTGTATGATTTTAGCGAAAATGTTAATTCGGCAGGGCCACCCCCGTTTGTTGAGGCGCGTTGGCGGACATTTTATCCGCTTATTCAACGTTATCCAGATCCGGACGGTGAGCCGTTTTTATCAAAGGTGTCAGTTTTTCATGATGTTCAGAAAGATTCTATATTATTAGGCAATGGTGCATCGGAGCTTTTTAGTGTTCTTGTGAGACGCTACGCCAATAAGCGTGTTATTATCGTACATCCAACTTTTTCAGAATATGAACGAACATTAACAGCAGTAGGCGCTGAAATTGTGCCGATTATTGTCGAGGATATTGTCCACTACACATTGCCGATGGAGCATCTAAAGCGTGAAATGGTGAACGCAGATGCTTTATATATTTGTACACCGAACAATCCGACAGGGGTGCTTCCAAAGAAAGAGGAGCTTCTCGAATTAATCTCTCACGGTGCAAAGGTCAGTTGTGAGCTTGTCATTGATGAGGCATTTATTGACTGGGTAGATGAAGCCTGTTCATTGATCCAATATGTGGCAGAAAATCCTCGTTTGATTATCGTTCGTTCGATGACAAAAATGTATGCGATTCCAGGATTACGCTTAGGCTATTTAGTGGCGAGCCCAATAGTTGTTGCTGATCTAAAGTCTATCCTACCGCATTGGAACTTGAATGCCTTTGCCCTTATTATAGGTACAGGCTGTTTAGATGAACATGTATATTGTGAGCAAGCTATTGCCTATGCTAAAAATCAACGGGAAGCGCTGCAGAGCTATTTACAAGAAAATGGTTGTCAGGTGACGAATAGTGTAACGAATTATGTATGTTTTGCATTACCGAAAAATCAGCAAGCAGATACATTTTTTACATACTGTTTATCAAAGGGCGTCGTGCTGCGCCATACAAAAAACTTTATGGGCTTAAATGGTGAATGGTTCCGTATTGGAATTAAGGATATTGCAGCCATGACATATTTACAGAATTGTTTGCAAGAGTGGTTTAACGCAAATTAGGGGTGAGAAAGTTGACAACTTTTTATTTAGTGAGACATGGTGAAACGATGTGGAATAAAGAGCATCGACTACAGGGATGGTTAAATTCGCCATTATCTGAAAATGGTATTTTACATGCAGAAAAACTTCGAGATCATTTGGAGAATGTCTCGTTTACAGCGGCATTTAGCAGTTCAAGTGGCCGTGCTAAGGAAACGATGCATATTCTTCTAGGTAATCGACAGCTTCCAATCTATTATGAGGATAATTTACGGGAGATTTTTTTAGGAGATTGGCAAGGGAAAACCGTTGAAGACATTATGACTACGCATCGCCTTGACTATGAATTATATACCGATTATCCTGGACAATTCGTCGCAACCCACACGGAAAGCTTTGGTACGGTAACAGAACGAGCCATGTTTACGTTAAAGAAAATTGCAGAAAAATATCCCGAGAATAATGTTTTAATTGTGTCCCATGCTGTAACGATTAAATGCATCATTAACGCCATTTTAGAGCGCAGCATCAATCAGCTGTGGGCAAAACCATTTATTAATGGTACAAGTGTCACGATTATTGAACAAGTCGAGCAACGATGGCTCGTGAAAGATATTGGGAACATTCAACATTTACAATAGGAGGCGTAACTAATGCCACTGATTTTCATTACAGGGGGAGTACGCAGTGGTAAATCCCACTTTGCTGAAAAAGCGGCTGTTACTCACTATCAAACAGAGTTTAACCAAGCGCGACGACTTATTTATATTGCTTCTGGAGTAGCGTTGGACCATGAGATGGAGAAGCGAATAGTGCGTCATCAGGCAGACAGACGTGCACAAAATATTGAATGGCTGACGATAGAAGCACCTTATGACATAGCAAATACATTACATAAACTGACCGATGGAGATATTGTGTTATGGGACTGTGTTACGACTTGGCTGACAAATGCTTTTTACGAAAGTTTTGACACGGGAACTCCCTGTGTGGAACAACCAGGCTGTTTAGAGCAAAAGCTTGATGTTTTAAAAAAGGCGGTAGGGACGTTACTTGAGAAAAGGGTGACGTTTTTTATCGTCTCAAACGAATTATTCGATGAACCTCCATATTCTAGCGAGGAAGTGGAATTATACCGACAAACGCTTGGGAAATTACATCAATGGTTCGTTTCTATAGCGGATGAGGCGTATGAAATAAATTATGGTGTCGTAAAGAAATGGAAATAATGAATGACGCTTTGAAAATAAAAAGAAGGAGGCAAGACGATGAAAAATTTCTGGCATAGCATACAACTTGCGTTTCAATTTTTTACAGTTTTGCCGGTACATAAAGAAATTCCTTTAACTAAATCAACTATTACAGGGATGTTCGCCTTTTTGCCGTGGATAGGGGCTCTCATGGGCACCGCAGTGGCAACGGTGATTTATAGTTTAACAGAATGGACGGCAAGCAGTGAGATCTTGCTTTCTTTTGTGATTGTTGGACTATTTGCCTTTTTTACTGGTGGTTTACATTTAGACGGTTTTATTGATATGGGGGATGCTTATTTTTCATATCGGGACCGTGAAAAGCGGCTTGAAATTTTAGATGATCCACGTGTTGGTGCATTTGGTGTGCTTTCTGTGCTATTTTTAGTGTTTGGTAAATTTGTCATACTGCATGAGCTATTCGTACAGCATAAGTTAGCGCTGTGGATGCTTGTGTTTATTCCGTTACTAACACGAGTAGGCATGAGCTTTTATTTTATGTCGCTCAAGTGTTCAAAAGAAAAAGGGCTAGCCTACTTTTTTAAAACACATATTAAGCCAGGATTACTTATTTGCTTTATGCTTTTAACACTAGTTGTAGCTTATAGCAGTTTGTTGTTTGTCATAGGCTTCACCATTGTTCCATTCGTGTTGATGGCTGTATTAGCGATTGCCTTTTTAGTCTTTCGTCAATTTACAGTGCGCAACTTTGGTGGCGTTTCTGGAGATTTACTTGGTGCATCAATTGAAGGAATGGAGGTTGTACTGTGGGTGACGTTGTTATTGTGCACTTAATGAGACATGCACCAACTAAGGAAAATTTGGAGAAGCGTTATATCGGCTGGACAGATTCTTCATTAGCGGATGCATCTTTGCTGGCTATTGTAGATCAAGATGTCACGAAGGTGTATGGTAGTGATTTGCTGCGTTGTAGGGAAACAGCTGCCCATTATTTTCCGAATGCAATATACGTGTCTGATAGGAGATTTCGAGAGTCGAACTTCGGTGAATTTGAAGGGCGCACATATGAGGACTTAAAATCAGATAGTCGTTATTGTGCATGGTTAGATGATCCCGTTCAGTCACCACCTCCAAAGGGGGAAGGCTTTGATGCTTTTTGTGCACGTGTCATTGCTGGGTTCACTGCACTACCAAAAGGCGAAGATGTTTATCATCTCGTTGTCCATGGTGGAGTGATTCGAGCACTTCTTGTAGAATTTGCACCGACTGAGCAATCTTTTTGGTCGTATCAATCACCGCATGATAAAATGTTTTCTTTAACGTTTACAAGAAAGGCTTGGGAGGAGGGAGCGAGATGCATGTCTTTATCGGAGGCGCCTATAGTGGAAAAACCGACTATGTCATGAAATTGCTTGTGGGGCAAAAAGTTGAAATTGTAGATGGCTATCTACCTGTCGGCACCCCAGCCGGTGATGTACTAGTTATTAAAAACTTAGAGAAGTGGCTCGTGACACAAGATCTTGAGGATGATGAACCCCTTGTCAAAACCATTTTGACAAGACTAAAGACTCTTGAAGAAAATTGTGCGCTATATATAATAGTGACCGATATGGGGCGTGGAGTTGTGCCGATGGAAAAACAGGCACGATTGTTACGTGATACATGTGGGCGTTTGTACCAGGCATTATTTGCTGAAGCCGAACAAGTCGTACGCATTTGGTACGGTATCGGGGAACAAATCAAATGATATAGATTTGAAAAATTTAGAATGCTTTTCATAAAAAATGTTGGGGATGACGATTGTTAAAACGTATGCTATATATATTAAGTTGATTGGAGTGAAGGCTGGGAGACTCCTTGGGGATCAGCATCTCATCGGACGCCCCCAGGAAGCTTTGCTCTGCGCGAAAGCGAAGCGTCAGCGACAATGTTTTATCTGTGCGAAAGCGAAGCGACAGCAACAATGTTTTATCTGTGCGAAAGCGAAGCGACAGCAACAATGTTTTATCTGTGCGAAAGCGAAGCGACAGCAACAAAGCACCCAGTCGGAACGGCAATCAACCACACGTTATAATGAGCTAATCACTAAATATAAAAGGAAAGAGGAAATGGAATGGATCGACAAAAATTGATGAAGTTGACGCTTACAGCTATGGTAGCGGCAATTTGTGCAGTGGGTGCAGTCATTAAAATTCCAACATTTATTTCAACTGCAGCGCTTGACTCTGCACCTGCATTGTTGAGCGTTGTATTTTTATCTCCAGTATTAGCTGGGGTTGCGGGAGTCATTGGGCATTTTATCTCAGCCTTAACTACTGGCTTCCCTCTAGGACCACTACATATTATTATCGCAGTGGAAATGTTTATTGTTGTATGGGTCTTTGGGGTTATGCATAAAAAAGGAATGCATTTCTGGAAATGGCCTGTGGCATTTATATTAAATGGCGTAGTGGCACCCTTACCATTTTACTTTATCATTAGTCCGGCATTTTACTGGGCGTCACTGACTAGCCTTCCATTGGCAACACTCATAAATCTGGTGATCGTTGCAATTGCAATGCCAATTCTCTCTAAGGTGTTTGAGCGTAAGGAAGGTCGAGTACATTGAGAAATGCAATAAAAATAGGTGAGCTGATTGCTACAACAGATAATGCCGCAGCAATTGGTGAAAAACCACAAGATGTTGTGTCTGCTCCAGATCAACTAACGGCATACTTCACTGCACGTGTTACTTTTTTAGAGCAGCTTGCTGCAAATGCTTTACCAAGCCATATTTTACTCGCTAATTTTTCAGGGGATACTGCATGGTCTCGTTATGTTGCAGGCATTCAGCAGGTTTTTGATGAAGCTGATCTTAGTTGTCCACAAATAGGCGGTAGTACAGAGTCCAATATGCCGACTCTACAATCAGGTTTGTCTATAACGATGCTAGGTGAGCAGCAAAAACGCACAGCAACTATGCATGAGCAGCTTAGTTGGTACACCTATGGACTACCGCTTGTAGGCAATGAAATCCTTGCACAACCTGAAGATGTCGCACAGCTGCAACCAATTTTTCAGGCGTGGAAAGAGGAAATAGTGCAGCAAGTATGGCCAGTTGGGTCAAAAGGTTTACAGGCAGAATTTACCCGGCTTTTTGGCGAGCAACAAGTTAAAAGTTCGTTAGATGTTGAGAAATCGGCTGGTCCATGTGCAGTAGTTATGCTAGGAATACAGCCAGAAAAAGAGCAGCTAGCACAAAAAAAATTTCCTAGAAATTTTGAAAAACTACGTAAAACTGCATTGTAATTGGGCTTGCTTCGAGAAAATGAAGCACTTTAAAAATTTTAAAGTGCAAAACGCCTATTGCAACAATAAACACAATATGTTAGATTTGTTTAGGAGTTAAAACACAATATATAGTGTTTTGGACGAGCGGTACCAATATGGTTTAAAAGGGAATTCGGAAAAAGAGTCATCTTAGGCCGAAGCTGTCCCCGCAACTGTAAGTGCTGACAAATGATGAATAGGCCACTGTAAAGAACGGGAAGGTCGTCATTTGGAGGAAGCATGAGCCAGGAGACCTGCCGAGATGTTCAAGACAGCAACACATTCTTCGGGGATTGAGAAGTGGAGGCGAGAGATTTGTTCACTTCTTTGTGTGCATGTCCTTCATTTCCATTTCCGATTTTACAGCGATCACGTAACCGATAAATGTTGCGTGATCGCTTTTTGTGTTGCTGAAGGAAAGGGAGAGAATGTATACATGACAATTCATATCGAACAGCAAATGACTAAGCTCAAGAAAAGTTACACGGAGGATGAACTCGAAAGTTTTGTAAGGTTATCGGATCGATGGCTACGAAAAAACGACAATGCCACATTTGAAGCATGGGCAGATGCGATGATTTTACAAACGCTTAGCCTCATTGATGAGGAGGAGCCATACTGGACATTTGTCGCAGCTCAAATTTATTTAGAAAAACTATATGATCAATTTGCAATGCGCCGTGGAGTTTCAGTGAAGGATGTTTATAAAGTTTTCCCAGAACAATTAGCACACTATACAGAAGCTGGTTTGTATCATGAAAGTTTAACAACAAAGTATAGTGAGCAGGAGCTTCAGGAACTCGCTTCTTTTTTAGAATCAAGTCGAGATGAGTTGTTTACGTATATTGGTTTAAAAACATTAATGGACCGCTATGTAGTCCGTGATTACACGAAAACACCAGTGGAGCTACCGCAGGAACGATGGATGGTCATTGCGATGACCCTGATGCAGGATGAAACAGAAAATCGTTTAGAAAAAGTACGTGAATCTTATTGGGCGATGAGTAATTTATATATGACTGTTGCCACACCAACATTATCGAATGCAGGTAAAACACATGGACAGCTATCTAGCTGCTTTATCGATACAGTAGATGATAGTTTACAAAGTATTTATGACACGAATACAGATGTCGCAACATTATCGAAGTACGGCGGTGGCATTGGAGTTTATATGGGCAAAATTCGTAGCCGAGGCTCATCTATTAAAGGCTTTAAAGGTGCATCAAGTGGCGTTTTACCATGGATTAAACAACTTAATAATACGGCGGTTTCAGTCGATCAACTAGGTCAACGACAAGGTGCTATTGCTGTTTATTTAGATATTTGGCATAAAGACGTCTTTACGTTTTTAGATCTACGCTTAAACAATGGGGATGAGCGTCTGCGTGCCCATGATATTTTCACAGGGCTGTGCTTACCGGATTTATTTATGGAAACTGTTGAGGAACGTGGGGAGTGGCATTTATTTGACCCACACGAAGTGCGAGAAATCATGGGCTACTCACTAGAGGATTTCTACGATGAGAAAAAGGGTGAAGGCTCTTTCCGTACTAAATATGAGGAATGTATCGCGAATCCTTTGTTAAGTCGTGAAGTCGTACCAGCCATTGATATTATGAAGCGTATTATGCGTTCACAACTTGAAACGGGCGTACCGTTTATGTTCTATCGAGATGAAGTTAATCGCATGAATCCGAATAAGCATGAAGGGATGATTTACAGTTCGAACCTGTGCACAGAAATATTCCAAAATATGTCGGCTACTGAGTTTGAGTCTATTACCCTTGAAGATGATGTAATCGTAACACGTCGCAAGCCTGGAGATTTCGTTGTATGTAACTTATCATCTATCAATTTAGGCCGAGCAGTTCCGGCTGGCGTTCTAGAACGATTGATCCCAGTTCAAGTACGTATGTTAGATAACGTTATTGCTCTAAATACAATTCCAGTAAAACAAGCAGAGCGTACGAACTTACGTTACCGTGGTATTGGGCTTGGCACATTTGGCTGGCACCATTTATTAGCTTTGAAAGAAATTCAATGGGAGTCTGAGGAAGCTGTAGAATTTGCGGACAAGCTATATGAGGAAATTGCCTATTTAACGATTCGTGCTTCTAACGATTTGGCATGTGAAAAAGGAGCCTACCCATTATTTGAAGGCTCAGATTGGCATACTGGTGCGTATTTTGACAAACGTGGCTATGACAGTCATAAGTGGAATGCATTACGCGCCGCTGTTGCTGAAAAAGGTATGCGTAACGGCTATGTAATGGCAGTTGCACCTAACTCATCAACATCCATTTTAGCGGGCAGTACAGCTACGATTGATCCGATCTTCCAGAAGAGTTATTCAGAGGAGAAGAAGGATTACAAAATTCCAGTAACAGTACCAGATCTATCACCTGTGACGACTTGGTATTATAAATCTGCTTATTTCATCGATCAAAATTGGACAATCAAGCAAAATGCTGCACGAGCACGTCATATCGACCAAGGCATTTCACTGAATTTATATGTTCAAAATACGATTAAGGCGAAAGATTTACTAGAATTGCATATGAATGCTTGGGCGAGCGGTGTGAAAACGACTTATTATGTGCGCTCAACGTCTGTAGAATTGCTAGAATGTGAGTCTTGCGCGAGCTAGGAGGAAGTAACAATGACAACTATTACAAAACGACAAATTATGGATAAGGATGCACCGAACCGTTCAACAGGAATCGTGAACGGACGCTCTTCTAACATTTTAAACTGGGATGATGTCCGTTTTAGCTGGGCTTATCCAAAGTATAAAAAAATGCTAGGTAACTTCTGGACACCGTTTGAAATTAATATGAGCAATGATGTGAAGCAGTTTCCAGGTCTATCATTAGATGAACAGGAATCCTTTTTAAAAATCATTGGCTTACTGGCACTATTAGACAGTGTACAAACAGATTTTGCGGGGAAAGTAGCCGATTATTTAACAGATTCAAGTTTGAATGCACTCATGATTATTTTAGCGCAACAAGAGGTAATCCATAATCACTCTTATTCCTATGTGCTATCAAGTATTGTGAACAAAGACGAACAGGATCGTACGTTTGACTTTTGGCGTACAGAGCCAGTGCTAGAGCGACGTAATGATTTCGTTATTAAGGGCTACCAAGCATTTTCAGAGGAGCCAACTGTTGAAAATATGCTAGAAGCGATTGTTTATGATGTGATTTTAGAAGGTTTATTCTTCTATTCTGGCTTCGCGTTCTTCTATCATTTAGCACGTAATCAAAAAATGGTGGCCACGTCAACGATGATTAATTATATTAATCGCGATGAGCAGCTACATGTGGATTTATTTGTGAAAATTTATCAGGAGCTATTAGAGGAATATCCTGAATATGATACACCTGAACGAGCAGCTCGTGTACAAGAAATCTTCCGTGAAGCCGTTCAGCTAGAAATCGATTGGGCCAATGAAGTAATTGGCGATAAAGTTGCTGGCCTCGATGTGGAAGATGTGCATGATTATGTACATTTCTATGCCAATGTACGCTGTAATCAGCTTGGCGTAGAGCGTCCATTTGAAGGCTATCGCAAAAATCCATTGAAGTGGATTAAAGCGTATGAGGATGTTGACTTAGGAAAAACAGATTTCTTCGAGCAGCGTTCTCGCCAGTATGTAAAGGTTAATGTAGAAGATAACGGCTTTGATGATTTGTAAGAAGGAACCACGTGAGCGAAAAGCTTGCGTGGTTTTTTTAGTTAAGGCAAAACTAAGTTGATATTGACGAATCGTATACTTTTGTATACACTTGTATGCGAAGAAGGTGAATTACAAAACAAGAAAGAAGTTTTCGATATGCTGAAGGTTGGAATAAAAAGCATGATGGTAGTAAAGGCGTTAAAGGTTGATTACCATGCTACAAACAATATCAAGATATTACGTGTCTCGAAAAACTTCATCGCAATTGGGAATGATTTTCAGTTATAATAAAGAGCGAATCTGATTTAAATGGAACGGAGACGAAAGAATGCAGGCAATTAAACAACTAGGAGGGTATTTAGGGCCCTATAAATTTTTCACCTTGATAGCGCCATTATTAATGGTACTAGAGGTAACGATGGATTTACTGCAGCCGACTATTATGCAGCATATGATCGATACGGGTATTGCCAATGGCGACAATCCATATGTGCTGAAAATGTTCGTATGGATGCTAATGAGTGCGATATTCGGACTTGTTGGTGGGATTGGTTGCTCCTATTATAGTTCAAAGGCAGCTATCCATTTTGCATCGGATGTTCGTCAGTCACTTTATGAAAAAATGATGACGTATTCGGCAAAGGAACGTGATGCTTTTACTACAGGGAAGCTTATTACGATTTTAACGAGCGATGTGGAAAGTGTTCAGCGCGCGTTTATGATGACATTGCGTATTTTTGTGCGTGGTCCATTACTATTTATTGGAGCCGTTATTATTGTTTTTGTGACGGCACGTGAGCTATTTTCTATACTTCTTATGATCGTACCGATATTGATTATTGCGATGTTTCTTTTCACAAAGTATTCGGGTGTTCTGTATCGTAGAGTGCAGGAGGCAATTGATGGTGTCAATACGAAGCTTCAGGAGAATTTAGCGGGGATTCGTGTCGTTAAGGCGTTCCGTCGTGAAACGCAACAGATTGAGCAATTTAGTGGGCTTAATGATACGTTAACGAAACGCTTTATTACTGCCGAGCAAATTGTTGGCGTGCTCGTGCCATTTACGATGTTCGTTGTCAATCTAGGAATTGTAGCAGCGCTTTGGCTTGGGGCTATTAAAGTAGAAGCCGGCACATTACAGGTTGGTGTAATCCTCGCGTTTATTAACTATTTAACGATTATACTAAATGGATTGATGACTTCTAGCATGGTGCTGATGCAAATTGCACGTGCTATTCCTTCAGGGGAGCGTATCGTAGACGTCTTAAATAAAGAAGTAGCGATCAAGGAAGCAGAAAATCCGCTTACATCGCCAATTCAAGGGGCGATTGACTTCCAAAATGTGAGCTATCGTTATTATGAATCGGCTGAGGATGTGCTAAAAAATATTACATTTTCGGTAAAGCCGGGACAAACGGTAGGTCTAATCGGAAAAACGGGCAGTGGAAAATCAACGTTAGTGAAGCTATTACCACGTTTATTTGACCCAACGAGTGGAGAAATACGCTTGGATGGAAAGCCTCTCAAAGATTATGTATTATCAACTTTACGTAAACATATCGGCTTTACCTCCCAAAAAGCATTACTGTTCTCAGGTGCAATTGACAACAATATCCGCCTTGGTAAAGAGGATGCAACGTCAGAGGAATTACAGCAAGCTCTAGATGCAGCATGTGCTACTGAATTTGTGGACCGACTGGATAAAGGCTTAGCACATGAACTTTCACAGGGGGCAACAAATCTGTCTGGCGGTCAAAAGCAACGATTAGCGTTAACGCGTGCACTCGTAAGACAGCCTGCCATTTTAGTGCTAGATGATACAACATCTGCTCTTGATAGCGCCTCTGAAAAACATGTCCAGCAAGCTATTAGCAATCAATATAATGATACAACGACGTTTATCGTAGCTTCTAAAATTACTTCTATTCAACAGGCGGACCTGATTCTAGTATTAGAGGATGGCGAAATTGTTGGTCAAGGTACACATCAACAGTTATTGCGAAATAATAATCACTACCAAGCAATTTACGCTTCACAGCAAAAGGCTGGTGTACAACAATGAGTAAAAGTCAACCAAAGCAAATGAATTTTGGACGTGGGCCACGTATGGCTGGGCCAGCTGAGAAAGCAAAAAATCAAAAAGCAACGATCAATCGTGTGTGGCAATATGTGAAGCAGCAAAAAATAGGACTTTATTTCTCTATCTTTTTTGTAGTAGCTTCTACATTTTTAAGTTTAGCAGGTCCGTATTTAATCGGACATATCGTTGATGAATACATTATGAAAAAGGACATTGCTGGTACGGTTCGTCTAGGTATTGTTCTAGCAGTTATTTATACAGTAGCGTCTATTTTTACGTGGCTACAAACATATGTCATGATTCATGTGGCGATGAAAACAATTCGAACATTACGACTGGAACTATTTAAAAAGCTACAAACGTTAACGCTGAGACTTTTCGATCAGCGAGCACTCGGTGATTTAATGAGCCGTGTAACGAATGATATTGATAATTTAAATACGGCACTTGCACAAAGTGTGACACAAATCGTATCGTCGGTCTTAACGGTAATCGGTGTTAGTATTGCCATGTTCTCGCTTAGCTGGCAGCTAGCAATCGTGACATTGATTATTATTCCACTCATTGTTTTTACAACGAAGCAAATTGTCAAACGTAGTAGTAAAAACTATGCGGCACGTCAACGAGATTTAGGGAAGCTGAACGGTTATATTGAAGAGATGATTACGGGTGCGGAGGTTGTAACGCTTTTTGGGACAGAACAACAAACGATTGAGACGTTCCATAAACAGAACGAAAATCTCCGTAACTCGGCACAGCGAGCAGAAATTACTTCAGGTCTACTAGGCCCAATTAATAACTTTATGAATAACTTAGGTTTAGCTGTTGTTATTGGCACAGGAGCATTGTTATCGGTAAAAGGAATCGTTTCAATTGGGGTTATCGCCGCATTTGTCACGTATACGCGTCAATTTTTCCGACCATTGAATCAGCTATCTAATCTTTTAAATACCTTGCAGTCGGCGATTGCTGGGGCAGAACGAGTCTTCGAAATTTTAGATGAACCTTCGGAAGTAGCTGATAAAAAGCATGCCATTGATTGTCAAAGTTTAAAAGGGGATGTGTCATTTCAACATGTATCCTTCAGCTATGTACCAGAGAAGCCGGTACTGAAAAATATTAGCTTCCATGCCAAGGCGGGTGAAACTATCGCACTTGTCGGTCCAACCGGATCAGGGAAAACAACGATTATCAATTTGTTAACTCGTTTTTATGATGTCGATGCAGGTGAAATTTTGATTGATGGTCATAATATCGAGGATTACAAAATGGCAACGATCCGTCAAAGAGTAGGTGTCGTACTACAGGATACGTATTTATTCTCTGGAACGATTCGTGAAAATATTCGTTTCGGTAAACTTGATGCTACAGATGAAGAGGTAGAAGAAGCGGCGAAAATCGCGAATGCCCATAACTTTATTAAATATTTACCAGCACAATACGACACACCTGTACAGGCAGGTGGAGCGAACTTGAGTCAAGGTCAACGACAATTATTGGCTATTGCCCGGGAAATTTTAGAAAATTCGGATATTTTGATTTTGGATGAGGCTACATCCAGTGTGGACACGCAAACAGAGGTCGATATTCAAAAAGGTCTTCAGCATTTAATGCAGGGCCGCACAAGCTTTGTTATTGCGCACCGCTTAAAAACAATCGAAAATGCTGACCAAATTCTTGTTATCCAACAAGGTGAGATTGTTGAACAAGGCAATCACCAGCAGCTCATGCAAAAACAAGGTATTTATAGTAATCTCCAGCAAAAACTTTTGCTAGAGCAAGTGGAATAACAGATAGAAAGCTCTCTATTAAGTATGTAAAAACTTATTAGACAGCTTTTTTATTTTCTGCAAAAAATTTATTTTTATTGTTTATCCTTTTCATTATCAACTGAGAGGGGAAATTTATGAAAAAAATGTTTAAGAAAATAGTCATCTACTTTATAGCGTTCATGCTTATTGGACTAGTGGCGATATTCAGCTATCATCGATATCAGCTTAGTAGGGAATCTGAACTTTTAGATACTAAAGGAACACTTGTAGAGGTCGATCATCAAAAAATCAATGTTTACACTGAGGGGGATGGTCAGGACACGTATGTGTTTATGGCAGGCTCAGGGATTGCGGCACCCATTTATGAAATGAAAGGGCTGTACAGTAAATTTTCTCAAGGACAGAAGATTGCAGTTATTGAAAGAGCGGGATATGGGTATAGCGATGTCTCGAAGGACGAACGAGATATTGATACAATTTTAGTACAAACGAGAGAAGCTCTTCTGAAAAGTGGAAATAAACCTCCTTATATATTAGTACCACATTCCATTTCTGGTGTTGAAGCGATTTATTGGGCACAAAAATACCCTGAAGAAATTAAGGGGATTATTGCGCTTGATATAGGTTTGCCAAGTCAATATGTGGAGCATAAAATGGGAGTAGTCGATTTATGGACTGTTAAAGGAATGAATTTGCTAACGAAAATAGGCTTACAACGCATAGTCCCTTCGAAAGTGTATAATCCTGAAGTAATGAAGCAATCGTTTTTAACTGCGGAAGAAAAAGAAATTTATAAGGCACTATCCTTTAAACAAACTTTTAATGATGATATGAAAAATGAGCTATTACAAGTGTACGAAAATAGTTTAAAATCAGAAGAGCTTCCGAAACCAAAAGACACACCGATATTATTAATAGATGCCATTGCTGAACAAAATAAAAATTCGGAATTCACGAAGTACCATCGCCAGAAATATGCAGAATTCGCCGAGCAAATTAACATAGCAGAAGTGAAAGAGTTAAGTGGTACTCATAGTATTTATTTATATAAACCTGATGAAATTTATAATCTTGCTATAGAATTTATGAAGACAAAAGTTGGTAGCAAAGAAAGGTCGAGGTAATGAAAGGATTTACGATTTTAATAGTAGAAGACGACCAAATGATTGGCGATTTGATGCAAAAAATACTACAACGTGAAGGTTACGACGTTGTATGGAAAACGGATGGACGAGAAATTATGAATCTTATCCATCAAATCGATTTAGTCATCATGGACATTATGCTTTCAGGGGAAGATGGCTATCAGCTGACAAAGAACATTAAAAGCTTAGGCTTAAATATCCCCATTATTTTTCTTTCAGCTCTTAATGATATAGAGAGTAAGCTTCAAGGGTTAACAGTTGGTGAAGACTATATGACAAAACCATTTGATCCGAGAGAGCTTCTTTTAAGAATGCAGAAAATGCTAGAACAGCAATATGGGACATTTAAGCAAATCCAGCATCTATTGATTGATATAGAGCATCGTAAATTATTTAAAAATAATATACATCATGAAATTTCATTAACAGCAATCGAACGTAAAATCTTCTTTTATTTATTTGACAACAAGGATAGGGTGTTAACGAAGGATCATTTTTTTGACTATTTATGGCCGCTTGAAGATCGAAATCAAAATATCATCAATGTTCACATCAAAAAGATCAGAACGAAAATAAATGATTCATCAGGTACCATCCTACAAAATATTTACGGAGAAGGGTATCGATTAAATACCTACATAAAGAAATGACATTAAAAACAAAATATCGATTATTATTATTTACTGCTATAGTCAGTGTTCCAATCGTATTGTTAGGAATCAGTGTGTCGATGTCTATTATTTATGAATTCGCCTTTAAAACTAGAAATAAAGGCACTCCATTCCATGAATCTTTCGCCTATCCAACGATGCTGATTGTGTTCTTCCTATCTTTATGTTTTCTAGCATTTTTATTTTCGAAATCAATCAATTCATTACTGACGAAAATTAATATGCTAAACAAAACGATTCGAGACTTAGCAAGTAATGAAAGAATACCGAGTACATTAGTTGTTAGCGGTGAGGATGAAATTGGACAGTTAATTCAGTCAGTTAATATCCTAATTGAGCGAACTACCTATCGGGAATTAGAGCTAAAACAACAGCAGGAGCAACAAAAAGAGCTACTACAAAAGCTAAGACACGACATTAATACACCGTTAACAGCGATCCGTTTACAACTATTTTATCTAGAAGATTACTATAAGGAACAACCAAAATTGGTGGAATCTTTGAATGAGCAAATTCAATATATCGCTAGCTTAACGAATGAATTTAATTTGCAGTCCTTAGATACAATGAAGAATTCTTATATCGTGTCGGAAGAAGTGCAACTCACGATACTGTTAGAAATGATGATAAAAAAGTGGAGCTATTTATATAGAATGCATAGCATTGAACTAATCTATCGTCCAGAGGTAACACATTTAACATGGACGAGTAATGAACTATGGCTACAACGAATGTTCGATAATGTGTTCCAAAACACATTGAAACATTCCAATGCTACAAAGCTCGAGATAACAATGAAAGATAATAAGATTTTTATGATTGATAACGGTATTGGCTTTGAACAAAATCGTGTAAGCGGGGGTCTTGGTTTGAAGATCATTGATGACATCGCTAGAATTCTTCAAGTGAGCTATTCACTCTATTCAAACGAGGAAGGGACATCATTTTGTTTTTCTATTTCAATCTAAAAACAACGGCTTTTTCATTTTGCCGTTGTTTTTTTATTACATCGAAAAAAGCTAGGTGTTGCTGCACATCCTTCAGCCATAGGTGCTAAAACAACTATTGGACAACTGTTTCGGCAGTGTTATTAATTAAAGATAGGTTAGTGAGATAAGTGAATAATAATACTTGTCACATTAATTTTGGGAATCGAATTCGTAAAAGAACCATATAAAACAATAAAAGGAGGAAAGTTTAAATGAACAAAAATTCCCCTGCAAGTGTAAGTATGGTTTACATGATGACGAATAATGAAGTCATGAATCAAGTCATTGCCTTTTACAGGGACACAAATGGAATGCTCGCCTTTGTGGGTGCCTATTCAACTAATGGTAGAGGTACTGGCATAAGGAAAGTCTCTGCGGCAACCCCAAACAATGGGGTCGATCCCCTTACATCACAAGGAGCATTAACCTTATCCCGTGATGGTCGTTTCCTTCTCGCGGTGAACGCAGGCAGCCATAGTATTAGCAGTTTTCTCATTAGTGACAGCGGTGCACCCGTTCTCGTGGACGTGAAGCCATCGGGAGGTGCTCAGCCTAATAGTATAGATGTGTATGGTAATCTTGTCTATGTTGCCAATGTTGGGTATGCCGCGAACAATTATGCATCGAACATCATGGGTTTTCGTATAGATGAACACGGGCGCCTTACGCCTATTGCTGGCTCCTCACGTTCTCTCAGCACTTTCAATGCCGAGCCCGCACAGGTTCTTTTCACACGTGATGGCAGTAAGCTCCTTGTAACCGAGTATACTTCAAACCGTCTTAGCGTTTTCAACGTAAATCAAAACGGTACGGTTACAGAACCAATCGTAAATGATTCTTATGGTGACGGTCCATTGGGTGCCTATTTTCTATCCTCTGGAATCCTCTTAGTTACTGAAGCAAGTTCAAATGCGTTGTCATCTTATTCAATGAGCAACGACGGGATTCTTCATGTAATCAGTGGCTCTATACCAAATGGATATAAAACCGCATGCTGGGTAATCACAACAAGAGATGAACGTTTTGCATTCATTACTAATACTCTAAGTGGCACTATTTCCACCTATCGAATCGATCCCGATGGTGCACTGTCAGTAATGGGGCATATTACCAGTACACCAATAGGTACAGTTCCAGGACTGCCTATGGATGTTGGTGTGAGCAAAGATGGACGGCATTTTTACACCCTGAACGGAAATCAGGGAACAGTCTCCGTTTTTGCGATCCAAGCGGATGGAAGTCTAGTTAGATTGCAGGTTGCTGCATGGACTCAACTCCCTTATTTTGGCTCGCAGGGGTTAGCAGTTCTTTGATTTTAAGTTGGGTGAT
Source organism: Lysinibacillus sp. NPDC093190 (assembly GCF_050280425.1). Classification (NCBI taxonomy): domain Bacteria; kingdom Bacillati; phylum Bacillota; class Bacilli; order Caryophanales; family Bacillaceae; genus Lysinibacillus; species Lysinibacillus sp. NPDC093190. The sequence continues at coordinate 32,377 of NZ_JBNNVG010000006.1, read as the reverse complement.
AAATTCTAAAAGTTAGGTGATAAATAAAAGTTAGGTGATAAATAAAAAAAGTTAGGCGATAAATATTAAAAGTTGGGTGATAAATTAAAAAAGTTGGGTGATAAATATTAAAAGTTGGGTGATAAATTAAAAAAGTTGGGCGATAAATATTAAAAGTTGGGTGATAAATCTAAAAATTAGGGCGATAAACCTTGAAATTGTTCCGATAAATTGATTTGAACCCTATCGTACTAGCTTTGTTCGATAGGGTCTTCCAACAATGATTCAATAACTTGTTTTAATTGAAAGATAGAACATTGTTGACTCTCGCTCTTCTTGTAAATAAAGACAGTCTCTATTACTTTATTTAACTGTGGCAACTCGTAATAGTGAATGTTGGAGTAGTTATAAAGGTTAATTAGTTTTGTATTTAACACAGCAATTGTATTGTCTATTTGTAGGAAATCAAGGATACTACTTACCGATTTTATTTCCTTCATCGTAAATGGAACTTGATTCTTTTTTAACCACTCTGCCATCGCCCGAGTATACATACAGCCTCGGCTTAACACTAGTAGTGTGACAGGTGAACGTTTCTCAAAATCAATAGTATAAGAATTGTTCGAAATGACTTCAAATGTTTCTGTTGCAATTATGTCATAGTTTAATTCAGGGTAGTGTTTAATAGGATTACTCGTCAATGCACAATCCATTTCGGTATGATGTATTTTTTCATTTAAGGAAGTGCTAGATTCCACAGTGAAATCAACGTCTAACGGAATATCATTTGTTTGTAAGGCATTCATAATGGATGCGCCATAAATTTTAATCGTTGTATGGGAAGTGCCAAAGTTAATTTTTGTATTCGTTTGCGCCGAACCAATCTCTTGTAAAAATTCATCGTACTCCTGTGTAATAAGCTTTAAAAATTTTAAATATTGTGTCCCTACATTCGTAATCTTCAAGCCCTGCGGTGTACGTTTAAACATCTCCTGACCAATTTCAGCCTCCATCTTTTTCACTTTAGAGGTTAAGGCAGATTGAGTATAATTCGTAATTTCAGCGGATTTACTAAGATTTTGCCTCTCCAAAATTTCGATTTTTAATGCTATTTCTTCTATGTTCATGTTGTATTTCACACACCTATTAAATTTTTTGATAGCTACTATCATTATCCTCTATTTTACGCATTCATTGGGCAGGCGTAAACTTTAGATGTATAAAGTTATCCTACACAAATGAATCAGTGTAACAGCATTGGAGGAATTTTTATGAATACATATTATAAATGGATCATCGTTTTAGTGGCTACGTTGTCCCAAACTGCGGCAACTTTTGTGACGTACGGCATGGGACCAATTGCCACGTTTTATCAAATTGAATGGAATTTATCATCGCTCCAAACAGGTTTTATCGTTTCTGCCGTTAATATTGGCCCAATTTTTTCGATGATGATGTTCGGCTACTTGATGGATAAAAAAGGGGAGAAACAAATCATCGGATGGGGCTCCATTTTATTAGGATTCTCTGCTTTACTACTCATGTTGGTCAATAATTATGCAGTGTTATTATTTTTATTATTAATCGTGGGCGTATGGTACGGAAGTGCACAAACAGGGGGGAGCACCGCAATTGTGAGATGGTTCCCAGACAAACATCGTGGGTTAGCAATTGGCATTCGACAAACAGGCATCCCAATCGGTGGGGCCTTAGCATCAGTTATTCTCACATATATGTACCATCATTATAGCCTGACATCGGTACATCTTGTGCAAGGCTTAGTAGCTATTGCCGGCGGATTGCTCTTTTTACTGATCTATCAGGAGCCTAAAAAACGTGTAGAAGTAGCTGCTACCTCTATCACTTTTAAAGAGAAGCTCGAAGCTATAAAAAATAATAAGGATTTGTATCCAATCTACATTGTAGGAATTGTGATGATGACCCTACAAATGATACTTGTTGCCCATTTCATGAGTTATTTACATGAAGAAGGAGGTTATTCCTTAACAGCGGCGGGGCAATATTTAAGCCTTGTATTAATCGGTGGGATGATTGGAAGGGTAGCCATTGCTTGGATTAGCGATCAATTTTTTGCGCAGAAGCGGGAATATTTATTAATGATAGTGATGGCTAGTGCAGTTATTCTAACAGTAATATTGCCGTTCATGCTATATGCGAAAATGTTGATGCTATTATGTTGTTTCTTATTAGGCTTCGTTGCACTTGGCTGGTATTCATTGTTTATCGCTTGTGTGACAGAGCAATCGCATCCGCATTATGTTGGTCTAACTGTGAGTGCAGCCTTGACGTTGAATCAGTTTTTTATTGTTATTGCCCCTTCGTTATATGGATTTATGGTAACGACATTTTCAAGCTATCAAGTAGCGTTGGATATTGTTGCATTAGTTGTCGCTCTCGGTGCAATGAATTTATATAGGACGACCAAAAATATGAAGAGTTCAAAAACGGCCGATCAAATTCAATGAATGACTTAAATTATTCGGTTCACATTCAGTTCATAAACTTGTTGTACTATCTGTTTATAGACAATTAATAACATCTATAAAAGTGATTTTCATCTGTTTCAAGAAAAATGAAACGATGGTAATAAACGAAGGAGGAATTACAATGAGTAATGTGAATAGAATGAAAAGCTCGTTAGCGAATAGTGAGTGGGCCATTGAAGCACACGGTCTCATGAAACATTTTGGAGAAAATCGTGCTGTTGATGGTGTCGATCTAAACGTACGTGCTGGCACTATCTATGGTGTACTTGGTCCTAACGGAGCAGGAAAGACTACTACTATCAGAATGCTAGCAACCCTACTACGAGCAGATGCTGGATCGGCACGAATATTCGGTTATGACATAGTGAAAGAGCCTCACATTGTACGTCAATTAATTGGAGTCACTGGTCAGTATGCTTCTGTTGACGAGTCACTTAGTGCAACGGAAAATTTGATAATTTTCTCTCGTTTGCTAGGATTGGGACGTACAGAGGCCAGAAATAAGGCAGCTGAATTACTGGAAGAGTTCGGTTTATCAGAAGCGGCTAAACGCCCTTTGAAAAATTTCTCTGGTGGTATGCGTCGTCGCTTAGATTTGGCAGCCAGTCTTATCGCACAGCCACCATTGATTTTCTTAGATGAACCGACTACAGGGTTAGACCCTCGAACACGTAATCAAATGTGGGACACGATCCGTCGATTAGTAGATACAGGATCAACCGTCCTGTTAACGACACAGTATCTGCAAGAGGTTGATGAGCTGGCAGATCGACTTGCTGTTATTGATCATGGCCGAGTTGTTGCGGAGGGAACAGTCGATGAGCTAAAGGCATCTGTAGGTACATCATCTTTACATTTGAACATTCAAAATCCTCAGGAGATCCTAGTTGCTCGTGAAACCGTAGAACAAATACTCAAAGTAAAAACTACAGTTACACAGGACATCGGGAAGATTACGGCCCCGATGTCAAATGTTGACGCAGTTATTGATTTACTTATCGCACTTCGCCAAAAAGGAATTCAGCTTGACGAGTTAAGCGTACAAAAACCGACCTTAGATGAAGTGTTTTTGACAATTACCGGTGAGAATGTTCCCCAAGAACTCAAAGGCTCTGAGCAAGTAGAGGGGGAAAGAGTATGAAAAGTCAATTACTAAAGAAGCCGAGCTTCAATCAATCTTTAAGAAATTCGTTAACGATGGCCTATCGAGGTGTATTAAAAATTCGACGTACACCAGAGCAATTATTTGATGTAACGCTTCAACCGATTATTTTCACCCTCATGTTCACCTACATTTTTGGGGGAGCCATTTCGGGAAATGTGCAAAATTATTTGCCAGTCATCATTCCAGGGATTCTCGTGCAAACTGTCATCACTACCTCAATCGTCACAGGAGTCCAATTGCGGGAAGATATGGATAAAGGGGTGTTTGATCGATTTAAATCACTACCTATCGCACGCATTGCTCCACTGGCAGGGGCCCTATTGGCGGATACGATTCGTTATACAATTGCAACTGTACTTACTTTTACTATGGGATATATCATGGGGTATCGACCAGAAGGTGGATTAGGTTACGTTGTACTTGCGGGGCTTTTAGTTATTGTCTGTGCTTGGGCTATTAGCTGGATCTTTGCCTTCTTCGGTGTCATTGCACGTACAGCTTCGAGTGTACAGGGAATTTCCATGCTAGTACTGTTTCCACTGACATTTCTTTCTAATGCTTTTGTTCCAGCCGAGACCCTACCAAATTTCCTGCAGTGGTTTGTGAAAATTAATCCGATTTCACATCTCGTCACGGCCGTTAGAGAACTTTCAAATTCGGGATCAATAGGTTGGGATTTGTCAGCTTCACTTATTGGAGCTGCAATTGTTGTAATCATTTTTGCGCCACTAACAGTTCGTGCTTATATGCGTAGAACATAAAAAAGTCTAAAAGCGTGTTTTGATCAAGCAATTGGCAAAAACACGCTTTTTATTTTGGATTGTTGCGTAAAAGCATAGCAAAACCTAAAAACAAAGAATTAAAGCTGTAACAGTTATTGATTCCTGTAATAGGATAAAATGATAGAAAAAGACATGAATTTAGCAAACGGAGGAATGCGATGATGGATAAAGTAAAAAGTTCGATTTGGATTGATGTAAGTATTGCTACAGTTTGGCGTACTGTTACAGAGGAGCAGCTGCTGACGCAATGGTACGCCCCAGATTCAACTTGGGAAATTCCTAAATTAGAGGCTGGAGAAGAGATAATTTTCTCGATAATGCCGAATGAACATAATCAGCTTTCAGAAAAATTACCGATGGTGTTAACGATAAAAAATGTAACGCCAAATCGAGAGTTTTCGTTTTACTTAGGTATAGAAGAAACACTGATCGCTATCAGATTAGAGGAAGAACAAAATGGCACCACGGTCACTTTTAATACGAGCGGCTACGAGGCTTCTCTCGCTAACTTAAAAGCTTTAGTTGAGGGAAATAAAACTCTTTAACATATAAGTTTCATGAAAAATTTGATTTTTTCATGAAACTTTTTCGTTGTTCATCAGTCTAACTGTAAATGCTTTTGAGGGGGCGAGCAAAATGTTAAAAGAACAGAAGGACGCTCACTTAACTAGAGCTATGACAATGTACGGAGATTATTTATTACGAGTTTGCTATACATATGTACAAGATTGGACAGTGGCCGAGGATTTGGTACAAGACACATTTGTTAAATACTATGAGAAAATGGAGCAATTTCGTGAAGAAGCTTCCATCAAAACATATTTATATCGAATTGCGATTAACAATTGTCATAGTTATCTTTCAAGCTGGCGTTATAAAAAAATACAAGTCATTGATTATTGGAGCAAATTAAAGAGCCTTTCCAATAATCCTGAAAAAGAAGTATTGATGGGAGAGACGGATGCATTACTAGTGGCATCGATTGAAAAACTCCCGACGAAATACAAAGATGTACTACTACTATTTCACTTTGCAGAGTTTTCCATAAAGGACGTTGCAGAACTGCTAAAGCTACCAGAAAATACGGTCAAAACACGATTAAGGCGAGCGCGTCAAATGGTTGGCATCACGCTATTGGAGGAGGGATTCGAATATGGATCAGATTCGTAATGCCATCAATAATATGTATAAGGAAGGTAAATTCTCTCATGAAAGTCATGTAAAAACGTTTCAAAAAATCAATCAAAAAACGAAGAGGCGAACACCGTCGTTAACGCCAATTATCCTAACAGTAGTCGTATCAGGATGTCTGTTAATCGGTTTAAAGCTAATGCTATTCCAAACTGATTTCCAATCAACGACGTCGGCAATTATCGATTCAAATCTTTATCCAGAAACGTCTGGGATGGTTAAAGACTATGGCGTATTAAAGCGACCTTGGATGGTAGTAGGATTAGTTAGTACGGTCTTCTTATTTATTTTTGCATTACTTGCTTTCATGAAAAAATGGTTTTGGCGAGTGCTACTATGTATCGTCATTATTATTGCCATTTTAGGAAATATGTCTGAACGAATTGGCTATCGCGTTTACGTACAAAATGAAGCGGAAATTCAAAATGCTATAAAATGGGGACCATTCCATCCTAATACTGTTAAAATGAATGATACAATAACGATACATCAGTATAGAATTGGCTATTTTTCGGAGAATGGCTTTCAAGGTATTTCAATTTTCAAGCATGATGGAAAAGGCTACGCACTGGATCAAAATATCCAGAGTGGAGTAGATACTATGGATGCCATTTATTTGAAAGACATCCACCACATTATTATTCCATTAATTGGAAATCGTAACGTTGAAAAATTAATAATAAACACTGGGGCAGAGCGTATTGAGAAAGCAGTTGATTCGAATGATGCGCAATTAATATCAGTGTCTCTAAAATCAGAAATAGCTACTTCTCAATTGGTAATACATGCATTGGATCATGAAGGAAATACTTCTATTCTCTATAATGCTTCACGTATTTTCACCTATTAACAGCTACCCCGTATGAATATGATGTTTTCATACGGGGTTCATTTTTGACATATCAATGGATGAGTGCTCACTACGTCTTAGGTCTTAGAAGATTATAAAGCGGAGGGTCGTTTTTATAAATGAAAATTCCTATATAATGAATTTATTGGAATATTATATAGCGGGAGGAAATTACATTGAAAAAATTTATGGGACTTGGTTTGGTTATAGGCGCCACTTTAATTGCGATATCGGGGTGCAACTCAGTCATGCCAGGTAAAACCAAAGATGAAACGATCCTAGTCGAAAAGGATAAAGCAGAAAAGTTGGATGTTGAATTACAACTTGGTATTGGAGAGATAACAGTTAAAAAGGGTGCTAAGGATTGGGTTGAAGGTACGGCTCAATACAATATTGATAAACTAGCACCAAAAGTAAAATATGACTTGCGCGGCAAAACAGGAAAAGTATCGATTGAACATAAAGGTTCTGCTAGCGTACGTATTGGGAAAATAAAAAATATATGGGATATTAAACTGAATGAAGATATTCCAATGGATCTCTCCATCGAAACGGGCGCATCGGATGCAGAGTTAGACTTACAAGGGTTGCAGCTAGAAAAATTAAATATTGACACGGGTGTTGGCGATCTCAAAGTGAATTTAGGTGGTGATTGGAAAAAAAGCTTCGAAACGAATATTGAAACAGGTGTTGGGCAAACTACTGTCATTTTACCATCAGAAGTTGGGGTAAAGCTTACGACGGAAGAAGGCATCGGCACTTCAAATATAGAAGGCCTCATTTCTAAAGGCAAAGGGGTTTATGTAAACGAAGCGTACGATAAAGCAGATGTAAAAATAGAGGTCAACTCAGAAATCGGAGTTGGCGACGTTACTTTTAAATTGGATAAATAAAGAAAAATTTAGTAGGCTACTTTAAGTGAAGTAGTCTACTTTTTTGATTCCATAATATTAGTTGCGCTATACATACATCGAAATAGAGTGGTGGATAGGAACGCCGAAGTGGGATTCTTCCAACAATTGAAAAGAACGATTTTTAAAGGAATTTTATCAAAGTGAAACCTTTTGATAGGGTTATTTACTCTAAGTATTGAAAGGAGGAAACAGCATGGAACATGACTTATCGATCGTCAAACAGGCTATTGCAGGGAATAAGGAAGCATTTGAGCAGTTACTCATTCTAGAGGAAGAAAAATTGTTTTATACTGCGCTTTCTTATGTTGGCCAAAAAGAGGATGCGTTGGATGCTATTCAAGAAGCAGCATGTAAAGCCTATCTAACCGTTCATCAGCTAAAGCATCCGGAATTTTTCTCCACATGGCTGTTTCGCATTTTAATACATGAATGTTATCGGGTGCTAAAAAAAGGGCAGAAAATCATTCCTTTTGAAGAAAGTGAATTATTAAATCGTTTACAGGAGCAAGAAAATGTTATGGCGAATCCAATCGATTTATCGGATGCTATACAGCTTTTGAATCATTCTCAGCAAATGGCCATCATTTTATTTTATTATCACGATTTACCGATTAAAGAAATTTCAGAAGTAATGGAAAAGCCAATTAGCACGATTAAAACGTATTTGCATCGTGGGAAAAAACAGTTAAAGCGAGAATTAGAAAGGAGTGCAACGTTCAATGAAAAAGTCATTTAATGAAAACGGACCCCTTCCAGAATTCCCTAGAGATGAGGTGCGAGCAGCAATTACCAAAGGAATACAGCAAGCAGAGGAGCAAATAAATATGACTCAAACACCTGTACAAATGAAAAGAAAAAGCAAACGTAAACCATTATTATATGTAGCAAGTACGGCAGCCGCATTTAGTATTATGATAGGTTCTGCCGCATATGTATCGCCAACTTTCGCAAGCACATTATCACAGCTACCAATTGTCGGTTCGGTATTCGGTAACTCTGGTTTACCTGGGTTAAAACAGGCAAGTGAACAAGGGTTAACGAGCACTATTGGAGAAAAACATACAATTAATGGTATTTCAGTAACGGTAGATGAAGTCCTTTATGACGAATCTAATATTACGGTAGGATTTACAATTGATTCTGAAAAGGAATTAAGTAATGAATACTTTGGTGCAGGGCTTGATTTCACTATAAATGGTAAAAATCCTGAGGCGAGTTCTGGTTCCTATGGTGAAAAAGTTTTAAGTCCTACAGTTCGTACAGGTATCGCGACATTTGATGTGAAGGACAACATGCCAGATTCCTTTGAAATGGGCTTAGTGCTGGAAGGCAAAGGAGGGGAAAAATGGGATTTCAAAGTGCCAGTTAAAAAAATTACGGATATTGTTTATGTTCCTGTCAACCATCAGCAACAAGCAGAGGGCATTCAACTGGATGTGTCCAAAATTTCATTCAGCCCATCAGGTATCGCACTTGACTATAAAGCTACTGAAAAGGGCTCAATTGATAATTCACAAGTAGGTGCATCGTTTATAGAATTCCATATTACCGATCAGAATGGCAAGGAAATTACATCGCATTCAGGTGGCGGAGAAGGTCATTTCGATAATGATGTATGGAACTTTAGTAGTACCAAGTCCTTTGATCCGATTTCAGACGATGTTCAAAAATTAACGATTACCCCATATTTAATGCTTCCTTCAGGCGGAGGTGGCGTACAAATTGATAAAGATGGTGTTGAAACAAAAATACCTTTCGATAAGTCATCCCTAAAAGAAGTGAAGTTCCAAGCATTTACAGTCGAAGTACCTAAGCAAACTAAATAAACATTTCAGCGCCAAATACAACCTTTGTATTTGGCGCTTATTTTATGTTAGTTTATAGGAAGCAACTGAATGAAGGAGCGAACGGATTGAAGATTTATACATATAAACAACCAGCTGCCATTGAGTCAACAGAGTCAGTCGCAATTTTAAATGAAGCAGGCGAAGTATCGTCTACTGTTCAACGTGTTTATTCGAATGGATTGAAAAAGGCGTTTGACCGCACAATGGATTATCGCTATTTTGTACGTTTCGATGTCAGTGATGTCACTGGTCAGCCACTTTTCACATGTAAAAAGGTGTCGCGTCGTGGCCGAGTGCATTTTAAAGGGAAGGATTTCGTCACTGGCAAAGAGTATATGATTGCCTATGATGGCTGGCAAATTATGATTCCTGATTTAATCATTACGGATGACGTCCAAAAAATAAATCTGAACAAGGAAATGGAGGACTGGTCCGTATTTTCTCTTGACGATCAACCGATTGCACGCTGGCAGGCTGTCTTTTGTGAGACGCATTTTGAGATTACCCTGCAAATTGAAGACAACAGCCCAATACAGCATGAAGCTTTTTTTATTTCGATTGGACAGGCTGTGTTGTTTGTAGGAGCGTAAGATGTCGATAAATTTGAAAAAGTGTCCGATAAACTGAAAAAGTTGGGCGATAAATCAATAAAGTTGAGCGATAAAACTAAAATATAGCGCGATAAATTAAAACAGACCCTCTGCTACTTAACTTAAGAGGGTCTGTTTTCATACATGGATTCGTAAAAAAGACAAAAAACAACTTATCTATAGTCGATACATAAAACACTTTGTTGACATCAGGAGAGGGAGCTGCACAGTTTATCTGAGATGGAATGGAATTACATTTCACACTTTGACAGTAAAACAATAGGAGATTCTTTAACCATGGGATTAATATTAAAATAGAAGGAACAGCCTGGTTTTATGACTGTTCCTTTTTTATGTGTGTCAAAAGTATCGTTTTTGGTTTTTAGGTAGTCCATCTGATTTATTTTCTGGATTGTATAATCTGCTATAAATTACATAAAAATTAGCTAGTTATTTCATTTAATGTAGAAAAAATTCCCGATACATCCAAGTTCTTCATTAAAATGGTAGATTACTAATGGTATTCAAATTATGACAAAGCACATTTAGGTTTGCATTGAAAAATAAGGAGAATTTGAAATGAATTTTAAGTCAATTAGTAAAAGAATCGTTTTTTCCTTCAGCATTGTAGTAGCAGTAGTGGTTTTATACATTGGTTACAATTTTTATGCAGTCCAGCAAAGCAACAACACAACGGAACAAATTATTGATGAAGAAATGCAATTACTAATTACAGATTATGAGGAAGCCCAGACCATTGGGCTAAGAATTGCGGCAGCTAGAGGATATGTACTTTCTGGTGATGAAAAGTATAAGAAAATTTTTGAAGATAATGTCAAGCGTGCTGATGAGAATGAGAAACAACGTTTAGCAATATCAGAGACAGGTGATTTCAACAAATTTGCGGAAATGGCTAAAGAATGGAGCAGTTATGTTGAAAAAGAAGTATTTACTGTTTATGATCAAGGGCAGATCGACCAAGCAATAAAAAATTTAGCAACTATGAGTGATGAGGCTACGGAAATACGTGAAGGCTTTGAGGGGTTAGCAGAGCATCGTAAGCAATCGATTAATGCGACTGGTGCAGACATTGTCAGCGCAGGCGAGACTAAGCAGCTTACAGGTATAATCGTCGGTGTTGTAATTGTTATTGTTTCCATCATGATTGCATTGTTAAGTGCTCGTATCATTTCAAGACCAATCATCGCTGTGACAAATCGTATGCAACGAATTACTGAAGGTGATTTAAGTGAGCCTGCACTTGTTGTGAAATCAAAAGATGAAGTAGGGCAGCTTACAGAAGCGACAAATACGATGTCCGATATTTTGAACCGTTTATTAAAGCAAATTCAAACAGTCTCCAATGACGTAGCTGCGCATAGTGAAGAGCTCATGCAATCAGCGACAGAGGTAAAAACTGGTACGGAACAAATTGTCGACACAGTCACTGAAATCGCAAGTGGCACAGAAGTGCAGGCAAGTAATGCATCAGATGTAGCGACAACAATGACAGATTTCACCTTAAAGATGACAGATGTCAATAATAGCAGTACGGATGTTCAGCAATATTCCCAAAATGTCATGGCTTTAACGAAAGAGGGCCAAGGTTTAATGGACGCATCTACGGAGCAAATGGCATCCATTCATCATATTGTGAAGGATGCTGTATATAAGGTAGACGAACTAAGTAAACAAACACAGGAAATTTCTAAAATCGTGGCAGTGATTCAGGAAATTGCCGCACAAACGAATTTACTGGCGCTTAATGCAGCTATCGAGGCGGCCCGAGCAGGGGAGCATGGTAAAGGATTTGCGGTCGTTGCAGATGAGGTTCGTAAACTTGCTGAACAAGTAGCCGTCTCAGTGGACGATATCACGGGTATTGTACAAAAAATCCAACAAGAATCTAACATGGTGACATCTTCACTGGAAAACGGCTATCAAGAGGTTGAAAAAGGCTCAACTCAAATTGCCTCTACAAATGAAACATTCGGCCACATTGCAGAGGCAGTTTACTCGATGTCAACAAACATTGATAGCATGAAGGCAAAGCTAGATGACGTAGTCCAAAACACTGTCAATATTCATAAATCAGTGGACGAAATTGCTGCTGTATCAGAACAATCCGCTGCAGGCATACAAGAAACTTCTGCAACGATCGAACAAGCAGCCAGCTCTATGGATGAAATCAAAAACAGTTCAGCCAATTTAGCGGACATGGCAGAGAAACTCAACGACCTCGTTGGGAAATTTAAATTGTAATGAAGTCAGTTGGAATTCTGAACTATGCGGAATATAGTAAGTGCAATTAGTAAATGCTACACTGAAAATTGAAAATCTGTTAAACCAGCAATTGACGAGAGAATCGTTTAATTGCTGGTTTTTTATTATGTGGTTTAGATGGGAGGATGAAATAAAGGCTATAAATATACCTTTCTCAAAATAATATTGTCTTTGCACTAAATAAAAACCGGTTGTAAATTATTTGTACAAAATTGAATAATAGGAAGTTCAATTGGGATATAAATAAAATAAAACCGACAATAGGAGTGTGGAGATGGCGACACTTGTTGTAAAGAGAGGAATTATGCACCGATACCAAAGCATTGGGCAGGCGATTCAAGAGGCAAAGCCGGGAGATTTTATTGAAATCCGGGATGGGATATATGAAGAGAGCTTCGAAATTTCCAAAAGGCTTACACTTTATGGAGTGGGGAATGTGACCATTAAAGGTGGCGTGTTTATCCGCTATCAGACACTTGTAAATATGCGAAATCTGCGTTTTACTCAAGGGCAGGGTATTTATGTAAAGGGAGATTTACAGCTAGAAAACTGTGTCATTGAGCAGCAAATGGTGCAGACACAAGTGACCGTAAGCTTCGGTAGTTTAATGATGAAAAATGTTGATATTTTAGCGAGCCCTGTCAATCATTTTGGCTTACGTATTGATAATGGTTCGAGCGTTATTCTTGTGGATACGACTATCCAGCATCATGTAAAGGCTCAAATCTCTGTGCAAAAAAGTGATATCGCATTGACAAATTGTATGCTGTTGGAAGGGCGAGAGAATGGCATTTTTACAATACAGGATGTAAAAATGGAGATAACGGATTGCGAAATTCATGGACATCAAAAGGCGCAAATTGTGGCAGCCTCCAGTTCAATTTCAATGACCAATACACTTATTCACCAAGGGCAAGATGTAGGGATGCAAGTTTTCGATAGCTCGAAACTAACGATGGATGGCTGTGAAATCAAGCAACATCAAGACACGCACCTAGTTGTTCATCAAAGTGAGTTGGTGGTGACGGATTCTATCTTTTCTGATGGAGTAGGGAATGGCCTTTATCTTGGCGAGAAATCTAAGGCGATATTGTATGATTGTAAGATCCATCGACATGTGAAGTCACAGTTGTTAATTGAAAATAGTAAAGCAGAGTTTCGTACATGTAGAATAGAAAAGGGAGAGGCAACAGGAGTTACGATTGTTAATGAAGCCGATGTATCAATGACAGAGTGTGATCTCCAAGAACACCCGCAATTTCATTTTATTATTGACTCAAGCGGTCTAAAGCTTAATCAGTGCATGATTCAATTTGGGCAGGCAGGTGGTATTTATGGCAATGATCACGCCAAGATTACACTTCAGAACACAACAATTCGAGAGCTCAAAAGTCATCACCTTTATATAAATAATGCTCGACTATTTGCTGATCATTGTACTTTTGAAGACATTAGCGGAAATGCGATTACTTGTATTGATGCTATTTTTGAAGTTGCGAATAGTGATTTTAAAAACTGTCATGAAGGCCCATATGCAATAGTTTGGTCTGATAAGTCAATGGGGCGTATTGAGCATTGTGCGATTGATAAAGCAGATCGTCCATTTTTAGCGATGTCCAATCAATCTTTACTGGAGATGGTTTACACAGATCTAATGTCTGTAAAAATACCGGCTATTGTACAGGGGAAGAGTCAGTTATTTATCGAAGGGTATACAAACGAAACAATATGGAAGACGGATGCATCGTCGAGAATAGTTTATTTACCAGTCAATACTAGCGACAAGACAAAGCACGTTGTATTAAATCAAGCAGAAACAGACAATATTCAAAAACTGGATGGTAAATTACAAATACCACTTGAAAATTTACAAAAATTTAACAAAACTCTTCTGAAGAATAATATTAATAAAACAGTGTAATAGCCGAATAATAAAGTAGGATAAGTAGTTTCAATTATTTTGAAATTACTTTTTTTATGAGATAAAAGCACTGTAATAACGAGGGGAAATGTATAATTAAGATGAATACATATTAAAAAAGTGAGTGTTCTATCTGCTGCCATTGTTCATGACAATCTTAAGTATATTTTTATGGAAACGGTTTCTTTTTGTGATTTATAAGCTGTGACGAAGAATGCTATAATTCGACAAAAGGGCTTATTATTTTTATAATAGAATTAATAGATGACAAGAATTGTTATAGTAACTTCATTAGAAAATTATTGAATTGATAACAATGCTTTTTTTAAGGGGTTAAATTATTATTAAATTAATGTAGATTTTGGATTGATTAATTTCCATGTTATATCCTATAATCAGTAAAAATGGTTCGTAAAATGGTTGTATTAGTTCGTTGTTTGAGAAATATGAATAATGATTGTAAAATAATAAATGGATGGATTAGAGGTGAAAAAAGTATGTTTGGACTTTCGAAAGAAGAAATTATGTTAATGCTTGAGAAGGTGGGATTAGAAGAGAAGCAAAAAAATGCAATTGCCGACATCCTGCATCTTAACAATATGCGAATTGAGCAACAACTTGCATTTATTATCCACCTAGTAATTGATGAACGCGAAAGAAATATTTCAAACAATACATATTTAAATTAGTTAGACTTTTTGATTCATTACATATCGTTTTTTATAAAAATATATTGAATTGACAAATTGTCATGTTCAAAACGATTGTTATTATTATTTTCTCCTACTTATATATGAATAAAATCACAAGTGCTATGTATTTACTAAATACGAAGCGCTTGTGATTTTTTTATCATATCGAGCCTCCTTGTTAAATGGAAAAAATTGAAACTTTTTTAATGTTCAGAACGTAAAGAGATTAGATAGACAAATATAGGAAGGAGAGTACTTTGAAGCAAGCTTTAATGGTACTTGATATTCAAAATGATTACTTGAGTGATCAAGCTCGAATGACTGTAGCAAAGCATCAAATTGAGCTAACTATAAATGGCATTAATGACCTTATTAAAAGGGCCTGGGAAGAGGGTGTGTATTTTTCAAAAAAGAAAGCGGATGCATTTAGTAATCCCAGCTTAATAACGTATTTAAGTAATGAATTGTGCGAGCACAATTCAAAATCTGGACGCAGTTACGCCAAGGCGAGATTGATAGAATGCTGTGTCACTGCAACCATGGAAGGGGCTCTAGCTAGAAAATTTGCTATAACTGTTGTGGAGGATGCAGTCGCAGGTGCTACAGATTAAAGTAAGGAAGCAGCCTTAACAAAGTTAGCTACACAAGACATCTTAATCCTTAATTCACAGCAGATTTTGAAAAGTGAAAATGACAAAGGGGAAATTTGAAATGACGCTTTTACAACGATTAATTGAGCAAGCTAAGAAACCAAGAGGATTCGTAGGCTCACTGATGCTACGAATTATGAATAAGGCACATAGTGGTATGAATACTTGGCTAATGAAACAGGAAGCCATAAATGATGGCGATATTGTATTAGATATTGGATGTGGAGGTGGAAAAACACTTCAATCCTTATCGAAAATTAATCCAAGTGGTAAAATCTATGGTATAGACTTTTCTGGGCAGGCCGTCAAAGACTCTATAAAAACAAATCAAATGGATGTAGCAAATGGCAAAGTGATCGTGACGCAAGCTAGTGTGTCGAGCATTCCGTACACGGATCAGTTTTTCGATACAATTACAGCATTCCAAACGCATTATTTTTGGCCAGACTTGGCAAATGATGTGAAGGAAGTATTTAGAGTGTTGAAGGACGATGGAAAGTTTATTATAATTTCGGAGCTCTACAAAATTAATTATCATATGAAAGCCTATAAAACAAAATCTGAAATCAATCAGTTGTTTGAAAGTGTTGGGTTTCAAACCATTACGATAAGGGAAAACGCACAAAAAGGATGGCTTTGTATAACAGGGGTTAAATGATACATAAAAAATGGAGGGTATATAAATGAAAAGATGTGAATGGGTAACTAAACTGTAACAACAAATTTAGACAAAACTATACAAACCCGTATAGAAGCATAGATTTATAACAGAATACCCTTCGTATCAAGAGATTGGTGCGAACTCCACGTTAATTGCTTTTAACTCCTAAAGCCTTGTGACCAACGCGGAGCTGGAAACGGCAGACGTAACGGTGCGAAAGCAGAAAAAACAACAAGGATGGCATAAGCTGAAAAAAATTACTCAGTGTCCGTAAAGGATTATCGTGACAACGGAAAACGGTGGCGCTAAGTGCTTTGGCAATGGATGTTTAGCAGCGAACTCCTAAATCTCTAATGAGACAAGGAAAACGTTCAACGACTATCTCCTTGAGGGAGAGTAAAACCGCAAGCGAATGGCGGAAGAAAAATGTGGCTCTTATTTAGAAGATAAGATGAAGATATAGTCTGCGCTTATGTGAAAGCATAAGAGGTCTACTCATGAGAGAAAGACTGCATGAAGGGTTGCGCCTTCGTGTGAACAAGAAAAATATATACAAATATAAAAATGTTAACAACCTCTCTAAATAGGGTAATGTGATTTTACCATAGTGAAAGAGAGGTGGTACGCATGGAATTAATGTCCATTGGGAAATTTGCTAAATGTGTTGGTGTAAATGTTGTAACGCTAACTAGAATGGAAACAAAGGGCGAGTTTGTACCTGCCCATGTATCTTCTAGTGGCACGAGATATTACTCGAAAACAAAACGCTGAAATCCGTAATTTATATAAGCGACTTAACGACATCCGAACAAATCATTTACATCAGTGTTCTAATGAGATTGTGAAAACCAAGCCATCTCGTATTGTAATGGAACATTTAAATGTAAAAGGTATGATGAAAAATAAACATCTGTCGAAGGCGGTAGCCGGGCAAAAGCTATATGAATTCAAACGGCAAATTCAATACAAATGTGAAAATACGGAATTGAATTTGTTGAAGCCGACAGATGGTTTCCATCATCAAAAACTTGTTCTTGTTGTGGACAAATCAAATCCGATATGAAACTGAAAGACAGATTATATATCTGCTCTTGTGGATTAAAGTTGGATAGAGATTTGAACGCAAGCATTAACTTAGCAAATTACTCAATCTAAGGAATTTAACTGACACTAAACCTTAGATGTGTACGCAACGATACTGCGGAATTTAAGCCTTTGGAGAGTCATACTAAATGGTAGTAGCTTCGGCGAAACCAGACTCGGAAATAAGGAAGACACAAATACGAAAGGCGAAAGATATAAGTTGTGTCACAGTAGAGATGTCTACATTTTTTTAGAAATGTATATGTTTTTCGTATCGGTTAAGCTAAATGAACCTTTATATGTTGAATATCATGATAAGGAATGGGGTATTCCCGTCTATGATGATCAGCATTTATTTGAGATGCTCTGTCTAGAAGGAGCACAAGCTGGACTTAGCTGGTGGACAATCCTACAAAAAAGAGAGGGCTACCGGGCTGCTTTCGACCAATTCGATGCTTCGAAAATCATTCTCTATACAGAAGAAAAGCTACAGGAGCTTCGTCTGGATACTCGCATCGTTCGTAATAAACTTAAAATTGCTAGTGTTGTGACGAATGCCCAAGCTTTTTTACGTATACAGGAGAAATACGGCTCCTTCTCTGAATATATTTGGGGCTTTGTGGGTCATAAGCCAATCATCAATGAATGGTCGTCCATAGCAGATGTACCTGCTACAACAGAAATTAGTGAACGCATGAGTAAGCAATTAAAAAAAGACGGCTTTAAATTTGTTGGTAGTACGATTTGCTACTCATTTATGCAGGCAACAGGGATGGTGAATGATCATGTCGTAGATTGTGTTTGTCGCAGTGAGGAATCAGCGAATGAAAATCGATGATATTAAGGCACAATTAGTGAGGCAGGCACCAATTCCGACTCTTGCCCAATTCGTTTTGAATCTTACGCTGTTAAGGCATGATGTTCACATATATTGAGAAACGAAGGAGTAAATGAGGGCGTACATTTCTTATTAATTGATGACATGATGAGGAGGAATTAGATGAGGAGGCATACTTCCGAAATTAGAAAAGTAAAGAAGGTGAAGAAAATGGAAAACAAAACAGTTATTAAGAGCGGTATTAGCTTTGGCTCGGTATTGGCCATTACTATTTCTTGGAGTGTAAATCATTCAATTATATGGGCAATCATACATGGTTGTTTAAGTTGGTTGTATGTAATTTATTATGCGCTAATAAGATAAATAGTGATTAGCATGTGAAATCCAATCAAGAAGCGGGATGAATGTGGAACCTGACGCTGTGCAATTGTTTAGCGATACATTGCAGCGTATACATACAATAGTGAATGTGTGCTTCGTTCATAATTTTTGAGCATTTAGCATAAATAACAAAGTGCTCTTTTTTCGATGAAAAGCTCATATTAAGAAAGATTGCTGATATCTTTCCATGTATCGTAGAAGAAAGGTTGATAGGATGACACATCAAGTGACCGCCACAAGCAATATTGATTTTAATGCTACAGGCGTTGATGAAATATTACAAAATGTAGCTTTTATATTATCTACTTTCGTGATATCTTGCCCTTTTTACAGAGATTTTGGTTTAAGACTAGACACTCTTCCACCTTTCCAGCTTGTCAAAAGACGTAATACCGCACGTCTTTTGGAAAGCCTTCAACGTTTCGTGCCACGAGCTATAGTAATAGATGTTGAATATGTTGGAGATGCATATTTAGGAAAATTAGAACCTGTTGTGAAAGTCATCGTAAACGAATAAAATTTTAAGGTGAATTATTTCCGTTACCTTACACAGATTTGCCAGGCTATTTAAATGTTAGCCCGGCAAATTTTATAAGGAGTTTATTATAAATAGACAAAGACCTTTTTGAAGTGCATACCGGGAAAGTGGGATTCATTCATTATTTAATAAGTGTATTCTATTAAAAAGATGAAATGGAGAGAATTTATGAGAGGGTTATTAAAAGGCATTGTTATTTTATTTTCCTTGATAGTAATAACTGCGGCCTTGATTAAGTATAATCAGCCTTCAATTGAAAGACCCATTCAAAAAAATCCCGATACAAATTATAGTGAAGAAATTGGTGAAAAATTACAAAACACGAATTTTACACAAAAAATTATAGTAGCGTTACGAGCAGCAGGCTATTTTCCAGATAGTACAATAGGCTATTTAATTGAATCTCCAAACAATCAAGTAATCACTATACAATTACATAATTTAGATAAACTTGAAAAGAGTACAGAAAGCGAAATCCAAAATATCGTCAACAGTATTGCGGAAACTAATGATCTTCAATTGTTTATCGTTAATCTCAGACTTATTGATGTTCATTAACCGCGCTTAAGGATAGTTAGATACCTCTAAATAGTTAAGGAAAATTTTTGTGCTATAATCAAGAAAAGAGGTGATCATTCTGAGAATTTTAGTTTTAGGTGCAACTGGGCGCGTTGGTAGCCACATTGTTTCACTAGCGCTCCGAGATGAACATAGCGTTACAGCTTTAGTTCGTAACCCCAAAAATAAGCTACAAATAAATGATAAAAATTTACATATTGTACAAGGGAATGTATTAGAAAAACAAGATATAGAAAATGTTATGGCGAATGTTGATATTGTGATTAGTGCATTAAACACAGATGGCACAAATACATTAACTGAAAGTATGCCGCTAATCCTTGATGCAATGGAAAAAGAGCATGTGAAAAGAATAATCACTGTTGGAACGGCTGGTATTCTACAAAGTCGACAGACACCAAGTATTTTACGTTATCAATCGAGCGAATCAAAAAGAAAATCAACCTTTGCGGCAGAGGAGCATCATAAAGTCTATCATTTAATAAAGAAATCTGACACTGATTGGACAATCGTCTGTCCTACATACTTACCTGATGGTGAATACACAGGTACTTATCGTATCGAACGAGACTTTTTACCGGATAGTGGGGTAGAAATATCTGTAGCAGATACCGCAGAGTTTGCATATCAACAAATTCAGAGCAAGGAATATGTGAAATCGCGTGTAGGTATTGCCTATTGAATTTCCAAACTATTGTCTAAATAAATATAAGAAGCGGAAAATATTGTTCGCCTAAAGAGTGCGTTAATCGAAGAAGGATTAACGCATTTTTTGTTGAAGTTATTAAGCTAACGGAGCAGGTTCGTTGAATAAGAATTAACAACAATCAGGGAGAAAATTTAGTTGTTTTATAAAAGAGGAAGCTGATAAATTATATGAATAAGGTCAAGATTGAAAATTCCCTTACAGTATTGTTGGTATCAGATTTTGGAAAATCTAAGAAATATTACGAAAGTGCATTGGGATGTGAAGTGAATGAACATTGGGCAGTTAGAGATGATTTTGGCTTGGGATTTAAATTAGTTCAGGCCAAAGATTTGGAAGATGTTAGACCTAATAAAGGTACTTGGAATACTTACGCTTATGTAAAGACCCACAATGAACTAGACGCGTTATATGATGAATTGAAGACCAATGGTACAATAATCGTTTCAGAACCTAAAGTATCAGAATTTGATTGGGGGAGTTGGAAGGACTTTTCGGTTAGGGATTTGGATGGATATATAATTGGCTTTGGTTCTGGAAGTAAAAATTAAGCAATAAAAAGATAATTTATAAAATGGTGCAAGTTTATGTAGCTGCTAATTTAGGCGGTGTTTTGGATTACTTTTTTGATAATTGGATAAGTATTGAAAAAGTTATCAAAACCGTTAATTTTCATGATCACAAAAAGCTGTTTGGATAATACTTGAGTAGGGGAAAGGCGTCTAATGACGTCTTTTCTTTTCTTCTCATTTCGCCCATAGGCTAAAAAAATTAAAGTCACCTTCAAAAATGAAAGGTGACCTCCGAAAATTTTAAAGGCTAGATTCTCTTAAAAAACTCTATAGCGAAATCATTGGCAAATAGTCGAATCATCTATTTTTCTTTGTCATTTCGGTTAATTGTTGATAAATAATATTTTTATAGTTTACATTTCGCCATAATGTAATAACGTCCAATTCTGCTAGTTCTTGAAGGCAGTTTTGTATTAATTCGAATGCGATAAAATAAGCTAAGCGATTAATACCAAATCGTTTACCTCCATTAATAGAGAAGCATTCAAGAAACACTGCTCTTACATTAAGTGAAGTTAAATCGCTTAAAACTCTTCTGTAATTATTTGTTTTTAAGTCTTCTTGAAACACAAAATATTCATCTGTCCTCGCACTTACCACCTTTGTTGAAAAATACGTTGCAATGCCTTCCTGTAAAAGCCAAGTGAATGGGCTCTCCCAATCTACCATTGTCCAATCAATTCCTCTTTTTTCGGATAATAAATGGTGTAAAGCGTGCCCAAACTCATGAGCAATAATAATTTGTAAATGGCAGTCTTGAGGGGAAAGCTTTTCTAAGCAAAATGCAGGCTAATTGACAAAGTGCATACATTTGTATACAATTAAATCGTAGTCAGACGTATACGAATGTATACATTGAAAGGAGAATGAAAATGAGAAGTGAAAAATTTAAGGAATTTAGAGAAGATGGACATCATCGTGGGGGACGTCATAGAGGAAGAGACGGTTCTCAACAGCGTGGAGCTAAAACCTTCCGACGTGGAAGAGCCATTGCTTTTTTAGAGATGATGAATTTAAAGCGTTCAACGATTAAGCAACAATTAGAGCAACCAGAGTTTCAATCTATTCAGCCAATATTAGTGGGTGAATTAAAAGCCATTGATATGGTTATCAATGAGTTCATTCAATTATTTGAAATACATGAAAGTGAAACGATGGATACGTTCGACAGTCAAGAAAATCATGAAAAATCTTTAAATCATGAAGAAGAAGGGAAAAATCTGAATGAAAATAATTAATAATTACATTGATGCTGTGTTTCATAACGAAGACTCAATTTTAGAGGAGGTCATTACATCCATTGAAGAAAACGGGATGCCCGCCATTTCTGTTTCTGTTTCCTCTGGAAAACTTTTAACAATGCTTGTCTCGATGACAGGAGCTAAAAACATTCTTGAAGTAGGAGCTCTCGGTGGATATAGTGGAATTTGTCTAGCTAGAGGGTTCGGCAGTGATGGAAAATTAACTTCTCTAGAATTAGAGGAAAATTACGCACAATTAGCTTACGGTAATTTATCGAAGGCAGGTTTTGGTGAACAAGTGACATATATAACAGGCCCTGCATTGCAAAGCCTTGAAGAGCTAGTACAAAGTAATGAACGTTTCGATTTTTTCTTTATCGATGCTGATAAGGATAATTATGAAAACTATTTAAATTACTGTGTACAGCTAGCAAATCCCGATGCGTTCATAGTTACTGACAATGTGCTTGCTGCAGGAAGTGTGGCAGATCCAAATGCCAAACCAAAACGATATACGGAAATAATGAAGAAATTCAATGTAGCAGTCGCAAATCACCCTCAACTAGAGTCGATTATTATTCCAATTGGTGATGGTATGACACTGTCAAAAGTGAAGAAATAAGCACCATATTGATACGAGGAGGCACTGACGGACGAATGCATGTTAGTGCTTTTTTGCTTATTACTTTTCATAGCCTACAAATATAAATAATTGAGTACCCATCCGGCAATCCCAACTATAATTCCTACAATAATTAAGACAAGTCCCTGCTTTTTCGCATGATAATCACTTCTTAAAACGAGCCTATACAAACGGCAATAATACCACAAAACAATTGAAAAAAAACAAGTGCAAACAAAGCATTTAACCAACCAATTGTTATGAGTAGGATTTACAGCTTTTTTCATTTTTCATTTGCATTCTTCCTTTCATCGTTATGTATGTATACCATTTTATTGAAAAATCGGATTAGAGTACATGATATAATTTGAATATTAGCGGTAGTATAAAATAGGGGAGCCACGATATATTAGGAATTCATTTACTAAAAAGACTGAAGTCAAACTTGTTATTATAAGCTTGATTTCAGTCTAATTTCTCATTTAACTATTTCATTTTAACTAATCTGTTATTATGCATAAAACAGAGGGGAGACCTCGCCTATTTACTTCAATCTTAGATGTAATATTGGATAAGGGCGACCTGAACTATCTGTCGGCTCTTCACTGACAATCGTGAAACCATTTTTCAAATAAAACATCTTTGCGTTTTCATTGTCTTTGTTAACATCAACAGACTTTACATTAAAATCTCTAATGAGTTGTTGAATTATTTGTTTTCCATAACCTTTTCCAATTTCAGCCGGTTCTAAAAATAGCATTTCTAAGTGCTGATTATTGGTACCTGAAAACCCTATCAATCTATTTTCCACAAACCAAAGTCTCACATCAAGATGTGGGAAATACATAGGAATTTCCTGTTTAATGTCTTCCTTATCTTTTAAACTTAAAAAATCATGGGTTTTGGTAACGGATCTATCCCAAAGATTTATAATAGCTTCATAGTCATTAGTTGTAGCTTGTCTGTTTTTCATAATGTTTTCTCCTTTATCTCTTCATTTATCACGCTCCTTTCTATTTTTTATTTGAAGATTTTAACGATGTAGCACCAATCTAAATAAAATTTCATTTTCTATGATCCTCTCGATTTAGGGGATTTGTTCTGCTAATAATTTTTATGTAACAAAAATTGTAACATATGGTACTAATAAAGGGCCACATTTGTGACCCTTAGTATCAAGTCAGGAGGTGTAAGGCTAAATTAGCATTACATTTATTATATGATGTAGAAAAAATTTAAGTTAGTTTTGTGCCTGCGAAATAGATTCATTAAAAAATAAAAATTTTAAAGTATAAATCAACAATCACAAAATAACTAACTTTAACTAATTTTAGTTCCGTTTGGTACAGACTGATCAGGAGTTAGTAAAATCACATCTCCTTCTACAGGAACTCCGCCAATCACTAAAACTTCAGATTTAAAACCCGCTACACGACGCGGTGGGAAATTAACGATAGCTACTACTTGCTTATTAACAATTCCTTCTGGCGTATAGCGTTTAGTAATTTGAGCAGAAGATTGCTTGATTCCAATATCTTCGCCAAAATCAATTTTCATTTTAACAGCAGGAACCCTTGCTTTCGTAAGTTCTTCCGCATGGATAACAGTGCCAATTCTAATATCAAGATTCATAAAGTCTTCTATAGTTGCCATAAAAAATACTCCTTCATTTAATTTTCAATTTGTATAAACTCTTGTAAATTCTTTTTGATCGCAGTATTTATTTTTGCTATAGTAACTGGATTAATATTTTCGAATATTGCATAAAGCGATTCAAATGATGCATGGAGCTCTTTGTTTTGATCTAATTCTTCTCGAGTGATTGCAAAATTCTCTAATGTAGTAGGGTGATTATGCCGTTTTAGTTGCTTTTCAATTTTCTCAAGGAGTAAAAGAAAAGATTCATCATTAAAATACTTAAAACATGTTTTGATAGCTGCCCAATTTTTAGGCTGAGCCATGAAATAAGCACTCCACCAATAAAATTCGTTAAGAGATTTACTAATATGGTTATAATAAACATAAAACATAAATAATGCTCTTTGGCCTTCCGTAAGTTCCTCATAAAAACGTTCTTTTACACCGATATTAGTTTCTTCAGACATTCTTACCTTATAAATCTTAATGAGTGGTTCGAAACACTTTTGACTTAGACTGGAACAATTAAAATCAAAATCTTCTTCTCTTACCTTTATTATCAAAACAATCACACTCCTTCCCATTAATATAACATTTTGGAATTGGAATGTGCAGCGTTATTTCATTCATTTTGGATTGTTAATGGTTTTATATACAATTAAAAGTTGAAAAATTAAAGCATTTTTTAGTTTAAACCTCAAATAATAATGATTAGAAATAATTATTATTTGCAGGAGGTGAAAACTTGAGGAAATATTATCTGCTAATCGCTTTATGCTTTTTCGGGGTATTTTTATTTTTTATCAATGAAAAATCCTTTGCAGACAAGGGAAGGAAATATTACGAAGAAGCAGGGCAAATTTTGTGGGATATTAATACGGATGAAAAAGTTATCGCCTTAACCTTTGATGATGGTCCTCATAAAAAGTACACACCTGACATTTTAGATATATTAGACAAGTACAATGCAAAGGCCACATTCTTTATTGTGGGTGAAAATGCAGAAAAAAATCCAGATCTTGCTTTACGTATACACGAAGAAGGTCACGAACTGGCCATTCACACATATACGCATCCTTTAAGGACGAATGTTTCTAATTTAATGAAAGAAATAAAACAAACACATGCAACAATTTATGGTATTACTGGTTATGTCCCTGTTTTATTTAGACCAGTAGAGGGTCAATACACGGATTCCATGATTGATGCAATAGCAAAAGAAGGGTATAAAGTTGTCATGTGGTCATGGCATTTAGATACATTTGATTGGAAAAGCCCTGGAGAAAAGAAAATTGTCAATACTGTTTTAAAAGGTGCTAAGCCTGGTAGTGTCGTGTTATTTCATGACGGCGGTGGAAATCGTGAGCAAACTGTGAGGGCATTGGAAAAGATTTTACCAGAGCTTGAAGACCAGGGATATAAATTTGTCACGATTTCTGAGCTTCTGGAGATTCAAAAGTTAAATAATAACGATGGAAAATAAATATAGGCAGGGCTCAGTTCTTAATGTAAACTGGCCTTGCTTTTTGGTATTATTGAACCCTTTGTATTTATATTGGAGTAAATAATGTAAAATAAGGATGTTTGTGGTGATTTCAATTTTTAGTGGACTGTACTAATTTCTAGACCTTTAAATAATTTATGAAAAAGAACATTTAAGGAATCTACAACAAGGAATGAGGGTATCAATTATGAATGATTACATTAAAACGATGAGACAGTTGATTGGGCATGAAACTCTATTGACTATTGGCTGTGGAGCAATAATTGAAGATGATAGGGGACGTATTCTTTTACAAAAAAGGATTGACGGTGATATTTGGGGAATCCCAGGAGGCATCTTGGAAATCGGAGAAACTTTTGAAGAGACAGTTAAAAGGGAAGTCTTTGAAGAAACTAATCTTATTCTGAACAATATGACATTGTTTGGATTATATTCAGGTAAAAATGGTTTTGCAGAGTACTCAAACGGAGATAAAGTATTTAGTGTTCAGATAATTTTTTACTCAAGCGATTATAAAGGTACTTTACAAATCAATGATGAAAGTAGCGAATTGCACTTTTTATCGAGAAATGAAATACCTTTAAATCTTAATCCTCACCAATCCTCATTTATTAAGGATTGGAGCAATGGTATACCTACACCAGTAATAAAATGAAAAAGTTCTTAAACTAATAGGTGCGTTTCCTCTAGAAGTTTTATATAATTGGAAAATACAGTATTTTCAAAAAAAGTAGTGAGAAAGATGAAACAAATTATTACATTAGGAGGAGGGGGCTTTTCTATGGAGCCTCATAATCCATTATTAGATACATATATTTTACAGCAGTCTAACAAAGCCAATCCTAAGATCTGCTTTGTTCCTACTGCAAGCGGAGACTCAGAAAATTATATTGCAAAATTTTATTCTTTCTTTAACTCACAACAATGTATTCCATCCCACTTATCTCTCTTTTCTCCTCCAACTCGAGATTTAGAAAGTTTTATTTTAGAAAAGGATATTATTTATGTTGGCGGAGGAAATACTAAAAACCTTTTAGCTTTGTGGAAAGAATGGTCGTTAGATAGCATTTTTAAGACTGCTTGGCATGAGGGAATCCTTTTAACAGGCATTAGTGCTGGTTCAATCTGTTGGTTCGAGGAAGGAATAACAGATTCATTTGGAGGAGATATAGAGCCGATAACTGTTTAGGGTTTCTTCCAGGAAGTAATTGTCCTCATTATGATGGAGAAATCAATCGAAGACCTAATTACCAAAATTTGGTTAAATCTAATAAACTCTCATCCGGAATTGCCGTTGATGATGGAGTAGCAGTTCATTTTATCAATCAAGAAATCCATAAAATCGTTAGTTCAAAACCTAATGGTAAAGCATATAAGGTCTCCTTGGATCAAGATATCGATGAGCAAGAGTTAGCTGTAGAATTTTTAGGAAGTAAAGAGTAATAACAATATAGTCCATTTAAACATTGTCGAGTTCTCTTATCACTTATTATAGCTAAATTTTTAAATTTATATCATGTTGGGTTATCTTCAGCGTTTTCCTGATGAACCCAGTGATTGATTTTAAATTGAATATGAACGATTAGGGGAACTCTTTGTAAAATTAGTGCCCCTTTTTGGATTTCAATCTGTGCTAATTCTTCGATCAATAGGATCAAAAGATTTTGAGTTTTTTATGAAGAAACAAACTAAGCACTTTTGATAAAAAGCGAAACAAAATATGGTAATAAAACGTAATATAAGGATAGGGGGGATAGGAGTTGAGATATTTTTTAATTGGTGTTTTCTTATCACTATGCGGTGTTTTAATATCGATGATTTTGTGGGGAATGGAAAAGATTTATTTAGTTTCAGGAACGGTTGGCTGTATTTTTATTGTCATTTCAATGATTTTTTCGGGGTCCATGGTTAGTGGGGATAGGATGAGGGCAAACATTGCTACCGAAACTACAGAACATCGGGACGAACGTAATAAACTAACTGTAAATTCCTTATACATTGCATTACCAAATATTATTGTTGCGGCTTTGTTTTATTATTTAAGTAAATGATATTGAATGGAAAGAAAAGTTGAACAATCTAAAATAAAAGGTCACTCGGACAAAAGTGACCTTTTTTGTTTTAACTGTAGTATGTTAGGCTGGTTAGTTATCCTACTATTACTAGGTAATTTAGCAACAGAGGTTATGGAAGTGATTAATCGTGACAATGATAAATAGCATTAACTTTTTTCATTATAGATCTGAATAGAAACTAAATTATTGGAAAATTTAATACATGAATGTTGTACCAACAATAATTAAAAGAATGAAAAGAACTACAATTAAGGCGAATGCTGAACCATGGCCATGGCCATAGTAACCGCCACCGCCGTATCCGCCGCCACCGCCATAGCTTCCGTAACAACAGTTACCATAATTTCCACCGTAATATCCCATGAAATATCCCTCCCTTCTACAGTCTATAATATGTTTAGGTGTAGAAAGGAGGGGAGGTATTCATCTTGGTTTTACTCAGTTTGGTTTAAAAACTCGAAAAATTAAATTATGAGGAATTACTCAGTTAATGGGGTCACTTATGAAAAATGTGAGCAGCTACTAAACATATGACATTAATTAAAGAAATTTCATTATTATAGAAAAATAAAATTGAAACTATTATAAATTTCAATCGTATAAAATAAGGAAGGTTCTAGGAGGTGTGTTTGTACTATGTCGTTTATTGGATGGGCTATTCTAACTTTTTCAATTGTTTGTTACTTGCCTTTCTTTATCTGGCTTTCTGCTAGTTATCTAAGTAGCGGAGATCAATCAAAAAGAAAAAATTACTTTTGGTTATTATTGATGTCAGTTGGATTATTAAATTCTTTGAACACTTTCTTGTTTAAGATTCAAGATACATATTTTTTAGCAATAACAGTTATCATCATTTTATTATTTAGCCTTTACATGTTTTTCGTTGTTCGGAAAGATAAAAGAAAAGTAACGTTTAGATAAATTAAAAGTGGTGGAACGACTAACGAAACGTTTGAGATTGAGACAATGTTCTTAAAAAAGATCCCCTTGAAGTAGACGATGTAATCCAGGTCTAAATTCAAGGGGATCTTTTAAAATTTCTATAAAGTTCTTCGCTGATTTTTTTGATTCAACCTCTGTTTTAAAATTTTATCTGTTTCAATACCCGCATTGAAAACAGACAATATCATAATAAAGAAAAATAGTATTTGAACGAACCTATCTGCAGTCCAATATCCCAAATAATTCATAAATACAAGGATGACAAATAAAATAGCAGAAATAATGCGAGAATAAGGGCGTAATTTACGAGACATTTTATATCCTCCTTTTTACGTTAATAAAATCACAATTTAAGGTTAACATAAAAATGGATTAAAAAGTAAAAATGAGTCTAAGCAAGACTCTTATTAAAATGGTTTATTAATTAATTGTCTCCAGACCATACCACTAATGATACCCCAAAATTCTAGTCCAAAAGGTAACAGAAAAGTAGCGATACCTACTATGTATGAGAAAACACCAAATAGCTTAGCTAGTTTATCTTTATTGCAAATAAAACTATCTTCTTGATAACCTGCAATAAGCCACAGTTTCCTTTTTGCATGGATAAGATAACCCATAAAAATAATAATTAAAGCAAGAACAATACAAGTAATATATCCACCAATAATTTTTCGCCACCTCACTTATGTTAGTTCTAATAAATATACGAATATAATAAAAAAGGTTTTCTAAATTATTACTGAAGGTGATTATTAGATAGCTACAGTCAAATTAAACGATGGAACTACTAAAATAATATAAGAGTGACATTAATCTAAAAAAGACTTTAGGGGGAAGGTATGGATATAAAAGCCACAGAGTTATTGTTCGTGGAACTTTTGAAGAAGAAAATCCCATCATACAAAATCTGAGATAACTCATCAGAAAATGCTTATATATTTATCAGTATAGGTATAAAAATTGAGGGGAATTTGGATAATAATGAAAGAGAAGTAAATAAGGGTCACTCGAACCAAAGTGACCCTAAACCACAATCTAGGAGGGCAAAGCTAGGTTAGCTTTACACTACTATTAATATGCTTTGATAGTTATGTTTGTATAGTGAAATGCCTGTGAATTAGATTAAAAAATTAAAGCTATAGGTGAACTTTTAAAATTATGTATAAGTCACGTCTACTACATGTTCTCCCTATTTTTTTAACGCAATATAAGTAATAAACATAGCAAGTATAATAAAGTGCTATGAGACTAAAAAAAGAAACCTTGTTCATATAACCAAACATTGCTAATGCTAGAAGACCGAAGCCAAATAAATGAATCATCAAATCAAATGCTTTTGATTTGGCGTTTTGACTTATTACAATATTTCGGTCATCTTTTTCCTCAATAAGCTGTTCTTTAGTTTTATTTTTTCATCTACCAATTTAGTGATGCCCGTACCTACTAGCATCACTCCACAAAATCCAACTCCTATTGGAACTATAGTCCTTACTAAAAAGGTTTCACTAGTGATACTCATCAGCAAACCTCCAAATAGGCCTATATAGATCTCATGAAATCCTGCCTTCTAATTAATAAAAAATGTATGAAGCTATAGCCTAAAAGAAGGTTTGTTACTTAAAAAGCTGCTTGTAATACTAAGTGTGCAAACTCATGGTCATTAATTACATAAGGTACTTCTTCCGGCTCAACCCAAATGCGCGAAATCGTTTCATGCTCTCGAAAAAATGGGAGACACTCTTGGATTTCCATGTTATAAAACATTTGATAGCCGATTAAAGGGTACTTACCATCAGCATTGAATAAAGGGTTCTCTTCGTGACTGACTTCAATTGCACCAATATAGTTGATATGTCCCTTTACATAGCCTTCTTCAAATGCCTCTCTATGGAATGCTTCTTCAGGTGTTTCTCCTTTTTTTATATGACCTCCAGGAAAGTTAAATCCTCTCCCATCTACATGAACTAACAAAACATTCCCTTGATAAAAACAAACTCCATGTACACTTGTTACTTTGCTGTAATCTTCAATACTTTTATTTTGTAGCCAAGTCAGTTTAAGATGGTGTCCGCTCCAGTTCACATAAGTTTGGTTGTTCATCTGCATCCGTCCTTTCAACAAAATCATTATATTTCCATTTTAGTTAATTAAAAGATGTATGTATATTATAATTTATAACTTAATAAATAAAAAAATCCTTCTAAATAGATTTTGTGTCAAATTCAGAAGGTCAAAAAATAGATAATATTTCGAGCTGATTTATTTTAGGGAGTCAAAGTAATTTGTTTACACTTTTAGTGAACATCTACATCAATTGGTTCATCAAAGTGGAAGCTAAGGATTAATGAATTACAGCCTTTATGAAGTGGATTATTGGGATGCACAAACAGAACAAAAATACAAAAAGAGTCACATTTAACTAGATGTGGCTTTTTCTTATGCATCTAATAGCTATGAATAAGTGTGATGGAGGCAAGCTTAATGCAAGTTGATTAAGGTGCAGCCATGTTTGACATCAACTTTACGCAAAGAAAGAGGTGGTACTATGCAATTAACAGATGGTACAAGGACATTTGAATCAGAAACAATCGATGAAGCTGCAAAAAAATTACAACGAGATGAGCAGGAGAGAGAGATGCTAAATGCTTTTGCTCGCTATGCTTACCTTCGATACAAGCAGATTCGAGATTGTGTAAACCCTCGTAAATGCAAATACATGAGGATTGATCAAGTGCGTGAACAATTAAAATCGCCAGCCAAACTACGAAAGGTTAGCAGTCTATTCAATATTTCAGAAGAAGAAGTGCATTACATTATAGATTTTGTGAAAAAGTATTTGAAGTATGTCAAATAAAACAAAAATCTCTCGGTCAAAAAAATTTTAACCGGGAGATTTTCATTTTTACATAAATATTCTAGGCTTTTCATTAGCCACGTAATCACTTTGCACAGGCTCTTGGATTTGTTAAAAGAGGAATGATATTGAAAATGGCCTTGTTCGCAAGGTTATCATTTCTCATCTTTCCACACTATATAGTATTATAATGTGTAGAATTAAGGAGTGTGAGAGTATGAGATTCATTAAATTCCTTCTGATCATTGTAATTTTCCTCGGTGTTATTGGTTATGGGGTTTATCATTATGGTATGAAGTATGCATCCGATAAGGTCGTTGATACTATTTCAACAGAATTAGAGCAAAGTGGGCAAATGGATGAAATTAAAAATACGATTGAAAGTGACCCTCAACTAAAATCATTTATGGAAGAGGCTAAAACTGCAGACAGCAGCAAGTTACCGTTTACAACAAAAGAAGAGGCTACAAAAGTAATAATTCAAAAAGTTGGGATCTCGGAGCTTAATAATATAAGAGTAAAAGTACAAAATGGTTCAATGACGAAAGAACAAGTTATTCAAGAAATGGAAGGTAAATTAACAGACGAAGAAATGACGGCCCTAAAAGTAGTTGTTTATAAAGAGTTATATAAATAAAACGTTGACGGGCCATATAAAAGAAAAAGCGAGGCTAGGACATAACTAAATGGTTCCTTCATAAAGCCGAATAATCTCTAAATTAACAAAACACGATAAATAGAAAAACCGAACTATTTCGAAACACTTCAT
>NZ_JBNNVG010000005.1:0-188583 GCF_050280425.1 Lysinibacillus sp. NPDC093190 | reverse complement strand
TTGATGTCCAAAATTTTGTTTCGTTCACCAACTCAAGGTTAGTTACTAAAAACTTTATTGATTACGTTTTGCTTGTTCAGTTTTCAAGGTTCATTACTTTATTTTAAGTGTCACCTCTTGGCGACTCACTAATAATATCAAGAATCTAAAACTATGTCAACACTTTCTCAAAAAAAATCAATAGTTTTAAAAAAATCTATTATTCTCCTTCTACTTACCGTGTAAAGAGGGTTTTAGTTAACCTTAATTAAATAATTTCAAAGGGATAATTATTTTCTCTATATCACTTAATTTTTAAGATATCAATTTTCTCATAGTTAGCTCATTTTTAGACGTAGGAACCTTTGTTAATGCTTTGGTTACGATACCTTCGATTGAGATAAAAATGAAAAAGGCAGACGCCAATGTTAATGGGTTGCCTTTTTACTATTATAAATTTGTTATTATACGTGAAATATAGAAGGTACGATTTTTACCTAAATCAAGTATCTCCCCTGAATGGCTTAGTTTGATAAGTGGTCGAGTTGGGGCAAATTTATTTACAAACATTACTTCGCCTTGTTCCAGATTAGATAGTTCAACTATTGTTCCTAGAGGAAGGTCGGCAACAATATCTATCAGTGCACGAACTACTTTAATATCAAACTTTCCAAATTCAGATTCATTAATCATCTCTATGACTTTAAAGGAAGATTGCTTAGCTCTATACACTCGCTCACAAGTCATTGCATGGAATACATCTGCAACCGCGATAATTTGAGCAAAAGTAGAAATATTAGCGATTTTTTCCCCTTTCGGATAGCCACTACCGTTTAAACGCTCATGGTGCTGGAAAATAGCCTCTTTCATTGTATCCTTTAAGATTGTTAAATCTTTGACCATATCGTAGCTATAAGTCGGATGCTTATAAATTTCATCAAACTCCTGCTCTGTTAAGGTTGTTTTTTTATCACGGATACGTGGATGAATTTTTGCCATTCCACAATCAGCTAATAACCCTCCAATTGCAACTTGGATTGTAATTCCTTTGTCATAGCCTAATTTTTGTGCAATCACCGAAGAAATCAATGCTGTTGCTACACAATGATGGTACAA
This sequence comes from Lysinibacillus sp. NPDC093190, assembly GCF_050280425.1. Classification (NCBI taxonomy): domain Bacteria; kingdom Bacillati; phylum Bacillota; class Bacilli; order Caryophanales; family Bacillaceae; genus Lysinibacillus; species Lysinibacillus sp. NPDC093190. The sequence goes on along the minus strand of NZ_JBNNVG010000005.1, from coordinate 187,488 downwards.
ATAGTCTTTTGGATTTGAATACTCATTTAATTCAAAAATGATGGTACGATCTTCTAAAACCATTTCTAATAATGGCAAAATGATTTTACGTGCTTTCGCAATATCTACCTTTGCACCAGCTTCCCAATTTTTAAATTGTTTTTTGAATTGTTCAACAGAATTGTCATAAACCTTTTTGAAAGTTGGAACAGCATCTGTTGGAACAACTAAGTCTGTTTCTATTACTTCTGTTCGAGCCTCTATACCATCTTTATAAACAGGGACTCTTGAAATATTAAAAGCAAAAAAAACTTGTAAATGCTCGTGGGAAATTATTGTGTTTTTAAAAATTATTGGATAGTGTGTATTAGCAAAAATATCTTCTGAAATTACTTTACCAACGCGTAACTCTGAAATTGGGACATGTATAGTTTCCACGCAATTAACTCCTCTTCACTATTTCACTTGCTTAAACATAAGGTTAATTTCATTTTATCATGGAATTCAAAATAATTACTTATTTTTCATGATTTATGCTAAAAAAACCGATGAACAGCAACATTAGCTGTCGTCATCGGTCTTTTTATTATTCTTCTACTTGATCATTTTCTTCGATAGAGTCTTCGATAGAGTCTTCTTCTTTTTCAACCTTTGCTACAGTTGCAACAAGCTCTTCATCGCCTAAACGAATTAAACGAACACCCTGTGTACTACGTCCAATTAATGAGATATCATTAACATCCATACGGATAAGCATGCCGTTAATTGTAATAAGCATTAAATCTTCTGAACCATCAACAGTTTTTACAGCTACCATTGGACCATTTTTATCAGTGATTTGAATTGTTTTTAATCCTACACCACCACGGCTCTGTAAACGATATTCCTCTTCAGAAGTACGTTTACCGTAACCTTTTGCTGTAACAACTAAAATTTCCTGTCCTGGTTCAATGATTTCCATACCAACTACTTCGTCACCATCACGTAGTTTAATACCTCGTACACCACCTGCAGTACGGCCCATTGAACGAATATCATCCTCTTGGAAACGTACAAGCATGCCATCACGAGTACCGATAATCACTTGTTTAACGCCATCTGTTAAACGAACAGAAATGAGATCATCATCTTCTCGTAAACTTATAGCTATTAAGCCGTTTGTTCGGATGTTAGCAAATTGAGATACTGGTGTACGCTTTGTAATACCTGTTTTAGTAGTGAAGATAAAGTACGCATCTTCATCAAATGAACCAACACGGATCATTGCTGTTACTTTCTCACCTTTATCAATATTGAGTAAGTTAACAATCGGTAAGCCTTTCGCTGTACGACCAAATTCCGGAATCTCATAACCTTTTGCTCTAAATACTTTTCCTTTTGAAGTGAAAAATAAAATTGTATCGTGTGTAGATGTATTCATAAGATGCTCTACAAAATCATCTTCATTTGTGCCCATACCTTGTACACCACGACCACCACGTTTTTGACTGCGATATGTATTCGCAGCTAAACGTTTGATATAACCATTGTGCGTTAAAGTTACGACCGAATTTTCGACTGGGATTAAATCCTCGTCCTCAATCATTTCTAAACCGCCAGAAGTAATTTCAGTACGTCGTTTATCGTTAAAGCGTTCTTTTAGTTCTACTATTTCAGTACGAATAATATCAACAATTTTAGTCTCATCTGCTAAAATCGCTTTTAATTCAGCAATTAATATTTGAAGCTCTTGATATTCTGCTTCGATTTTTTCACGCTCTAACCCACTTAAACGAACTAAACGCATATCTAAAATTGCTTGTGCTTGACGTTCAGATAAATTGAAGCGTTCCATTAATTGAGGTTTTGCTTCATCACCACTACGTGAACCACGAATAATAGCAATAATTTCATCAATATGATCAAGGGCAATACGTAAGCCCTCTAAAATATGTGCACGATCTTCCGCTTTCCTTAAGTCAAATTCCGTACGACGGCGAATAATAACCTTTTGATGCTCTAAATAATGATGCAACATTTCTTTTAAGCCCATTACTTTAGGTTGACCATTTACTAATGACAGCATATTAATACCGAAGCTCGACTGCATGGCTGTTTGTTTATATAAATTATTTAAAACTACATTGGCATTTGCATCTTTACGAACTTCAATGACTACTCGCATACCACGTCGGTCAGATTCATCACGTAGGTTTGTAATACCATCAATTTTTTTATCGCGTACAAGCTCTGCTATTTTTTCAATAAGCTTAGCTTTATTTACTTGGTATGGTAATTCATGAACAAGAATTGTTTCTTTACCATTTGGTTTTTGTTCAATCTCTACCTTTGCGCGAATAATGATGGAGCCACGGCCTGTTTCGTAAGCACGGCGAATACCGCTACGACCTAAAATTAATCCACCAGTTGGGAAATCAGGTCCTGGGATGATTTCCATCAATTCTTCCGTTGTAATAGCAGGATTTTCAGAAAGTGCTATCACTGCATCTATCGTTTCACCAAGTTGATGTGGCGGAATATTTGTCGCCATACCTACCGCAATTCCTGCCGCTCCATTTACTAATAAGTTTGGATAGCGACTTGGAAGGACAACAGGTTCCTTTTCTGAACCATCATAGTTATCTGTATAGTCAATTGTGTCTTTATTGATATCACGAAGCATTTCCATTGCAATACGAGACATACGTGATTCCGTATAACGCATCGCTGCCGCTCCGTCACCATCGACAGATCCAAAGTTACCATGACCATCGACTAGCATGTAACGATAGCTGAAATCTTGTGCCATACGTACCATTGCATCATAGATGGATGAGTCACCATGTGGATGGTATTTACCCATTACGTCCCCAACTATACGTGCTGATTTTTTGTACGCTTTATCTGCTGTATTCCCTAGCTCTTGCATGCCATATAAAATACGGCGATGTACAGGTTTTAATCCATCTCGTACGTCTGGTAATGCACGAGAAACGATTACACTCATCGCATAATCGAGGAAGGATGTTTCAATTTCTTCTGTTATATTAACTCCTTTAACACCGGAGCGTTCTTGTTCTGACAAAGTGTAGACCTCCTCTCAAGAAAAATTAAATATCTAAATTAGCGTATACAGCATTTTCTTCGATAAATTGACGACGAGGTTCAACTTCATCGCCCATTAAACGCTCAAATGCTTGGTTTGCTTTAATTGCATCATCTAATTCTACTTGTAACAATGTGCGGTGCTCAGGATCCATTGTAGTTTCCCAAAGCTGCTCTGCATTCATTTCCCCAAGACCTTTGTATCGTTGCACATTTGGTTTTGGCATTTTTGATAGTCGTTCTAAAATTTCTTTTAATGTTTCGTCATCATAGCAATACTCAACATGCTTACCTTGCTTAACTTGATAAAGAGGTGGCTGTGCAATATAAATATAACCTGCCTCTATGAGAGGTCGAAGGAAACGGAAGAAGAATGTTAATAGTAATGTGCGAATATGGGCACCATCAACATCGGCATCTGTCATAATAACGATTTTATGATAACGAGCCTTTTCTAAAGAAAACTCTTCACCAATACCTGTGCCAAATGCTGTAATCATGGCACGGATTTCTGCATTCGATAAAATTTTATCTAAGCGTGCTTTTTCAACGTTAAGGATTTTACCACGTAACGGTAAGATTGCTTGGAAGTGTCGGTCACGTCCAGATTTTGCTGAACCACCGGCAGAATCACCCTCAACGATATAAATTTCACATTCAGATGGATTTGTTGATGAACAGTCAGCTAATTTACCTGGTAAACTTGATACTTCAAGGGCATTTTTGCGACGTGTAAATTCACGTGCTTTTTTAGCAGCGACACGTGCACGAGCAGCCATTAAACCTTTTTCTACAACTTTACGAGCGACAGTTGGATTTTCTAACATAAATCGTTCAAAACCATCTGAGAATAAGGAGTTAGTAATTTGGCTAACTTCAGAGTTACCAAGCTTTGTTTTTGTTTGTCCTTCAAATTGTGGATCAGGATGCTTAACTGAAACAATAGCTGTTAACCCTTCTCGAACATCCTCACCAGTAAGGTTTGCATCTGATTCTTTTAATAGTCCGTTTTTTCGTGCGTAATCATTAATAACACGTGTCAGAGCTGTTTTAAAACCAGACTCATGTGTACCACCTTCATACGTATTAATGTTATTAGCAAATGAAAAAATATTTGAAGAGAATCCAGCATTATATTGCATAGCAATTTCAACTGAAATACCATCCTTTTCCCCAAGAACATCAATTGGTTCATGGATAGGCTCTTTAGATTGATTCAAATGCTCTACATAAGAACGGATACCACCTTCATAATGATACGTAGTAGAACGTTCCTCACCTTCGCGTTCATCAGCAATTGTAATCTTGATACCACGATTCAAATAAGCTAATTCACGAATTCGATGTGCTAAAATATCATATTCATAAACCGTAGTCTCTTTAAATATTTCAGGGTCTGCTTTAAAACGTGTAGTTGTTCCATTACGATCTGAATCACCAATAATCATTATCTCTTGAACAGTTTTCCCACGTTCAAATTTAATTTCATGAATATGACCCTCACGATGAACTTGAACAATCGTCTCAGCTGATAGAGCATTTACAACAGATGCCCCTACACCATGAAGACCACCAGATACTTTGTATCCTCCACCGCCAAACTTACCGCCAGCATGGAGCACTGTCATAATAACTTCAACAGCAGGCTTCCCCATTTTCTCTTGTATACTTACCGGAATACCACGACCATTGTCTTCTACACGAATCCAATTGTCTTTTTCTATCGTTACTTTTATATCTGTACAAAATCCTGCAAGTGCTTCATCAATACTATTATCAACAATTTCCCATACTAAATGGTGAAGACCTTTAGAGCTTGTTGAACCGATATACATCCCTGGTCTTTTACGTACCGCTTCTAAACCTTCTAATACCTGTATCTGATCGGCTTCATAAGCTTGATTTTGTAAACCTTCGTTCTCTATAGCCACGGCTTTCATCTACTCCTTCATAACATCATTGTGTGTAAATGAATGAACAGTCAACCGAGCTGACTATTACCATTCTTTTGTAATCTAAAAAACTCCCCGGGCTAACTTTCTTCAATCGCTCCTTGTTTCACGTGAAACAGCTGTGCATGCTCCATCGTTTCATGATGAATTCCATCAACACTTGTAGTCGTAACAAAGGTTTGAACTTCACCTTGAATGGTATTTAATAAATGCGATTGGCGATAATCGTCGAGTTCCGACAATACATCATCTAAAAGTAGTATGGGTGTTTCATTTGTTTCTTGTTTAATTAACTCGATTTCAGCAAGTTTTAATGAAAGAGCGGTTGTACGTTGCTGGCCTTGTGAACCATATGTCTGAACATCATAGCCATTTACCAAAAACTGCAAATCGTCTCGATGCGGACCAACTAGTGTTACACCTCGATCAAATTCACGCTCCTTAGCTTCTATTAGCTTTTTATGCAAGAAGCCTTCAATTTCACTAGATGTAAGTTCTTTTTCAATACCAGCTACTGTGCGGTATTTAATAACTAACGTTTCTTTCCCTTGTGAAATACCTGCGTGAATTGGCTCTGCCCACTCCTGCAATAAATCCATAAATTGAAATCTTTTTCGAATAATTTGGGTAGCTGCGTGAATATATTGTTCATTATAAACTTCGTACATCACGTCATCTGGCATTGTTTTACCTTGATTCATTTTTAAAAAATGGTTACGTTGCTTTAAAATTTTTTGAAAGGTTAATAAATCGTGTAAATAGACAGGCGAAATTTGCCCAATCTCCATATCAATAAAACGTCGGCGTATTTGCGGACTTCCCTTTACAACGTTTAAATCTTCGGGTGCAAACATCACGACATTCATTTGGCCAATATAATGACTGAGTCGACTTTGTTCTATATGATTTATCTTACCTTTTTTGCCTTTTTTCGTAATCGTAAGCTCAATTGGTAAAATACCATGCCGTTTTTGAACGGCCCCTTCTATTTTACCATAGTCTGAATCCCAACGTATTAATTCTTTATCGTTCGTCGTTCGATGGGATTTAGCCATCGCTAATACGTAAATAGATTCCATAACATTTGTTTTTCCTTGAGCATTTTCACCAATAAAAACATTAATTTTTGGAGAGAAGTTTAAAGCTAAGGCATCATAGTTACGGTAATTTGTAAGTTTTAACTGCTCTATATGCATAATTTACTGTCCAGTGGTTCCAACGATACGAAATCGACCACATCCAGGAATATTTACAATGTCACCGTCACGTAATTTACGACCACGGCGATCATCTACTTCTCCATTTACATATACTTCATTTTCGTGTAAAAACCACTTCGCCATGCCACCAGAGCTAATGGCATCGGTCATTTTTAAAAGTTGCCCTAACGTGACAAACTCTACATCAATTTCAATGTCCTTCATAGTTGAGTTCCCCTCCAAATACAGACTGTCTATCTCTCTATCATACCTAAATATTCAACATAAGTAAAAAAAGATAGCCGCAACTAGCGACTACCCGAAAGTTTTTCAAAGCATTTAGAGCTTGAAATTATGGAGTTTATTCTCTCCAATGAATGCTGAAAGAAGTAAAATCTTAATAAGTACGTACAGGTAAAATCAACTGTAAAATAGCATCGTCATGAACTGAACGTAAAATAAATGGTCTCATTGCTCCTGTAAATTGAATGACAACATCTTGACCATCTATTGCTTTCAATGCTTCCATCATGTATTTTGCACTGAAAGAAATTTTTAAGTTTTCCCCTTCTAATGATTCAACAGGAATTTCCTCTTGAACCTTACCGATTTCTGGAGAATTAGAAGAAACTTCGACAGCTTGATTATCTAAAATCTCAAAACGTACAACATTATTACGATCGCCACGAGCAACAAGAGATGCACGATCGATTGCTTGTAATAATGATTTACCGTTAATTGTTAGATTTGTTTGATACTCTTCTGGAATTAAACGTGATGTATCTGGGTAGTTACCTTCAAGTAAGCGAGAGAAGAATAATACTTCTCCAGTTTTAAATAACACTTGCTGGCTTGTCATAACAATTTGCACAAGATTTGTAGAATCCTCTAAAACTTTATTTAACTCATTTAAACTTTTACCAGGAATTACAACGCTATGTTCAACTTCAGGTAAATTTTCTAGTTGAACTTTACGTCTTGCCAAACGGTGGCTATCTGTTGCAACACAGATTAATGATTCGTTTTTTATCTGCCAGTTTACACCTGTCAACACCGGTCTACTTTCTGAAGTGGCAACAGCGAATACTGTTTCACGGATAATCGACTTTAATAGATCAGCAGGAATAGTAAATTTTTGATCCTCTGTTAATTCGGGTAATAAAGGATATTCAGCAGCATCTGAGCCAATTAAGTGGAATTCAGATTTACCTGAACGGATATGAGTTTGGAAACCAGTTGTTACTTGAATTTCAACCTCATTTGTTGGTAACTTACGTACAATTTCATTAAACATACGAGCTTGTACAACAATTGATCCTGTTTCTGTAATATGAATTATTTGTTGGCCATCTTCTTCAACTGGAATAAATGTTTGAATTGTAATATCAGCATCACTACCTGTTAAGCGAATACCCTCATCTGTTACATCAATTTTTATCCCCGTTAAAATTGGAATAGTTGTTTTAGAACTTACGGCTTTCATAACATCATTTAAACCCTCTAATAAACGGTCACGTAAAATATCAAATTTCATTCGTTTTCCCTCACATATTTATATTATTTATTTATATAAAATAAAAAAGATATAGTAATAGGTCCTGTGGATTTGTGGATAAGTACTTTCAAGTGAATAAAATCAGTCTATCCACATGTAGATAGACTGTGTATAAGTTTGTGTTTAAATGTTTGTATTGTCCACAGCATTATTTCCCTAGCATGCTTCGAATTTGTTTAATATCTTGTTGTAGCTGAACGTCATTTTTCAACAAAGAAGATATTTTTTCGTGCGCATGGATAACAGTAGTATGGTCACGTCCACCAAATTCTTCGCCAATTTTCGGCAGCGAAAAATCTGTTAATTCGCGAGATAAAAACATGGCGACTTGACGTGGGAAGGCAATTAACTTTGTACGTTTTTTCGCGACAAAATCCTCTAAACGAATGTTAAAATGCTCTCCTACTGCATTTTGAATGTCTAATATCGTGACAGTTCGTGGCTTTGAATTAGGAATAATATCCTTTAATGCTTCAGCAGCCAAAGTTGCATTAATATCCTTGTTAACAAGTGATGAGTAGGCAACGACGCGAATAAGCGCACCTTCAAGCTCCCGAATATTGGAGTCAATCTGGTTCGCAATATAGAGCATGACTTCATTTGGCACTTCTAGACCATCAGCCTTTGCTTTTTTTCGAAGAATGGCGATACGAGTTTCCAAATCAGGAGGTGCAATATCTGTAATTAGTCCCCATTCGAATCGAGAACGTAAACGATCTTCCAATGTCGGTATTTCCTTAGGAGGACGGTCACTGGAAATAACAATTTGTTTCGATTCTTCATGCAATGTATTAAAAGTATGGAAAAATTCTTCCTGAGTTGATTCTTTTCCAGCTAGAAATTGAATATCATCAATTAGCAGTACATCTACATTGCGATATTTATTGCGGAAATCAAGAGCCTTATTATCACGAATTGAGTTAATAAATTCATTTGTAAATTTTTCAGATGATAAATATACCACCTTTGCATTTGGGTTATGTTCCAGTACATAATGACCAATCGCATGCATTAAGTGTGTTTTGCCAAGTCCTACTCCCCCATAGATAAAAAATGGGTTATAAGCCTTCGCAGGCGCTTCTGCGACAGCTAGCGAGGCAGCATGTGCAAAGCGGTTACCAGAGCCAATAACAAACGTATCAAAAGTATACTTCGGGTTTAACATACCTGGTGAAATATCATGGTGTTCGTTATTTTTTGCTTGGATAATCGGCGCTGGTAAATCGAAATCGTCCGAATCCTGGTTTTTTTGAACAACAAACTTAATAAGCAAGTCTTCGCCTGTAAGCTCCGTTAATATACCTGTAATCAAATGAATATAATGATTTTCAAGCCAGTCTCGAGCAAACGAATTTGGCGCAGCAATTGTCACAGTAGAACCACTACCATTGTAGGAAAGTAGTTTAGTAGACTTTAGCCACGTTTCGAAGCTTGGTTTAGAAATTTTTTGTTCAACTTGAGCCAGGACATTATTCCATAGTTCTTCTAAATGTTCCAAGCTGCTAATCTCCTTTACAGTTCAATACAATTACAATAATAAAAGCGCATTTATAGAAACGGTAAATACGTTCATTTTTACAACTAGTCCACAAATTCACAAGTTGTGGATAAAAGTTAACCAAAGGCTGTGATAAAAATTATCCACAGCATATCAACAGTTGTGGATAAAATAAAAGTTAATTTCAGTTTTCAACAAAGTGAAGCACAGATATCGTATCAGAAAAACAAAGCTATTTCAATAGTTTGTGAAACTTATCCACACACCTTTCATTTATGCACTTCCGAGTTGTCCACAAGGTCTGCTTATGTGAAAAAGGTGTAGATAAATGTTGTGGATAAAAAATAATGCAAAAAATACTATACACAACTCTGTGTAAAAAAAACAAGTACTCTGTGGATAATTTATATTTGTTTCAGTAGAAGATGATCGTAGTAAAAGATAGACATAGATTTGCTTAAATATAGAAATTTATAAAATTCATTGACAAAATCACTAGTTACTTTATATAATATTCAGGTCTGTATGTTGAAAAATTCAACTCAATCAGGAGGTGTCTATATAAATGAAACGTACTTACCAACCAAAAAAACGTAAGCACAGCAAAGTTCACGGTTTCCGCGCACGTATGAGCACGAAAAACGGTCGCAAAGTTCTTGCTGCTCGCCGTCGTAAAGGAAGAAAAGTATTATCAGCATAAAATAAGTCCACTGAGACACATCAGTGGTCTTTTTTTTCTTTATTTTTGGTAAACCTAGAAATGAGGATCAAAGGATAATTATCGAGTAGCAGGTGAAAGTAATGAAAAAACGCCAACGAGTGAAAAAAAACGATGATTTTCAAAAGGTGTTTAAAAAGGGTAAATCTTTCGCTAATCGTCAGTTTGTCGTATATTTTTTAGAAAAAGAGGGACAAACAGAATTTCGTGTAGGATTATCGGTTAGTAAAAAGCTTGGGAATGCAGTAACACGCAACCAGATCAAACGCTATATTCGACAAAGTATTCATGAATTAAAGGATGAGTTAAAGTCGAATATGGACTATGTTATTATCGCCAGACAACCGGCGGCCACTATGAATTTTCATGAAGTAAAACAGGGTTTGCAGCATGTACTACGAATCGCAAAAGTATTAAAGAAGACGTAATATGAATGGCAACCAAAGTGGTGAATAGAAGCGTTTCTGCGAAAAAGTGAAATCGCTGAAAATACTCACCGGGGTATTTCTAAATGGATTTTCACTGCAATATATGAATTATTAGTAACATTACTTAGTAAATATGTGCACATTGTTAGAATATTTAGTAGAGTGAAACGATATATGCATGATAAAATAACTGATAACTTTATTCAGTTGCAGGAAACTGTAAACGTATAAAGAAGAGAACGCATATAGTTTTAGAAAAAGTGAATAGTATTTGTAGGGGGAAAAAGGTTGAAGAAACAACTTTGGGTAATTTTGTCGCTAGCATCAGTAGCATTGCTACTTTCTGGTTGTACAGAATTCAAAGAACCAATCTCCAAAGAAAGCACAGGCTTCTGGAATGAATTCATTGTTTGGCCTTTAGTGTCAGCGATAAAATACTTTGCTGATTTGCTCGGTTCATATGCATGGGGGATCATCGTTGTAACGATTATTATTCGTTTAGCCGTTCTTCCATTAATGATTAAACAAACAAAGAGCTCTAAAAAAATGCAAGAAATTCAGCCAAAATTGAAGGAATTGCAAAAGAAGTATGCTTCTAAGGATGCACAGACACAGCAACAGTATCAAAAAGAGATGATGCAGCTTATGAGTGAGTCTGGTGTCAATCCACTTGCTGGATGTTTACCTGTTTTCATTCAAATGCCAATTTTAATTGGTTTCTACCATGCGATTAGTCGTATGAATGCTACACCTGCTTTTGATTTAGGGAATTTCTTTATTTTCCCATTAGCAGAAACAGCACCGGCACTAGCAATTACTGCTGGTTTAATGCAATTTATCGTTTTACGTACGGGCCCAGCGATGGATAACCCTCAAATGAAAATAATGATGTACATTATGCCATTTATGATTATTGCTTTCGGTATGGCATTACCAGCAGCATTATCATTATACTGGGTAGTCGGTAACATTATTTCGATTGCTCAAAACCTGTTTATTTACAAACCTTGGGAGAAAAATAAAACACAACCTGCTCAAAATGGAGGGGCTAAAAAGTGAAACAACTTACGCAAATAGGCGCAACAACACAAGAAGCGATCTCATTGGCGTTACAGAAACTTGGCAAAACCCGTGAACAAGTAGATGTTGAAGTTTTACAAGAAGGTAAAAAAGGATTTTTAGGTTTTGGGGCACGATCTGCAGAAGTTCGTGTAACAGTAAAGGAAGTACAGGTTCGATCAACAATTGAAGAAGAAATAGCTGAACAGCAAAATACGATTCAATTTGTCGAACCAACAGTAATAGATGATGTTGAAGCAATAAGTTCACAAGTTTCTGAACAACCAAGTGATATCGAAGCTGTTCAACAAGTCGTAGAGGAACAAAAAGAGGAAGAACAAACCTCGGTAAACCCAATTGAAGAAGCAAAGACTTATGTAGTAAATATTGCTGAACAATTGGATATTCATGATCTTGAAATTGAAACGACACGTGAAGGGAAATATGTATTATTTCAACTGAAGAGCGAGAAAGCTGCACTGCTAATAGGGAAACGTGGTCAAACATTAAATTCCTTGCAGCAATTAACACAACTTGTGTTAAATAAAAGTTCCAAACAGTTCTTAATGGTGAAATTAGACGTAGAAAACTATCGTGAACGTCGTCAAGTAGCTTTGGAGTTACTGGCAGACCGTATGGCGGATAAAGCACTTCGCTTAAATCAGCGTGTGACATTTGAGCCAATGCAGTCGTACGAAAGAAAAATTATTCATAATCAATTGGCAAATCGCCTTGATATTGAAACATATTCAGAAGGAACGGAGCCTAATCGTTATTTAGTCATTGAACCTGTAAAGAACGGCTAAACTTCGTAAAAACATACAGGCAAAAATCTAAAGTCATTTTATCGTCATGATAAAATGACTTTTTTATGTTGTTGAAAAATAAGATGGTCAAGGGAATCTTTGTGAATGTTGTGGTGCTTCAGATGAGAGTGATTTCCGTTCCAGGCTACTCGCCCACGAGAGTCGAGTAGCCTGGAACGGAAATCAGCGATAGTGTAGAACTTTTATAAGTTTTATTCAATTCAAAAGTGAACACTATATCTATTTATCATAATCGAAAAGAAAGGAGTTATAACAGTGACACAATTGTACACCAGTAATTGTTGCTGACGCTTCGCTTTCGCACAGATAAACCCCTTTGCTGCCACTTCGCTTTCGCACAGATAAACATTGCTGAAGTTTTCGTTCTATCACTATTAAAATTTTGAGTGACATGCCAGAAGATATATGCCTAGTGAAGTGGTTGATTGGAGTAGAGACTGAGCGACTCCTTGGGGATCAGCGATAGAGGAACGAAGGCTAAAACCATCACGTCCTGTGATAACGCCTTCGTGACCAACTTCGTGTTGGCCCGAGACCCTGGAGCGAGCAACGCGAGTGAAGTGGCTCATCTGACGCCCCCAGGAAAGCGCTCAGTCGGAACGGAAATCAACCCCTCGTTTTGCCGAAGAGTCATACTTTATTCATTGACACCTTAATTACATTGGCAAAATAGTTTTTTTATGATCTAGAAAGAACGTTCTAGCGTTTGCAATTTTTGTCGAAGTACGTGCTATAATGTAGAGCTTTCTTATTATCCACAATTGGAAATTATCCTTACTTTAGATTTTGTAGAAAATATGTTAGTCTAAGGTGTTAGTAAGTGTTGGTCGGTTTTATTTATCCACATGTGGATAACGTTAAGGAGGTCATTAAATGGAGTTCGATACAATTGCTGCGATATCCACACCGATGGGTGAAGGAGCTATTGCTATTGTTCGCTTAAGTGGGGACGAAGCAGTCGCAATTGCAGATAAAATATTCAGATCGCCTGGTGAGAAAAGTTTAACAACGAAGGCTTCACATACAATTCATTATGGACATTTGGTCGATCCAAAAACAAATGAGGTTGTAGAGGAAGTAATGCTGTCATTAATGCGCGGACCTAAAACATTCACTCGTGAGGATGTAATCGAAATTAACTGTCACGGGGGACTAGTTTCGGTGAACCGTGTATTAAAGCTAGCATTAACAAATGGAGCAAGACTTGCCGAGCCAGGTGAATTTACAAAACGCGCATTCTTAAATGGACGTATCGATTTATCACAGGCTGAAGCAGTCATGGATTTAATAAGAGCGAAAACTGATAGAGCGATGAATGTAGCGTTGGGACAGATGGATGGCAAATTATCGCGTTTAATTGGTGACTTACGCCAAGCATTACTAGAGACATTAGCGCAAGTAGAGGTTAATATAGATTATCCGGAGTATGATGATGTAGAAGAGATGACGGTACCGGTATTAGTAGAAAAATGTACATGGGTACGAAATGAAATTATTAAACTTTTGCAAACATCTTCTCAGGGGAAAATATTACGAGAGGGTCTATCAACTGTTATTTTAGGCCGCCCAAACGTTGGGAAATCTTCTCTTTTAAATAGTTTAGTACAGGAGAATAAGGCTATTGTGACAGATATAGCAGGTACAACTCGTGATATTATAGAAGAGTACGTGAATGTACGTGGTGTTCCGCTTCGTTTAGTCGATACAGCTGGTATTCGAGAGACAGAGGATATCGTCGAACGAATTGGTGTTGAACGTTCACGTGAGGCGTTGCGTAGCGCAGATTTAATTTTATTTGTTTTAAACTACGCGGAGGAATTGACTGCTGAGGATGAGCGTCTCTTCGAAACAATTCAAGCGATGGATTACATCGTTATTGTCAATAAAACAGATCTACCGCAAAAAATTGATGTCGCTCGCGTTAAAGAGCTAGCAGGCAATCATCGCGTTGTGACAACTTCTCTTTTACAGGAAGAGGGTATCGCAGAGCTAGAGGAAGCGATTGCCGCGTTGTTCTTTGAAGGGCAAATTGAAGCGGGCGATTTAACATATGTTTCAAATGCAAGACATATTGCATTACTTCATCAAGCACAAGCAACGGTCGAGGATGCATTAGCTGGAGCACAAGCTGGTGTACCTGTTGATATGGTGCAAATAGATGTCACAAGAACATGGGAAATACTTGGTGAAATTATCGGTGACACTGTACAAGAAAGCCTAATTAATCAGTTATTTTCACAGTTCTGCTTAGGGAAATAATTTTACTAAAGAAAGGAAGATACGAGCTATGCCAACAAAATATGAGGCAGGCACGTTTGATGTTATCGTAATTGGCGCAGGTCACGCAGGTTCTGAAGCTGCACACGCTGCTGCCAAAATGGGTGCTAACACACTGATGTTAACAATCAATGTAGATATGATTGCATTTATGCCATGCAATCCATCCATTGGTGGTCCTGCCAAAGGAATCGTAGTACGAGAAATTGACGCATTAGGTGGCGTCATGGGGAAAGTTATTGATAAAACGCATATTCAAATGCGTATGTTAAATACAGGGAAAGGTCCCGCTGTGCGTGCATTACGTGCACAAGCGGACAAAGTTTTATACCAACAAGAAATGAAACGCACGTTGGAGGAAACTGAAAACTTAACAATTCACCAAGGAATGGTGGAAGAGCTAATAATTGAAGACGGGGAAGTAAAAGGTGTTATTACACAAATTGGTGCTATTTACCGAGCTAAAACAGTTGTAGTCACAACAGGTACATTCCTTCGTGGTGAAATCATTATTGGAGACGTAAAATATTCAAGTGGTCCTAATAACCAACAACCGTCCATTCGTTTAGCAGATAACTTAAAAGAGCTTGGCTTTGACCTTGTGCGTTTTAAAACAGGTACACCACCACGAGTGAATAGCCGTACCATTGATTATGATAAAACAGAAATTCAACCTGGAGATGATGTTCCACGTGCATTCAGTTTTGAAACAACTGAATTCATCATGGATCAGCTACCTTGCTGGTTAACTTATACAAGCCTAGAAACACATGAAATTATCGAGGCAAACCTACATCTTTCACCGATGTACTCAGGGATGATTAAAGGTACGGGTCCACGTTATTGCCCTTCTATTGAAGACAAAGTTGTGCGATTTAACGATAAACCGCGCCACCAAATCTTCTTAGAGCCAGAAGGTCGCAATACACGTGAAGTATATGTACAAGGTTTATCAACTAGCTTACCAGAACATGTACAAACACGTTTATTAAAATCAATTCCAGGCTTAGAAAAAGCAGAAATGATGCGTGCTGGTTATGCTATTGAGTACGATGCAATCGTGCCAACACAATTGTGGCCAACTTTAGAAACAAAACGTATTAAAGGCTTGTATACTGCTGGTCAAATCAACGGTACATCAGGTTACGAGGAAGCAGCTGCTCAAGGCTTAATGGCTGGGATAAATGCTGCTGCTAATGTGCTTGGTAAACAAGAATTAATCTTAAGTCGTTCAGATGCTTATATTGGCGTATTAATTGATGATCTAGTAACAAAAGGAACAAATGAACCGTATCGCTTACTAACATCTCGTGCAGAATATCGTTTACTACTTCGTCATGATAACGCTGATTTACGTTTGGTAGAGTTAGGTTATAATATGGGAATGATTACTGAGGAAAGACATGCAACATTCAATGAGAAAAAAGAGCTGATTGAAAACGAAATTGCACGCCTCCGTGAAGTTATTATTAAACCAAATGAAGCAACACAAGCTACCATTCGCTCTGTAGGTGGTAGTGAGCTAAAAGATGGTATCCGTGGAGCGGATTTATTAAAACGTACAGAAATGCATTATGAATTAATTTCTTCGTTAATTCCAGCAGACATAGAGTTTTCGGATGAAGTGAAGGAACAAATTGAAATTCAGCTTAAATATGAAGGTTATATTGAAAAAGCATTGCAACAAGTTGAAAAGCTTCATAAAATGGAAAATAAAAAAATCCCTGAAAATATTGATTATGACGCTATTTCGGGTCTAGCAACAGAAGCTCGACAAAAGTTAAAACAAGTTACACCACTTTCCATTGCCCAAGCATCGCGAATCTCTGGTGTAAACCCAGCAGATATTTCAATATTACTTGTTTATATTGAGCAAGGTAAAATCGCACGCGTTAGCGGTGAATAATTAACAACGGTAAAGTGAATAAGAGGCGGGCATACCTTTGTGCCCGCTTCCTATTTTTAAGGCTATGCTATCTTTACATAGTTGATGAGTACATGTCTTACAAAATCAATAATAGGGATAGTCAAGCCAGTTAGAAAAAGGAGACTTTACATGAACGAACAACAATTTATCGAGGCTCTAAAGAAGAAGGGCATTGAACTTTCTGAAAAGCAGTTGGCTCAATTCAAAAAATACTTTGAGTTACTTGTTGAGTGGAATGAAAAGATGAACTTAACTGCTATTACTGATTTAGAAGGTGTTTATTTAAAGCACTTTTATGATTCGATTAGTGCCTCTTTCTATTTTGATTTTTCAAAAGTGACGACAGTTTGTGATGTTGGAGCAGGTGCTGGTTTCCCAAGTATTCCAATTAAAATCTGCTTCCCACATTTACATGTAACAATTGTCGATTCTTTAAATAAAAGAATTACATTTTTAAATCATTTAAGTGATGAGTTACAATTAGAGAATATGCATTTTGTACATGCCCGTGCAGAGGAATTTGCTCAAAATGCGAAATATCGTGAACAGTTTGATGTTGTAACAGCTCGTGCGGTAGCCCGATTATCGGTCTTATCGGAGTTATGTGTACCATTAGCAAAGCAAGGTGGATATTTTGTTGCTTTAAAAGCAGCAGCAGGTGCGGAAGAGTTAAAAGATGCAAAAAAAGCATTGGCAACATTAGGGGTTGCACTAAAAGAAGAATTTTCTTTTCAGCTACCTGTTGAAGAAAGTGACCGTATTTTATATATCTTTGATAAAATAAAAGGAACACCAAAAAAATATCCGCGTAAACCAGGTGTACCAAATAAAACGCCGATTCAATAATTAGTGTTTCATGTGAAACTTCTCAAAGTAGAAAATATTTTTTCTATTTTGAGCATACATACTAGTTATGGGTGGTTCACGCAAATGACATCTATGAACTATATACATTTTAAGAAATATAATAAATAATAATAGAATAAAACAGAGCAAGATAGTTACTTAAAGGTGGTGCCACTTGGATGAAAAGTCCTTTTTCACGTTTTTTTGGAGGCGGGAATAAAACTGAGCCTATTGTGAAAAATGAAGTAGAACAAGCAGAGGCGGTTCATGCAGCAGAAGAGGTTATAAAGCTGCCTATTGATCAAATTGTGCCTAACCGTTTTCAGCCACGTACTATTTTTGATGATGAAAAAATTGAAGAATTATCAAGAACCATTCATACGCATGGTGTGATTCAGCCAATTGTTGTACGTAAAACAGCAGAAAATCAGTATGAAATCATTGCCGGTGAGCGTCGTTATCGAGCAATGAAAAAGCTACAATGGACAGAAGTTCCGGCAATTATAAGAAATTTAACTGATAAGGAAACAGCCTCTATCGCGTTAATTGAGAACCTACAGCGTGAGGAATTAACATCAATTGAAGAAGCTGTTGCCTATCAAAAATTATTAGAGCTTCATGAGCTGACACAAGAAGCTTTAGCCCAACGACTTGGAAAAGGACAATCCACGGTAGCTAATAAATTACGTTTATTAAAGCTACCTGAAGAAGTGCAGCAAGCTATTTTGAAGCGTGAAATCTCTGAACGACATGCACGAGCATTAATTGCAATTAAAGATCAGCCATTACAGCTAGAAGTTTTACAACAAACGATTGAAAATGATTGGAACGTTCGTCAGTTAGAAGAGCAGATTTATTCTTTATTACATCCAGAGGCAGAAGTTCAAGAAGAAGCGGAACCGAAGAAAGTAAAGCCTAAACGTAAAGCCATTAGTAAAGACGTACGTATTGCTTTAAATACGATTAAACAATCGTTATCTATGGTAACAAAGAGCGGTATAACAGTTAAGACTGAAGAAGAAGATACAGAGGAATATTATCAAATTACAGTGAAAATACCTAAAAAGAAAAAGTCTTAAGTCGTGATTGAAATTATATTAGAAAAATAAAAAATGACTTTTATATCTCTGTACAAAGGAGGCATCTCAGTAATATTTCTGAGATGTCTCCTTTTTTTGTATATATTCTTAATATTTTATACAACTATTTTCTGTTTTTTTGATAGAATGAAAGTAAGATAGAGGTATTGATATAGTGATTTTACAAATGATTTGTCAAAGTGAACCTTTGATAGATGAAAGCAGGTGCTTTTAAATGGGTAGAATTATAGCAATCGCCAATCAAAAGGGTGGCGTAGGAAAAACAACGACATCGGTCAATTTGAGCGCTTGTCTAGCATATCTAGGGAAGAAAGTGCTCTTAATCGATACTGATCCACAAGGAAATACAACGAGTGGGCTTGGCGTTAATAAGGGAGAACTTCAAGGTTGTATTTATGATGTATTAATTGATGATGAAAACGTTAAAAATGTCATTCAACAAACAAATGTAGAAAACTTAGCAATCGTTCCAGCAACCATTTCACTAGCAGGAGCAGAAATTGAATTAGTTTCGACAATTTCCAGAGAAGTACGTTTAAAGCATGCACTTCAAGATGTAAAAGAAGACTATGATTATATTATTATTGATTGCCCGCCTTCGTTAGGGCTACTAACAATTAATGCTTTAACTGCTTCGGATGCGCTTATTATTCCTGTACAATGCGAATATTACGCATTAGAGGGGTTAAGTCAGTTGTTATCAACTGTCCGTTTAGTGCAAAAACATTTAAATCAGCAATTATACATTGACGGTGTATTGCTGACGATGCTTGATGCACGAACAAACCTAGGCTTACAAGTTATTGATGAAGTAAAAAAATATTTCCAAGATAAAGTATACAAAACAATTATTCCTCGTAATGTGCGATTAAGTGAGGCTCCAAGTCATGGGCAGCCAATTATCATTTATGATGCAAAATCAAGAGGTGCAGAAGTGTATTTAGAGATGGCGAGGGAAGTGATTAAAAATGGCTAAAGGTTTAGGAAGAGGCATAGGTGCATTATTTCCTGGAGAGTCTATAGAACAAAGTGGGCAAGTGGAAGAAATACAATTAGAGCTTATCGTCGCGAACCCATTTCAGCCTCGTAAAATTTTCGATGAAGAAACTTTACAAGAATTAGCTGACTCTATACAGGAACATGGTATTTTACAGCCAATTGCTGTACGTAAAAAAGGACGCAAATATGAAATCGTTGCTGGAGAACGCCGTTATAGAGCAACTCAATTAGCAGGGTTAGAGGTTATTCCAGCTATTATAAAAGAGCTATCAGATGCGCAAATGATGGAACTAGCTATTTTAGAAAATCTACAGCGTGAAGATTTGACAGTTATTGAAGAGGCTGAGGCATATCAAAGCTTAATGGAAAACTTACATTTAACACAGGAGGAGCTTTCCAAAAGATTAGGGAAAAGTAGACCGCATATTGCTAATCATGTTCGTTTACTTGCATTACCAGAGGATGTTCGTGAGTTTATGAATGATGGAACATTATCGATGGGACAAGGACGAGCGTTACTTGGATTGAAGAATAAAAGAAGAATACCAGAAGTGGCAAATAAGGTCATTAAACAAGGTTTAAATGTACGGCAAGTTGAAATGTTAGTACACAATTTGAATGAAGAAGTTTCACGTGAAACAACTCAACCAAAGAAAAAGGATATATTTGTGGCAGCTAAGGAAACACAGTTACGTGATTACTTTGGAACAAATGTACAAATTAGGAAAGCTAATAATAAAGGGAAAATTGAAATTGAATTTTATTCTGAAGATGATTTAGAACGCATTCTAGAAATATTAAATTTACAGGAAGAATAAGAGAAATATCGATATCGTAATCAGAGCGCCGAACTACAAGGCGCTCTCTATTTTTCTAGAGAGAAGGAAGGTTGGGACGTGGTATTACTAGGGGCATTAATTAACGCTTTACTTATTATGGCAGGTGCATTGGTAGGACGCATTTTTAAAAATATTCCTGAATCGATGAAATCTACTGTATTATCGATTATTGGTTTAGCAGTTGTACTTTTAGGGATTAAAATGGGCTTTGAAAGTGATAATTTTATTATTTTAATGATAAGTTTAGTGGTTGGTACAGTAATTGGTGAATGGTTAGATTTAGATAAGCAAATGAATAGACTTGGAAAATGGGTAGAATCTTTATTTAGTAAAAATCGTACTGATAATAATCAAATTGGCATAGCAGAAGGTTTTGTAACGGCCTCTTTAATATTTGTAGTTGGCTCTATGGGCGTAATTGGTGCACTCGATAGTGGTCTGCGTAATGATCATAATATACTTATTACGAAAGGATTAATCGATGGATTTATATCGATAATATTAGCATCTACATTAGGTATTGGAGTGCTATTATCTGCAGTACCTGTATTCGTCTATCAAGGATTAATTGCACTTTTTGCAGGTGTTATCAGCTCCTTTATACCAGATGCTGCACTACAAATGTTTATTCACGAAATGACTGCTGTAGGCGGTGTTATGATTTTTGCCATTGGTTTAAATATAGCAGGCTTAACTAAGATCAAGGCTGCCAACTTGTTGCCAAGTCTCATCGTTGTTGGTATTGTGGTTGCTATCTTCTATATTTTTCAGTGAATAACGATGTGCAGCGAGCAATAGAGCTCTTGAAAGTTTTTCTGCCATTGCATAAGAAATATGAAGTCTTGTATTTTGTAAAACAAGCATTTCCATAAAGCCTCCAACATTGACTATTCCTTTAATGGAAATATCGCCGATGGGAGGTAACTCTTTTTTTACAGCTTTTCCTGGAAAAATAGGTCCATTCTGTACAGAAATATTTCCAACGTTTTGTTCACTTCCAAGGCATGCATCAATCGCAATGATGAAAGGTTTTATAGTATGATTGTGTAGCTGTTGCATAGTAGTGTCTAAATTAAGAGCATGCAAAGGATTGTCTAAAGAGCCTACAATTTCATATGGAAAACTAACAGACTTTTTGAGGAAGCTACCTGTTAATGGCCCAAGTGTATCACCTGTACAACGGTCACTTCCAATACAACAGAAAATAAGGCGTTCATGATGAAAGGGTATATATTCTAAAAATAATGTACTTAATTGCCAAACGATGTTTTTACTTTCATGATGAAGAGAATAAGGGAGTAACAATTTTGGTATAGTATTCATAAAATAACTCGCTTTCCTTTTTATTTGTAAGAAGTGCTCGATTTTTATGCAGTATACGCAAATTTTTAGCAAGTTATTCAAGAGGTGGTAATAATGGATTGGTTTAACGAAAATGTATTAAGGAACTTTTGGGACAAGTTGATATCAGAGGAGCTTTGGATAAATATAACAAAATCTTCAATTAAGATTGCTATTATTTTGATTGCATCTTGGCTAGCTGTACGATTAGGTAAAAAGTTTATTAAGAAAGTGTTTTTAATGCGAATGAGTTCACCTTTAAACCACTCAGAACGCCGACAAAAAACAATTTCAAGATTGTTACAAAGTGTCATCTCCTATGCCGTTTATTTTTCAGCAATCATTGCTATTCTTCCTATCTTACACATTCAGATAGCAGGTTTATTGGCGGGAGCGGGGATTCTAGGTTTAGCAATCGGTTTCGGTGCACAAAGTTTAGTGAAGGATGTCATTACTGGATTCTTTATTATTTTTGAAGATCAATTTGGTGTTGGTGATTATATAAAAATAAATGCAGCTGAAGGAACTGTTATAGAAATCGGTTTACGTACAACAAAGATTAATGGTTCTACAGGAGAGCAATTTATTATTCCAAATGGTTCGATTGGTGATGTTGTCAATTACTCTGTCAATAACTCTAAAATTTATATAGATTTACAAATGACGACCGATGCGGATTTTGAAAGAGCTGAGTCTATTATTAAAAAGTATTTAGATACTTTACCTGAAATTCATAAGGAACTTGTAGCAGTACCTGTCTTTTTAGGTGTACAAAATGTTAAGGGTACAGAGGTAACGATTCGTATAGCCGCAGAAACATTACCACAACAACAATACGGGGTGGCTCGTACTATTCGTCGTGATGTTACAAAACTCTTTGAAGAAAATAATATACCAATGGCTCATCCAAAAATGATGTTCTACGGTGTTAATGGAAATGAAGAGGGGAGAAATGAGTAATATGGAAGCGAAGAAATTTGGTTTAAACGATATTGTTGAAATGAAAAAGCAGCATCCGTGTGGCATAAATAAGTGGAAAATTATTCGAATGGGGGCAGATGTACGCATTAAATGCGAAGGTTGTCAGCATAGTGTCATGATTCCACGCCGCGAATTTGAGAAAAAAATGAAAAAGGTTTTAATTTCTGCTAGTGAAGACTAGTTTCATGTGTATTAGACTTTTTATGAGTGAATCAATATAATAGATAAGGTTATACAGTGATTTATTGGTGGGGACTTTCTGCATCCTCACCGTATCCGTTAGTACGGGAAATAAGAGCAAATTTGAACAGATCATAGAAAGGTTGTGTCCATTCATGGCATTAACAGCTGGAATCGTTGGTTTACCTAACGTAGGAAAATCAACATTATTTAACGCAATTACAAAAGCGGGCGCATTGGCTGCAAACTATCCATTCGCAACAATCGATCCGAACGTCGGTATTGTTGAAGTACCAGACGCACGTTTAGATAAATTAACAGAATTAGTAATACCTAAAAAAACAGTACCAACAGCATTTGAGTTCACTGATATTGCTGGTATCGTAAAAGGCGCTTCAAAAGGTGAAGGCTTAGGGAACAAATTCCTTGCTCATATTCGTGAAGTAGATGCAATTTGCCAGGTAGTACGTTGCTTTGTAGATGAAAATATTACACACGTATCAGGTGCAGTTGATCCAATTGACGATATTGAGGTCATTAATCTAGAGCTTGCACTTGCCGATTTAGAATCTGTTGATAAGCGATTACAACGTGTTAGCAAAATGGCAAAGCAAAAAGACAAAGAAGCAATGATTGAAGAACCAGTTCTTCTGAAAATTAAAGAACAATTAGAAAACGGTCGACCAGCACGCGCTGCAGAGCTTTCAGAGGACGAGCTAAAGGTTATTAAAGGACTTCATCTTTTAACAATTAAACCTATGCTTTATGTGGCAAACGTTTCAGAAGATGAAGTAGCTGACGCAGATAATAACGAATATGTGCAAAAGGTACGTGAGTATGCAGCTGCTGAAGGAGCTCAAGTTATCACAATTTGTGCAAAAATCGAGGAAGAAATTTCTGAGCTTGATGATGAAGAAAAAGCAATGTTCTTAGAAGAGCTAGGCATTAAAGAATCTGGTTTAGACCAATTAATCCGTACTTCATACGATTTACTAGGACTAGCAACTTATTTCACTGCTGGGGTACAAGAGGTACGCGCATGGACATTCCGTAAAGGCATGAAGGCACCACAATGTGCTGGAATCATTCACACAGACTTTGAACGTGGATTTATTCGTGCAGAAACAGTTGCTTTCGATGATTTAGTAGAGGCTGGTTCTCAAGCTGCTGCTAAGGAAGCTGGTAAAGTACGTCTTGAAGGTAAAGAGTATGTTGTGCAAGACGGCGATATTATGTTATTCCGTTTCAATGTGTAAAATACAAACAGGGGCAATCTTTCAATGGATTGCCTTTTTTTGTCTATATACTTATCTGAATTTTCAATTCGGATGGTGGCTAGTATGAACATATTTCAAATAAAAGAACGTGGTTTAGAAATTTGTGTCAATAAAAGAATCTGCTTGGAGTCAAGCAGATTCTTTTTGTAACGTGACTTGCACCAACGTTATTTCTTTTCCTCAGGCATATATACATAAAGCTTAGGTAAATGAGGATCATCCTGTATGAATGCATTTTTTGGGTATTTGCGCAATTCTTTATACATGGAAAAATCACCTACTGCCCCAGCTATTAAAAAAGCTCCCACTAATACTAAAACAGTACTGTTAAAATAGAAACCAGCAATTGTCGGGAGGACGCCAGTTGTCCAGAATGGAAGTAATAAAGCTTTTTTCATTGCATGATTTGGTAACGGTTGTTCAGTTGTTGCGTACGCTACGCCAAGCTCTAAATTTAGGCCGTATTTTAATGATTTAAAGGGCACGCCACCGAAGACCATAAAACCAACTAAATGAAAGGCTTCATGTAAGATAATGAAAACAATATACAGAATGACGAAAAGGATGGATCCAATAATCATATTCCAAAATGTTATGGAAAAAGGATCTTTAGTGTAAATATATTGAATCACCATAAATATTAGTACAAGACCACTAGTGACAACGATATTTTCCAACATTAGTTTTTTTATATTGAGTTCAATGACAATAGGTTCTTTATCTGGTAGCATGAAGATTCTCCTTTCATTATGAATGAATTAAGTTCATTATATAGAATGAATTGTTTGTTTGCGACTTGAAAGACATGCGTCTATATGTTACAATTCATTGATGTGAGTAATAATTATTACTTACTCCTTGCTCCCTGTGTACAGGAGAGCCTAAGTCCATAAGGAGGTGTAAACAGATGAGAAAATACGAATTAATGTACATCGTACGTCCGAACATTGAAGACGAAGCGAAGAAAGCTTTAGTTGAACGTTTCAACGAAATCTTAACTTCTAACGGTGCAGAAGTCATCGAATCAAAAGAGTGGGGCAAACGCCGCTTAGCTTACGAAATTCAAGACTTCCGCGAAGGTTTCTACCAAATCGTGAAAGTAAACGCTACTTCAGAAGCAATTAACGAATACACACGTCTAGCTAACATTAGCGAAGATATCATTCGTCACATTGCGGTTCGCCAAGAAGCATAATCATTTATTTTTAACAAAATGCTGAAAAGGAGGTTGCATTTCTGATGATAAACCGTGTCGTATTAGTTGGAAGACTAACAAAAGATCCTGAGCTACGCTATACGCCTAATGGTGTTGCGTCTACAAGATTTACAGTTGCTGTGAATCGAACATTCTCAAACCAACAAGGTGATCGCGAAGCTGATTTCATTAGCTGTGTTGCATGGCGCAAACAGGCTGAGAACTTAGCGAACTTCATGAAAAAAGGAAGTTTAATTGGAGTGGAAGGCCGCATTCAAACAGGTAGCTATGAAGGACAAGATGGTAAACGAGTATACACAACAGATGTAGTGGCAGATAGCGTACAGTTTTTAGAGCCTCGTAATGCTAGCAGTGCTCCTGCTCCTCAATATGGTGGGCAGAATACTTACGGTAACAATCAACCGTCATATGGCGGTGGACAACCACAGCAACAGTTTGGTGGTGCTATGCCAGGGCAGGGTTCATTTGGCGGCGATGCTTATCAGCAAAATCAACCACCTATGAATCAGCCGAATTATACACGTGTAGATGAGGATCCATTTGCTAATAGCAAAGGACCGATAGAAGTATCTGAGGATGACTTACCATTCTAATACTTCTAAAATAAAAAATGATAAGGAGGAGACATACTATGGCACCACGTCGCGGAGGCCGCAAACGCCGTAAAGTTTGCTACTTCACTTCAAACAATATTACGCACATCGACTACAAAGATGTAGATTTATTAAAAAAATTCATCTCTGAGCGCGGTAAAATTTTACCACGTCGCGTAACTGGCACAAGTGCAAAGTACCAACGTAAATTAACTTCAGCTATCAAAGTTTCTCGTATCATGGGATTACTTCCATTCGTAGCAGAAGACAAATAAGATATAAATAAAGGCACAACAAGGTTTAATCAACTTTTGTTGTGCTTTTTTTATTCGGCTCATCGGACGCCCCCCAGGAAAGCGCCCGGCCGGAACGGAAATCAACCACACGCTATAGAGATGACCTTATTTTATCTCAGTAATTGCTCTATAAATTACCATTTGCCATTAGTATAAGAATTTATTACACTTTTAAGAGACATGAAAAAAGAAAAGATGAAATGTTAGAGATTGAGAAACAAAATGCTATCGTATTTCTGAAACGTATGGATGAGAGGAACAATCGACTAAGGACATTTTTAAAAACAAAACGGCTTATAATCATTTCGATTAAAAGCCTTTTTTTATATATCAGTAACTGTCGTAAGCTGATAATTTTTTTCAGTTGAAAAATTTCAATATATATAAAGAAGAACTTAATTAATGAATTTGTTATGCTTTTTCGGTAAAAAATCTCCTATATAGCTATGTATTTTACGCTTTAGTCATTGGTTCTACAAAATTAATGACAAAGCATCTAGTTGTTCTTAGCGTTTTTTGTTCAATAACCTGAAAAAATGGTACAATAAAGGTCAGTAAGTTTGACTGAAAAAAGGAAGGTTTTCAATGCCGAATAATCAAACAAAGGCGCTTGTACAAGGCTCAATGATGGCCGCAATCTTTACGATTCTAATGCTTATTTCTGCATATGTACCATTCATTTTTATAGTAGGTCTACTATTTGCTCCACTACCGATTGCTTGGTATAGCGCAAATTATAAGCGTTCATCATCCATATTTGTAGCAGTAGTAGGCTGTATCTTAACCACTTTAACAAGTGGCATAACTATGTTACCATTTGCCTTTATTTTGGCATTACTTGGTGTCGTGATAGGAAGTGCAATTAATCTAAAGAAGAGCAAACTTTACCTATTCATGTCATCTGGAGTTACTGTTCTTCTGTCAATGGCAATTGTCTATGTAGCCTATGTTCAATTTGCTGGTATCAATATCATTAACATGAGCACGGAGCTTTTACGCGAAAATTATGAGCAATCAAATGAACTTGCAAAAACTGTAACAGGTCAAGTAATGCTACAGTCAGAGCAAATAGAGGCTATGTTAAAAATAATTGAGCTGACAATACCTGCAACAGTAACAATCTTTGCATTTATGACAGCATTTATTATCATAACTTTAAATTTACCTGTATTAAAACGTCTTGGTTTAGACGTTCCAAAATTTGCACCGTTCCAAAATATGCGTCTACCACGATCTATTTTATGGTATTACATGATTATTTTATGTATTAATTTATTTATGCGTCCAGAATCTGGATCTACATTAGATATTATTGTTTTAAATGTTTCTTATGTTTTATGGATGTTATTAATCCTGCAGGGGATTTCCTTTCTACATTACTTTATTTCTAAAAAGGAAATGCCGAATGGTGTTAAATGGATAGCTACTTTGTTAGCCTTACCACTATCATCCTTTATGATATTGCTAGGCATCGTAGATTTAGGTTTCGACGTACGTTCACTTGTGAAGGGGAAAACTAAAGAATAAGGGGCTGATGTAATGGGGACTTTTAGAAAACGACCAATCCGCTATCCGCTTTTTGTTCTTTCCATTTTTGGCATTGTGACGTTTGTGCTTCTATGTATTTGGAATATCGGGATAGGTATCGGTTATGGAGTAGGTTTTGTTCTATTAATGGCCTATACGTGGAAGGTAGAAAAGATTACCTTTGATGAAACAGAAAAGCATATTGAATCCATCTCTTTCCGCATGAAAAAAGTTGGGGAAGAGGCATTGCTTGAAATGCCAATCGGGATTTTACTTGTCAATGATCAATATGAAATAGAATGGTCGAATCCATATATGCAAGGCGTTTTAAATATGGAAAATTTAGTAGGTGAAGGAATCGTTAATATATCTGACGACATTTACGTGCTAATGAAGAGCGAAGAGACAAACGAAGATACGATTACGCTCCGTGATCGTAAATATCGAGTTTATTATAAAAAAGAAGAGAATTTACTATATTTCTTTGATATCACTGAGCAGATAGCTATTGAAAAACAATACTATGCAGATCGTACAGTTATTGCGATTTTATTTGTTGATAACTATGACGAAATTACGCAAGCAATGGATGACCAACCACGTAGTTTAACGAATACGATGGTGACATCAATTGT
This sequence comes from Lysinibacillus sp. NPDC093190, assembly GCF_050280425.1. Classification (NCBI taxonomy): domain Bacteria; kingdom Bacillati; phylum Bacillota; class Bacilli; order Caryophanales; family Bacillaceae; genus Lysinibacillus; species Lysinibacillus sp. NPDC093190. The sequence continues at coordinate 159,155 of NZ_JBNNVG010000005.1, read as the reverse complement.
TAATGATTGGGCAGCTGAGCAAGGAATATTTGTAAAACGAATATCATCCGATCGTTTTTTAGCTGTATTAAACGAATCCATTTTAATGGAGCTTGAAAAGAAAAAATTTGCCATTTTAGATACTATTCGAGAAAAAACAGCGCAAAAAAATATGTCATTAACATTAAGTATTGGTGTTGGCGCAGGATCATCTTCATTAGTAGAGCTTGGTGAACTAGCACAATCAAGTTTAGATCTTGTTTTAGGTCGTGGTGGTGATCAGGTTGCCATCAAGCAACCTTCAGGAAAGCTAAAGTTCTATGGCGGGAAAACGAACCCAGTTGAGAAACGTACACGCGTTAGAGCACGTGTTATTTCCCATGCACTACGTGATTTAATTCAGGATAGTGACCAAGTGTTTGTTATGGGACATAAAAACCCTGATATGGACTCTATTGGTGCCTCCGTTGGTGTACGTAAAATGGCACAAATGAATGATGTGAAGGGCTATGTAATCATAAATTTTGAAGAATTAAACGGAAGTGTAACACGTTTAATGAATGAAATAGAGAGTAAATCGGATTTCTATGAAAATTTCCTAACACCAGATGAAGCTGCGGCAAGAATGACAGAAAAATCATTGCTCGTAATTGTCGATACACATAAACCTAATTTAGTCATTGATGCACACCTATTGAAGCTGGCTGAAAAAGTTGTGGTGATTGATCACCATCGTCGAAGTGAGGATTTTATAGAAAATCCAACGCTTGTTTATATGGAGCCATATGCATCGTCTACAGCAGAGCTTGTAACAGAGTTACTCGAGTATCAACCAAAACGTGCGAAGATTAATATGTTAGAGGCTACGGCATTGCTGGCGGGAATTATTGTTGATACGAAGAGTTTTACATTGCGTACAGGAGCCCGTACGTTTGAAGCGGCTTCTTATTTACGGACAAATGGTGCCGATACAGTGCTAGTACAGCGATTATTAAAAGAAGACGTCGATACGTATATCGAGCGTTCTAAAATAGTGCAAACTGTTAAGTTCGTGAAGCCGGGTATTGCAATTGCTGTAGGTGAGGAAGCGAAAGTGTATGATTCTGTACTAATTGCACAAACAGCAGACATTTTACTAACAATGAAGGATGTTGGTGCTTCCTTTGTCATTGCGCATCGTTCAGATGGTAAAATCGGCATAAGTGCAAGATCACTTGGCGAGGTAAACGTACAGCTTGTTATGGAAAAGCTAGGCGGCGGCGGACATTTAACAAATGCAGCTTGCCAAGTCGAAGCAAATTCCATTGCTGGAGTAGAAAAATATTTAGAAGAGGCCATAAATGAGGTACTCGAAGGGAGTTCGGAATCATGAGAGTAGTATTTTTAAAAGATGTTAAAGGAAAAGGGAAAAAAGGAGAAGTTAAAAATGTAGCAGACGGCTATGCACAAAACTTCTTAATTAAAAATGGCTATGCTGCTGAAGCAAATGCACAAGCATTAAGTCAATTAGAAGGTCAAAAGAATTTAGAAGCTAAAAATGCTGCTGCAGAATTGGCTGAAGCGAAAGCATTAAAAGAAAAATTAGAAGCTTTAACAGTAGAATTAAAAGCAAAATCAGGTGAAGGTGGTCGCCTATTTGGCTCAGTATCTACAAAGCAAATTGCTGATGCACTTCAAAAAACGCATGGCATAAAAATTGATAAACGTAAAATGACTTTAAGTGATGGAATTCGTGCGTTAGGCTTTACAAATGTACCTGTAAAACTACATCATGAAGTATCAGCAGCATTAAAAGTTCATGTAACGGAAGAATAAGGGGCGACGATCCATGAACGAACCGATGATGGACCGCGTTCCACCGCATAACCGGGAAGCGGAGCAATCGGTTATCGGTGCAATTTTCCTCGATCCTCAATCGTTAATCACTGCATCTGAAATTTTACTAGCAGATGATTTTTATCATAATGCACATAAGACCATTTTCGAAACGATGCTACGTTTAAGTGATCAAGGAAAAGCGATAGATGTTGTAACAGTTACTGAAGAATTATCAGCTAAAAAAGAAATTGAGGATGTTGGCGGGCTATCGTATTTACTAGAGCTCGCCAATGCTGTCCCTACGGCTGCTAACGTCGCACACTATGCGAAAATTGTCGAAGAAAAGGCTCTATTACGTCGTTTAATTCGTGTAGCTACTAAAATAGTAGAAGATGGCTATACACGTGAGGATGAGGTAGAGGCATTACTGGGTGAAGCAGAGAAGAAAATGATGGAGGTAGCCAATCGTAAAAATGCGGGTGACTTTAAGCATGTCAAAGACGTATTGGTGGAAACCTTTGATAACATCGAAAAGCTGCAATCACAAAAAGGTGATGTTACAGGTATCCCGACAGGCTTCCGTGATTTAGACAATATAACAGCTGGCTTCCAGCGCAACGATTTAATTATTGTAGCGGCACGTCCTTCTGTAGGTAAAACAGCCTTTGCATTGAATGTTGCGCAAAGTGTTGCCGTTCAAGCACGTGAAAATGTTGCAATCTTCTCCTTAGAGATGGGTGCTGAGCAGCTAGTTATGCGTATGCTTTGTGCGGAGGGAAATATAGATGCACAAGTTTTACGTACAGGTGCTTTAACAACGGAAGATTGGGGTAAACTAACTATGGCAATGGGGAGTTTATCGAATTCTGGAATTTTTATTGATGATACACCAGGTGTACGTATCAATGAAATTCGAGCAAAATGTCGACGTTTAGCACAGGAGCATGGCCTCGGTATGATTTTGATTGATTATTTACAGCTCATTCAAGGTAGTGGTAAGCCAGGGGAGAACCGTCAGCAAGAGGTATCTGAGATTTCACGTTCTTTAAAAGGTTTAGCGCGTGAATTAAAGGTTCCAGTCATTGCATTATCACAGCTATCTCGTGGCGTTGAGCAACGACAAGATAAGCGGCCTATGATGAGTGACTTACGTGAATCGGGAAGTATTGAGCAAGATGCTGATATTGTTGCCTTCTTATATCGTGATGATTATTACGATAAAGAGTCTGAGAGTAAAAATATGATTGAAATTATTATTGCTAAACAGCGTAACGGTCCAACGGGTACAGTTACACTTGCATTTAAAAAAGAATTCAATAAATTCATTAATGTGGATTGGTCGCAAATGCCGCCACCACCTCCACGTGATTAAATATTAACCTTCATTCAACAGGAAAAAATTCCTTTTTTAGAGGGAACTCAACGTTGGAGATTACGCCAAGACGTAATTAATCTGAATGTTAGATAATATTCATACCATTCTGTTATTAAACACGAACGTTGAATCATATTTTTTGATTTTACGTTCGTGTTTTTAAGTATTTTTGTTGACTAGGCGTTTCTATCATTGTTACAATAATTAACGGCTTAAAAATTGAGATACAAATCGTATCTAACGGAGGTGCTGACTATGACATCAGTTGTAGTTGTAGGAACACAGTGGGGAGACGAAGGAAAAGGTAAAATTACGGATTTCCTTTCACAAAAAGCCGATGCAATCGCTCGTTTTGCAGGCGGTGATAATGCAGGACATACTATTAAATTTGATGGTGAAACTTATAAGTTACATTTAATTCCATCAGGGATTTTCTATAAAGAAAAAACTTCAGTAATCGGAAATGGTCTGGTTGTTAATCCAAAGTCATTAGTGACTGAGCTTAGAGGCTTACAAGAGCGTGGCGTTGATACAGATAATTTACGAATTTCTAACCGTGCGCATGTTATTTTGCCATATCATATAAAGCAAGATATCGCTGATGAAGAAAGTCGTGGCGATAAAAAAATTGGTACGACGTGTAAAGGGATTGGACCATGCTATCAGGATAAAGTAGCACGTATCGGTATCCGTATGGCTGATTTACTAGACAAGGATGTATTTGAAGAAAAACTACGTCAAAATTTAGCAATTAAGAATAAGTTATTTGAGAAATTTTACGAAGTTGAAGGCGTAACATTCGAAGAAATTTTCGAGGAATATTACGGCTATGGACAAGAAATTGCAAAATATGTAACTGACACGTCGAAAATCTTAAATGATGTACTAGATGAAGGTGGAAAAGTGTTATTTGAAGGAGCACAAGGTATTTTACTTGATGTCGATCAAGGTACGTACCCATTTGTAACATCTTCAAATCCTGTTGCTGGCGGAGTAGCAATCGGTGCTGGCGTTGGTCCATCACGAGTTACAAGTGTTATTGGTGTATCTAAAGCCTATACATCTCGTGTTGGTGATGGTCCGTTCCCAACTGAACTATTTGATGAAGTGGGTCAACAAATTCGTGAAGTTGGTCGTGAATACGGTACAACAACTGGCCGTCCACGTCGTGTAGGCTGGTTTGATACGGTAGTTGTGCGCCATTCACGTCGAGTAAGTGGTATTACACATCTTGCGCTTAACTCAATTGATGTTTTATCTGGCTTAGAAACAGTTAAAATTTGTACAGCGTATAAATATAAAGATGAAACGATTACTGAGTATCCAGCAAATCTTCATATTATTGAACAATGTGAACCAATTTATGAAGAGCTTCCAGGCTGGTCAGAAGATGTTACAGGTTGCAAAACATTAAAAGAGCTACCTGAGAATGCACGACGCTATGTAGAACGCGTGAGTGAATTAACTGGTATTGAAATTGCAACTTTCTCTGTTGGTCCTGCACGTGAACAAACGAACGTTTTAGTGGACGTTTGGGAAGCATAATTAATTTTAAATAACAAAAGGGCGTACCATATGCTTTTTATAGTATTGAAAAACAAAATGGTCAGGGGAATAATGTCTATAAGTTGTAGCGGTTTTTACATTTGGTGTAGCTACGCTTTGCAAAAGACATCTGTTATGAACGCTATGTTTTCGTATATTATCACTTTAAATTAGAGTGATATGCTAGAAGATACATGCTAAGTGAAGTGGTTGATTGGAGTGGAGACTGAGCGACGCCTTGGGATCAGCAATAGAGGAACGAAGGCTAAAACCATCACATCCTGTGAAAACGCCTTCGTGACCAACATCGTGCTACTGACGCTTCGCTTTCGCGCAAAAAACATCTGTTGGCCCAAGCGGCTCATCGGACGCCCCCAGGAAAGCGCTCAGTCGGAACGGAGATCAACCCCTCGTTTTGCCGAAGAGCAATACTTAATTTGATAGATGTTAAATTTTTTTACAAGATAAAAAGGGCGTGCCATATATGGTACGACCCTTTTGTCATTAGTGAATATCTCTCTTCTTGAAGCGACCACCTTTAACCTCAGCAATATTACCGATTGCTAGAAATGCGTGATCATCTATCTCGGCGACGATTGATTTAAGCTTTGATTCTTCTAATCGAGTAATGACGGTAAAAATAACTTTTTTATCGTTCCCCGTATAAGCTCCCTCACCATGAAGGAAGGTTACACCTCGACCAAGTCGGTCCATAATAGTCTGTCCAATTTCATCAATGTCGTCACTAATGATATAAACAGATTTTGATTCCTCCATTCCTTGAATGACGATGTCAATCATTTTATAGGCAATATAGTACGCCAGGATAGAGTACATTGCTTGTTCCCATGTAAACACAAATCCCGCTACCATAAAGATGAGTAAATTGAAAAACATAATAATTTCACCAACGGAGAACGGTGTTTTTCTATTAAATAAAATAGCTAAAATTTCTGTCCCATCTAATGAACCACCATAACGAATGACGATGCCGACACCAATACCTAAAATCATGCCTCCAAAAACTGTGGCCAAAAGCGTATCTTGAGTAAACGGGCTTAGATTATGTAAGAAAAGTGTTGTTAATGAGAGTACTGTAATTCCGAGTCCTGTAGAAAGTGCAAAAGTCTTACCGATTTGTTTATAGCCTAAAAAGATAAAAGGTAAGTTTAAAATGAAGATGAAAATACCAAGAGGTAAATTTAATAGATGAGAAGCGATAATGGAAACACCTACGATTCCACCATCCATAATGTGGTTGGGTACTAAAAACAGCTCCAGTCCCAATGCCATAATGACTGCACCCAATGCCACCATAATGGTCCTAATTATAAGTTTACGAACGGTATTCTTACGTTGGGGCTTTCTTACTTTAGGGGTTATTCCAGAGGTTTGTGAATCATTCAAATTAATCGCTCCAATCAACTAGTATATCCTACCTCTATTTTATCTGAATATTAAAAAAGTAAAAAGCGATAAGTCTAAAATTATATTAATAGCTACAAAAATAGGGATTATGTAACAAATAGCAGAGAATTAATACATTTATATTACAAAAAGATGAAAACAGTCAAACCATATTTTTTTTATGGTAAAGTGTAGTGGTGCAAAAAATCTTTGTGGGTAATTAATCCTACGATAGGTTAAAGTTGGAAGGGGCTTTATTAATGAGTTCGTCTTGGTCAAGAAAAGAAAAAAACAATAGATTCACTTATAATTTTTCTTCAATTAAAAAGGTATCCATTATTACAGTTGTAATGACAAGTTTAACGTTTAATGTAGGTTTTGCAAAAGAAAATCATAAAGAAGATTTAAATAAAATTAATCACGTTTACGTGGGGAATAAATATATAGATGCGGTCTCTAACGAGCAAGCGATCGAAGAAATCATTGCATCAAAGGGAAAAGAAGCAAGTCAACAATACAAAGAATTATCTATCGATGCTAGTTCTTCTGTTAAAATAATCCCAGATACAGCATTTGGTAATCAAACAAAAGATGCAAAAATTTTGGAGAAATTAGAGCAATCTTTAGTAGTTAAATCTCCAAGTTTTATATTATTTGTAGATAATAAGCCTGTAGTTTCTTTAAAAGATACAAAAGCCTATGAAGATACTATTCGAATGCTAAAGCTACAATATGTTTCACAGCAAGAGCTAAATAGTATATATGTTAACCAGCAATCTACGAATATCCCACCATTACAGATTGGTGAAACGCGTCTTTTAGATATTTCTTTTAAACAGAAAGTTTCAGGTACAACTCAAAAAGTAGCACCAAATGCTATCATAGCACCTGAGGAAGCTGTGAAATATTTAATGACAGGTTCTCTTGAGCAAGAAACATATAAAATCCAATCAGGTGATGTTTTAGGCTCGGTTGCCCAAAAACATGGATTAACAACAGCTGAGCTATTAGCGTTAAATCCTGGTATTACTGTTGATACAGTTTTACAAATCGGACAAGCATTAAACGTAACAGTCGCTAAACCATTTGTAACACTAGAAGTAAAACAGGAGAAGAAAGTTACTGAACAAATTCCGTTTAAGAAAATAGTTGAAGAAGATCCGACGATGTATAAAGGTGAGAAAGTGATTAAACGACAAGGCGTTAATGGAAGTAAAGAAACATCTTATTTATTAACGTCTGAAAATGGAACTCGTATATCCAAAGTTGCGTTAGAAGAAGAAATCATACAACAACCAGTTGACGAAATTGAAGTAGTTGGTACGAAGGTAATTTCTTCTCGTGGTACGGGTGAATTTACTTGGCCAACAGTGGGTGGCTATATTTCAAGCGGGATGGGCCAACGTTGGGGAGAACTCCATCGTGGTATTGATATTGCCCGTCCTAGTAATTACAATATTTTAGCTTCAGATAATGGTGTTGTTGTAGCAGCTGGTGTCTCTGGTAGCTACGGTAATCGTATTGTAATAAATCATAATAATGGTTATACAACGCTTTATGGACACCTATCTTCAATTAAAGTGGAAGTAGGACAAGTAGTAGAAAAAGGTTCAGTTATAGGTATTATGGGCTCTACTGGAAATTCAACAGGTACACATCTACACTTTGAAGTTAAGAAAAATGGTTCGTTAGAAAATCCATTATCATATGTAGGGCGTTAATCAGTTCGAATAGAAGGCAGTCCGAAATAGGGCTGTCTTTTTGTATACTTCGTATATAAATCTATGTTATTTCCCGAGAAATATTTGTCGAAAAATAGTTTAATATAATATCGTAAAACGTCTTAGGATTTAGAATAATGCATAGAAGCTAAAAGCATGGTAGAGTTAGAGGTAGTGACTTTAAAAATACACAACGTTTAATAATAGATAAATAGCGAAAGGGAGAAAAATATATGGACAAAACCATTTTAGTTGTTGACGATGAAAAACCAATCGCAGATATTTTACAGTTTAATTTAATAAAAGAAGGCTACAAAGTTATTTGTGCTTATGATGGAGATGAAGCACTAGAGAAGGTTGAGGAAGAACAACCAGATTTAATGCTTTTAGATATAATGTTACCTAAGCGGGATGGGATGGAAGTTTGTAGAGAAATACGAAAAAAATATGATTTCCCTATCATTATGTTAACAGCAAAAGGCTCTGAGATTGATAAAGTATTAGGACTAGAAATGGGCGCAGATGATTATGTGACAAAGCCATTTAGTACACGTGAACTTATTGCGCGTGTAAAGGCAAATATGCGTCGCTTACAGGTAGTAGCTCCTACTGCCGAAGAGGTTGAAGAAGAATCCAATGAAATTGTAGTAGGCTCTCTTGTTATTCAGCCAGATGCTTACTTAGTATTGAAGCGCGATGAGGCAATTGAACTAACGCATAGGGAGTTTGAATTATTACATTACTTAGGTAAGCATATCGGTCAAGTAATGACGCGTGAACATTTATTGCAAACTGTGTGGGGTTATGATTATTTCGGCGATGTACGAACAGTAGATGTAACAATTCGTCGTTTACGGGAAAAAATAGAGGACAATCCTAGTCATCCAGCTTGGATTGTAACACGCCGTGGTGTAGGTTATTATTTACGAAATCCTGAACAGGAGTAAAAAGGCATGCAGAAAGTAAGCTTCTTTAAATCAATTCACGTCAAACTGGTATTAATTTACATTTTACTGATCCTTCTTGCTTTGCAAATAATAGGGATCTATTTTGCGCGTGAATTAGAGTTAAATTTAAAAACCAACTTTCGAGACTCCATTTTTCAACGTGTCGATTTGATGCAATATAGCATTCGTGAAGAAATGTTAAAAGAACGCGATGATAGTATGCCATCTCTTGAAGAAAGCCTAAAAACGATTGTAATGGAGTTTTCTGCGGGATTGAAGGATGTTTCTACTGGAGATATTTTAGGAATCCGCGTCATTGATAATAGACAACGTATTCGCGCCACATCAGAGATAGACAATCAAAATTTGATTGGACAGCGCTCGAATAATGATCTTGTACGCCGTGCAATCTCTGCAGAAACATTATTTGAAAACATCAAACTGGATAATAAAACAAGAAATCGAGTGTGGGTGTTAGCTTCACCAATTCGAGATGGTGCAGGTCCTGATGATGAAATCATAGGGGTACTCTATATTGAAGCTAATATTGAATCGGTTTTCAAACAAGTAAATGACATTAACCGTATTTTCCTCGGTGGTACGGCAGTGTCTTTGGTAATTACTATCTTTTTAGGTATTTTAGTGGCGCGAACAATTACACAGCCAATTGCAGATATGCGTAAGCAGGCACAGGCAATGGCAAAGGGTAACTATTCTCGAAAAGTGCGGGTTTATGGTACAGATGAGATAGGGCAGCTTGCTATAACCTTTAATCATTTAACGAATCGCTTGCAGGAGGCGCAATCTACTACAGAGGCAGAGCGGCGAAAGCTTGATTCAGTCCTAAGTAATATGACGGATGGTGTTATTGCGACAGATCGAAAAGGGCGCATCATTCTTATTAATGATCCCGCACTAGAGCTGCTGCATATTTCCAGAGATATTACATTAGGTCGTCCGATTGCATCGGTTTTAGGTATTGACCAAGAGTATAGTTTTGAGGATTTAATTCACATGAATGATGCGGTGAATTTAGATTTCAGTACGGCAGACGCACCGTATATTTTACGTGCGAATTTCTCTGTTATTCAAAAAGAAACGGGTTTTATTAATGGTCTAATTACCGTCCTGCACGATATTACGGAGCAGGAAAAGATAGAAATGGATCGTCGAGAATTTGTATCAAATGTGTCACATGAATTACGGACACCATTAACGACGATGCGCAGTTATTTAGAGGCGTTAGCAGATGGTGCATGGAAAGATGAAAATATTGCTCCAACATTTTTGAATGTTACACAAACAGAAACAGAGCGTATGATTCGTTTAGTGAATGACTTATTGCAGTTATCACGAATGGACAGTTCAGATTATGAGTTGAATCAAGACATTGTTCTATTCAATTCTTTCTTTAACCGTATTATCGATCGTTTTGAAATGTCTAAGTCCGACAAAGTGATGTTTGAACGTTTATTCCCAGAGGCATCTTATTATGTAGAAATTGATACGGACAAGGTGACACAAGTTATCGATAATATCATTTCCAATGCTATAAAGTATTCACCAGATGGAGGTAATATTCGCTTTGGCTTTACAGCGCAAGGAGATATGCTAAAGGTTATGATTTCTGATGATGGAATGGGAATTCCTAAGGAAAATGTAGGACGTATTTTTGAGCGTTTCTATCGAGTAGATCGAGCTCGAGCCCGATCTATGGGAGGAACTGGTCTAGGGCTAGCTATTGCCAGAGAAATGATTGAGGCTCATGGTGGTAAAATATGGGCAGAAAGTGAAGAAGGACATGGAACAACAGTTTTCTTCACATTACCACTTAATTTAGATGATTTTGACGAGGCAGGTGAGTGGGAATGAAATATATAGAACCAGTTAAATCAGTTGTTTTATTCCTACTCGTTATGCTAAGTGTGGTTTTAACCTTTATGATTTGGACATACACGCCAGATTACAAATTTATTGAACAAACTGAAGGAAAAGAAATCCTAATTGGGCCACAAAAAAAAATGGAGGATGTAATTCGTCCATATAAAGCTATTTATCGTTTTGATAAGGAATTTACAGGAACCGTATCTAATGGTGTAATGGAAGATATTATGGAAGCATTTAAGGGATGGAATGTCCTAGATTTAATGCCCGTTAACAATAATCTTACAGCCAATTCTGTAAACGAGATGATTCGTACTAATAATTGTATGACTGTCTTTTTTACGGGTGAGATTCCTTACTCTGCTTTTAACTCAATTTTTCAGTTCGCCGATAAGGAGCTACCTGAAACAACCTTTAATCGTATGATTATAGATTGGAGTAATTATAATAACAAAGACTTACAGGTGTTTTTCATTAGTGGCAATAATGAAGTATTGATGCGTTCACGTGTAAGTCTAGAAAATGCTAATCAATTTGTACGAAATATTATTGAGCCAGCGAAAACATACGGCAATTTTAAAGAAGTAGAGCGTGATGGCTTTACCTCTCTTTATGTGGCTAACGAAAAAATTGAATCTGCGAAATATACGTATTTTATCGATATGCAATCACCTGATATTTTTAAGAATGTGTTATTTACAGAACCAAACAATGTCCTGCGCACTGACGAAAGTGTAACCACTGAAAAATATCAAGACGGTATGTCACTAATGACAGTGGATAAAAATTTAAAATCATTGATTTTTGTCTATCCAACGGCAGAAAGCAGTGTAAGAATAGAGCCTTCAAAGCTCCTGACAGATAGTTTTGAGTTTATCAATGAACATGGAGGTTTTACAGCTGATTATCGCTATGTATCAACAAGTACAAGTAATAATCAATTAGATTATCAGCTATATTTACAAGGATTACCGGTTTATAGTGACCAGGCTATAAATCGAATTACAACCGTTTGGGGAGATAATCGTATTTTCCGCTACAAACGTCCATACTTTACTTTAGATACAGACGCTCCATCCGAAAAGGAAATTAAAGAATTGCCATCAGGATCGGAAATTGTTGAAAAGATTCAAAAGCTTAATAACATTGTATTATCAGATATAGATGAAATTGTTGTGGGCTACTATTTAACTCAAGATCAAAGTGAACTATATATGACATTAGAGCCATGTTGGTTTGTTATTCGTAACGGTGTATGGACGAAACTGACACCTGAAACATTAGGAGGTGTCAAAAATGGATTGGAATAGAACAAAGTCTATTTTCATATGCGTTTTTTTAACCTTAAATTTCTTCTTGTATTCGTTATATTTTAAATCCTATAATGAAGCGAAGAGCATAGAGATACCGGGCGAAAAAACAATAGAAGCCCGTTTAAAGGATGATAATATTACGTATGGAACACTGCCAAATAGTAATGAATTTGTTGTGTATATTACGGGCAAAGTGCATACATTTAAAAGTACTGATTTTAACGACGACAATCAGCGAGAAAATATAAATGATGAGACACATCCAAGTGTTGTTTTTATAAACCCTGTGAAATTACGGAATATTGATGATACAAGCATTACAGAGTTTGTCCATACAAACGTTAATGAAGGCGATTCCTACGCATTATGGAAGGTGGATCGTGAGGAAAGAGTCGCAACCTTCTTCCAAAAGAAAGGCAATCGAATGTTCTATTATAATGAGAGTGCCTTATTAAAAGTACAGTGGAATGCAGACAACGAAGTTACAATGTATGAGCAAACGATGCTTGATGATATCAAAGAAATGGAGAAACAGGAAACTGTCATACCACCACTTCAAATTATCCAGACACTTTATAATAAAAACCTATTAAAGCCAGAATCGAGTATTACGCAAATGAAGTTAGGTTACTCGACAAAAGGTTATTTAACATCAACTCAAGTGCTAGTACCAACATGGGAAGTACAAGTGAAATTAGATGGAGAAACAGAAGAATATTTTGTCAATGCTAGTGAAGGAAATGTAATTGAAATTCAAGGAGACAAGCAAAAAGGCGAAGAGGAAGACTGGGGAGTTGAATAATGCGATTTAGTGTTTTAGCAAGTGGCAGTACAGGAAATTCGATTTATGTAGAGAATGAAGATCACTCATTTATTGTCGATGCTGGTCTCAGTGGCAAAAAGATGGAGCAACTATTTACAAAAATCGACCGCAATATGAAACAGCTAAGTGGCATTTTCGTTACACATGAGCATAGTGATCATATTAAAGGAATAGGTGTATTGGCACGAAAATATAGTGTACCTATTTATGCCAACGCCAAAACGTGGCAGGCGATGGATGGGCTAGTCGGTGAAATACCTTTAGAGCAACGTTTTGAATTTGAAATGGATACTGTAAAGCATTTTGGTTCATTAGCTGTTGAATCCTTTGCTGTATCACATGATGCAGCCGATCCAATGTTCTATAGCTTCCATGAAAATGGACGTAAGCTTGTTGTTATTACGGATACAGGCTATGTTAGTGACCGTATGAAGGGTATCATTCGAGGTGCTGATTCCTTTGTATTTGAAAGTAACCATGATGTGAATATGTTGCAAATGGGGCGTTACCCATGGTCTATAAAACGTCGTATTTTAAGTGATGTAGGGCACGTTTCTAATGAGGATGCAGCTATAGCAATGAGTAACGTAGTATTTGAAAAACCAACAAATATTTATTTATCACATTTAAGTATGGATAATAACATGAAAGAGCTTGCGCGCATGAGTGTCACACAAACTTTGCAATCCTGCGGCATTATTGTTGGAGAGTATTTAAATCTATTTGATACAGATGCAGAAGAGCCGACGAAATTAGTAACCGTTTAATGATTAGCATCAGTTAAGAATATCGATATTATACAAATGAAGCTTTAATGAGGCTGTTCAATGACATTTTATAAAAATGCGTTGAACAGCCATTTTTATGTCCATTTTATTTATTTTTCATCTGATTTTAATGTTTGAATCGTAATATTAGGGTAACAACTAACCAATACTAATAAAGGAAAGGATGAGGAAAATGAGCTATTTTCAAGATGATGATAAAAATAATGATTTATTAAAAAATGATGAAATACAGAAGTCACCTCTTCAGGAGCGACTCGAACAAGAGGAGCGAGAAACGCAAGAGAAACGTCATAAAAAGAAAGGCGGTGGCGGAGGTAAAGGTGGTTATTTTTTCACGGGTCTTATCGGTGTCATCATAGGCGCTTTACTCGTTTGGCTCATGATGCCTGGACTTGTCAATCAAATGCCAGGTACAACAACAAGTAGCACAGGTAAAAATGAAACAACCATTAATCAAGTTGCAACAGAGGTGACAACGGATGTTACGAAAGCAGTAGATAAGGCTTCAGGCGCTGTTGTAGGGATCACAAATATTCAAGAAGTGACAAGCGGCGGATTCTGGAATCCACCATCCACATCAAACAAGCCTGCTGGAAGCGGCTCAGGTGTTATTTATAAAGTTCAAGGTGATAAAGCCTTTATCGTGACAAATAACCATGTTATTGAAGGTGCAAAACAGTTAGAAGTAACAATGCCAGATGGAACGAAGGAAGTCGCTCAAGTAGTTGGTAGTGATATTTGGACAGACCTAGCTGTTATTTCAATCAGTTCTAAAGATGTAAAAACGGTTGCGTCATTTGGCAACTCAGATGCATTAAAGCAAGGTGAAACAGTAATCGCAATAGGTAACCCGCTTGGCTTAGAGTTCTATGGCTCTGTTACTAGAGGTGTTGTTTCTGGTAAGGACCGCTCAGTACCAGTTGACGTTGATAATAATGGTACAATAGATTGGCAACAAGAAGTACTACAAACAGATGCAGCAATTAACCCTGGTAATAGTGGTGGTGCACTTGTTAATATTGCAGGTGATTTAGTCGGTATCAACTCCATGAAAATTGCTGAATCCTCTGTTGAGGGTTTAGGCTTCTCCATTCCGATTAACTCAGCAATTCCAATTATAGAGGAGTTAGAGAAAAATGGTGAAATGAAACGTCCAACAATGGGTATTTCATTAGCAAACTTAACAGATGTTCCGTCATTCAACCAACAGCAAACGTTAAAATTACCAAGAGACATAACAACAGGTGTTGTTATCACAGAAGTTGTGGCGAACTCTCCAGCTTCAAAAGCAGGCGTTCAACAATACGATGTAATTGTTGAAATGGATGGCAAAAAAATCGAAACAGCAATCGATTTACGCAAACATTTATATAACGACAAAAAAATTGGTGATAAATTAACGATGAAAGTATACCGCCAAGGTAAATTAGTGGATCTATCACTAACATTAACAAATAGCGATTCGTTGTAAATTAGAAATCAGTGGGGATTATAAGATCTCCACTGATTTTTTTGTGGAATCAAAAAATATTATTTATCATCAAAAGTTGGAGCTAATATTTGTTGTTGATTGGAGAGGAGGCTAGGTGACTCATCGGACGCCCCCAGGAAAGCACCCAGCCGGAACGGAAATCAACCGGACATTATAGTGATGAGCCAAAAATATTCGGAGGCATCGACTGAATTATTATGAATGATTTAGAAAATATTGTGGATAACTAGAAAATTTTGAATAATAACATATACACGGCTAGTGGCGGTAGAAAGCCTATTCTTCCATACTCGCCTGACCTTTGTTACAATAGATTGTGGATAACATAGACCGAATTGTGAATAAGTTTGTGGAAATTTCGGAAAATAAGAAGAGGTGTAAAAATGGAAAAATACAGCTGTGAAAACCATATAGAACACGCTTTAGACATGTTTGTGGCTGAGCAAAAAGAGTTCCCAATTATGGATAAAATCAAAGAGGATAAAAAGTTATCCACAAAGTGTAGCTACTGTGAACGACCTGCAGAATATCTTGTATCAAGTAAATAACTTTACACAAGATATAGGAATTACTTGTGGATATGTTGATAACTTTTGTGGATAATTTGTTTGTAAATGAATTGTAAAGGTGGATAACGTGTGAATATAACGATTGTATCAGTCGGAAAACTAAAAGAAAAGTATTTAAAAATGGGAATAGATGAATACGTAAAACGCCTTGGTGGCTACGCAAAAATGGATCTAATCGAAGTACCAGATGAAAAAGCACCCGAGCAACTAAGCGAAGCAGAAATGGAAATCGTAAAGAAAAAAGAGGGTGAACGTATTCTATCTAAAATCAGCCCAGATACATACGTTATCGCCCTGGCCATTAACGGCAAAATGAAGACCTCTGAACAAATGGCGGCAGATCTTGAATCCCTCATGACCTACGGCAAAAGTAAAATCGCGTTCGTCATTGGCGGTTCCCTTGGTTTACACGATGATGTATTGAAACGAGCTGATGAGCAACAATCCTTTGGAAAGATGACATTACCGCATCAGCTAATGAAGCTTGTTTTGGTAGAGCAGGTTTATAGAAGTTTTAGGATTATGAAGGGTGAACCGTATCACAAGTAAGTGCGGTTTTTTCTGAAATACAGAAGCAGCACCGTTCCAAATTAAGTGGAAAGGTGCTGTTTTCTTTAGATGAACATTTGTTGCATGAAAGATTTTTTTTGATCTTTTAAAGTTTGTAATGTTAGTTCGGCTAAACTAATTTTTGATTGCAAGGTGTCTAAGAATTTTTAATTTGTTCCTTTATAGAATTAATTGATGGTGAATTCTATATTACAGGGTTAGAGATACTATAATTAAAAATGAAGAGAGCGAACTACAATTGCTCCTTCAACTCCTAAAGATAAATAAATGAAGAATTAAAATAAGGAGTAGAAGACTTGTCTATAGATGAGCCTTCCACTCCCTTTTTATTTTAGTAGCAATTTAATTACTCAGTATAAGAGACATACTTAGACAATTTAATCCCCTTTTGTACTTCCGTTTTATATGAATCATTTAACCCTGAAGCTTTTATAATTTCTCCAGCACTATATTTATTCTTAAGTAAAGTGGAACCGTATTTTATTCCAAAAAGATGAATGAACGTAACTTTTTCATTTTCGGGTGCTGAATGGTACATCCTTTTAAGTTCACTACCTAATTCACTTATTGTCATAGAGACTTACCCCCCTAGCTATTATTCTTTCTATAAAAATATTAACATATTTTGTTATAATTAGAATAGTTAAGTATTGGAGGTATTTTTATGGCAGTTCCAGGCTATCAGGATTTTATGTATCCGTTTTTAAAACAATTAGAAGATAGAAAAGAGTACAATTTACAAGATTTATATATAATATTAGCCACTCATTTTAAATTGACTGAGGAAGATGTTGCTGAAATACTTCCTAGCGGTAAGCAAACATTATTAGTTAATCGAGTAGGTTGGGCAAGAACCTATTTGAAAAAAGCAGGATTAATAAAAGGTGTGAAACGAGCAGTTTTTCAAATTACAGATGAGGGATTAAAAGTAAGTAAGTGCGGTTTTATAATTGATAAAAGAAATAACAGATAATAGGTCTCACCTTTTGGGTAAATACAACCTAAGCCAAAAGGTGTTTTCCGTTTTATAGGAATTTTAAAGTTTATTGTAATAAAGAAAACCAATGAAAATTCTCAAAGAAATTGTAAAATAAATGATATAAAGTCTCCAAAATAGATAAGCCTCTTTATATTCAGACAATAACATTTGTTTTAAAGACTTTAAGTTGAAATCTAATTTTATCTATGAAAAATTCAACATTTTTATTTTGCAATACACAAAGCAGCTTATAAATTAATTTTTTATATGGATGATAATGGGAGAGAGAACATGAATAAAAGTAAAGATATTTTAAATGCTTGGATTACAATAGAGCAATTATCCGAAGGTTCTATTAAAGACAAATCGCCAAAGCCTTTACATACAAAGGAAGAGGATTGTAAAAAGTTTTTTTTAGATTTTTTAACTAAACAAAAGGAACATCAAAATGTTTCAGACAAGGTTTTTAAGAAGTCAGGCTTAGTATTATATTTTGGTATTTTCAATTTTCAAGAAGTGATTGATATATTGAGAGAGAGATACAAGATTGCTAAAAGTTATGAAGAAGTCATTGACTCTAACAAATTCACCTTATCTTTATATTTTGATAATCAACTAAATTTTATAGCAGATAAATTATTTTTAACGATGAGCGGTTATATCCACGAGCATGGTGATTTACCGGAAGATTTTTTAAAAGTTGAAAACTCATTTAGAGAAGATTTAAATAGGAAATTTGATGAGGATTTTAACACTACAATCTCTGAACTTTCACAAAAGTACAATGCTTCCTCAGAAAACTTTCGCTATACATTTGTGCAAAATTTGGATAATGGAGATGTAAATCTACATTCGTTCTTTATAGAAGATCTGAAAAAAGCAAAGACAATCACAACTAAAAATTTGAATCGATATTTTAATGGCTTCTCTGGAGATAGGAAAAATCTAGATAGCAATAAAAAATCAGAAAATTTTAACTCACACATTTTTGAGACAATTGCTTTACAACCTAAATTTTATCCGTTAGGACGTTTTCCAAGTAATCCTGATTATGCACTTTCATTCATGCAACAGGCAGCGGTAAACCTAGCTTTAAATGATGAAAATGATATTCGTAGTGTTAATGGACCGCCAGGAACAGGGAAAACAACACTGTTGAAAGATATTTTTGCTGATTTAGTAGTACAACAGGCAGCGGTAATTTCACAGCTTTCTAATAAAAGTATTCAACGTAGTCTAGTTTATTGGCAAAATGCTAAACTTGGTGTTTTACCGCAATCCATTTCAGATAAAAATATTATTGTTGCAAGTTCAAACAATGGGGCAGTCCAAAATATTGTTAAGGAGTTACCAAAGAAAGAAGAGATTGCTGAGGATTTTCAAAATCAACTAGTGCAAGCGAATTACTTCAAAGATATTTCTAATTCAAAATTAACCGGTGAAGGTTACGGACAGAATCGTAACATTATAAGTGAGCTTTTAAATGAAGAAAATTGGGGTACATTCTCGTTAGAAGGTGGAGCGTCAACAAACATTAACAAATTACTTTTAAACATTGAAGCAATTGAAAAAGATTTAGAAGAAAATTATCAAGCGAATACAGGTGTATATCAAGAATTCTCACGTCTCTATGATGAGTTAAAAATTGAAAGAGAAAAAATGCAAGAATATAGTGAAAAAATGTATTCTCTTCGAAAATTAAAAGCCAAGCATAAAGAGCAAATCATTGCTTTTCAACAAGAAGAAAAGAAAAAACGAACAGATTTGATTTTACATGAAAAAGAAGCGAAAAGTGAATTTGAAAGACTGAGACAAGAAAGCTTAAATCTGCAAAAAGATTTATCGAATGCTTCTATTGAACTTGAAAATTTACCCAATTTACAAGTTCAAGCTGAAAGGAATTTTAATGTAGTTATTTCACAAAGGCCAAGTTTTTTATGGTTTCAGAAAATATTTAATAAATCAAAAGTTGAGCAGTATTTCAAGAATCTCAATAGTGCGAATGACTATTTAAATCAACTTTCTCAACAAAAAGTCAAATTGTTGAATGACCGTAAGCAACTTGAAAATGGAGTAAAGCAAAATGCCGAAAAAAGCGAGTATATTCAAAAACAAATACAGGACACAAAAGCTGTCTTCAATCGATGGATGACTACTCAACAAAATGATTTAAGAAAAATAGAACAAGAAATAGAATCATTGGAAAATCTCAAGGTTCAAAGTGGCATAAAGGAACTAGATTTTTCAATATCATATAAGAAACTTCAAGAGTCTAATCCATGGTTTACAAAGCAGTTCCGCATATTACAATCAGAATTATTTATTTTAGCTTTAAAAGTTAGAAAACAATTCCTGTATGAAAACCGAAAAAGTTTGAAAGTGGCTAGGATGATTTGGGAAAAACAGTCTGAATACATTGCAAAAGAGAATGGACATCAGTTAATTTCAGAATCATGGCAATGGCTGAATTTCACTGTTCCTGTTGTTAGCACTACTTTTGCCAGTTTTGGTCGAATGTTTAAAAACCTTAAAGAAAATTCGATAGGCAATCTATTCATAGATGAGGCTGGTCAAGCACTACCACAAGCTAGTGTTGGTGCAATTTTTAGGAGTAAAAAAGTTATGGTTGTTGGAGATCCCTCACAAATAAAACCAGTATTAACGTTAGATTCAAATGTTCTGACCTTAATTGGAAGACATAATAAAGTAGACGAAAAGTTTGTCTCTGCTAATGCTTCTACTCAAACAATTGTAGATGCTACCAGTCAGTATGGCTTTCAAAAAAATGATGATGAATGGATTGGCATACCACTTTGGGTACACAGACGTTCGAACTATCCGATGTTCACGATTTCAAATGAAATATCGTATGATGGGTTAATGGTGCAAGGTAAAAAAGAAGATGAGGCAAAAGGAAAATCACAATGGTTAGATTCAGTGGGAAAGGCAACTGACAAATATGTTAAAGAACAAGCTGACTTACTGAAAAGTCTAATTGCTAAACGATTACACGAGGATCCAAATTTAGCGAACGAAATCTATGTTATATCTCCATTTAGAAATGTGGCCTATAAACTTGCACGGGTTTTAGATGAAATTAACTTCACGAAACGAGAAGACGGTAAAACAACAAATGTTGGTACTGTTCATACTTTTCAGGGGAAAGAAGCAAAAATTGTCTATTTTGTCCTTGGAGCAGACTCTAATAGCAGTAGGGCAGCAGAATGGGCCGTTACTGAACCAAATATAATGAATGTTGCAGCTACACGAGCTAAAGAAGAATTTTATGTCATTGGCGATAAGAAATTGTATGCATCACTTGGTAAGGAAGTGGCAAATAGAACGATATCGATTATTGACGACTATAATAGGTAATACAATGAATATGTAATATATTGAATTTGTAAATCAACACCAGCAGACTATAACTACAAGTATGCTATAAAAGGTAAAATAGAAAACCTTATTTAGATACACTACGGAGAACCGTATCACAAGTGATAGTAAAGCGGAAGTTTGAACTAATAATATAAAAAGAAGATGAATAAGTGTTGGTTTAGGATAAAGTTGATTAAAAAATTCTATTCATTCCTTATTTGGCAACAAATAAGGAATGAATAGAATTTGATCAATCTTTTCCTAATAGGAACGATAAAAAAATGCTGGTATACAGCTTAATAAATTGTCTCTGTATACAGGTTTTTATTCAGATAACACACTCTGAAAAATCTCGAAAAGTCCTATCGTAGCTATGTTTATATAGCTTTGCATAAAAAGCTGTATAAACAATAGTTCTCGTAAAAAGGCACGAACGTTGATTTAACAACATTCGTGCCTTTTTGGTGTGTTTCCAAACTTGCGTTTGGGAACGTTTTTAGGTATATATGTGTATATTTTATTCGACAATTTTTGTTTGGTTTTTTAATTTATATGAGTGAATATAATTTACTGCGTACTTTACTAAAAATATTCCTAAGACTCCACCCAAAACATTAAATAACAAATAGATAATATCCGTATTACCAAAGTTGCTTATAGTAAAACCAGACCACCCAAGTAAAAGACGGGCGAAATCTATAACTAAACAACTTAAAATAACAATAGAAATTGCTTTTTTGTTACTTTTTAAATTGAAAAGGAGTATTAAGAAAATCCCAAACGGTACAAATAAAATAACATTATAAAATAAAGCTGAATAACTCCAAATAGAAATATTAAAGTGCATCGTATCAAATATTCCAAACCAGTCATTCGTTGAAATAAATCTTCTAATATTGTCTGCTGGATTTTGATGGAGCGTGAATCCACCCAATTTAATTTGAACTAAGCTTATTACGTAAAAAATAGAGCTATATAACATAACTCGTTTCTTAGCACTTTTTTCTACTTTTCTAAAATAATCAAGTAATACATCAATAAAAATATATACTAACAAAATTAAGAATGCTAAGGGAACAATATTGTAAAGAACATATGTTGAATGCATAATTAACATCTCCCATTATTTTAAAATTTTATAGTCACTATTCATTTTACTAATTTTCACATTATAAAATAAACAAATCAAAATAAGAATAATCGAATTTACCCTTATAATTAAATTTAACCCATTGATTATTTCAAAAAAACATTTATAATAAGAAATGTAATAAAAATACATAAACGGAGGTTTACGGAACTTATGGGAATTAAAAAACTATTATTAACATCTTTTATGTTTGGTGCAATCATCTTAGGGACTACGCAAAATGCTAGCGCTAATAACGGTACTGATACAATTAATGATGACACTATCGAATCTCTTCCAGAAGGGGTAGAGAAATATTACCCAAAAAACCCTGAACTTTTAGTAGATGAAAATTATGAAGATTCTAAAGATTTGACAATTAGTCCATATGCTGCACTTGAACAACTTCCAAGAAGTGTTTATCTTTCAACAGCTAACAAGTCGAAGTCTACATCTAGACTACAACTTTATCGTGGCGACAATTTAGGTATGACCGTAGAACCCAAAAAATTTGGAAAGGAGCGAGGTACAATTGTTGGTATGATATATCGTAATGGTGAATATTACGATACCTATGTATTTTTAAATACAGAAAGAGTCGTTACTA
Organism: Lysinibacillus sp. NPDC093190; assembly: GCF_050280425.1. Taxonomy (NCBI): domain Bacteria; kingdom Bacillati; phylum Bacillota; class Bacilli; order Caryophanales; family Bacillaceae; genus Lysinibacillus; species Lysinibacillus sp. NPDC093190. Next base: position 136,831 of record NZ_JBNNVG010000005.1, on the reverse strand, counting down.
CCATAAAGACTGGTGATTTATCGGAATATTCATTGAGATTATACTGTGGAAACCCAAATGATTTAGAAACTGGGTGTGAAGCAAGTGGAAAAATTTATCCAGTAAAATGAACTGCACCCCAATAGTTAGACACAATCTAACTATTGGGGGTGCAGTTTTTTTATGACGAAATATACTACTGAGAAAAAATTACAAGCTGTTAGGGCGCACATTAAAAAGCCACGAACATTCATAAGCAATGTAATGAGCTAAAAATATAGTATAAACTGCTTTACCATTACCTTTTTCAGTAAACCATTCTTTTAATCCTTTATTTAGCTTCAGTGCATATCCCTTTAGATATTTTTTCAAAGCAATACATCCTTATAAATATTTTAGACACACTATTATATCAAAAAGCTCCCAAAGCGTCGTTTGGAAATCTTTAATAAAAAGTTGTTATTCAACAATCTGGCCTTTTAATGGAATAACTTTATTATCGATTAATAATTTCTTAATCCACAAAAAAAACAAAATTTCACCTTTATAGAGATAGGAAATTCCGGTTAAACTTTGTTTCAAAGCAATAATAAGCACAATAAAAGTCGCCCTTTATACTCTTGGGCGACTTAATTTGTCTTTGTCTTCTATAAGGTCAATGATGTAAACTAGCAAAAAAGTAGGTACAAGAAAAAATCTTGTACCTACTTTTTTTATGTTGTCGCAATTTCCGTAACTTTTGCACCCACATGTACGGGTGGTTTACAATCTTTCCATGGAGCAGATTCTTCTAATTGTTTCCCAAGCTGTAGAAGGGTTAACCTTTTCAATACCTTGTAGCGCCAATTTTGTAAGCTCTTGTGGTGTCACTTGCTTTGTTTTTACTAACTTCGCTAATCCAAGACCATCATATGATGCATATTCTTGTAAATTCATCTGATCACCTCATTATAGTTTTGACTTACAAATTCATTTTAAATTGAGATGAAAAGAATTGATCTTACCCAAAAGGATAATTTGTTTCGAGCGAGAATATATGAACTAAAAATTTCGAATATGAATATGCAACAAACAAGTGAAGACTTTAAATTGAATGTGTTGCAAGTATTGAGTGAATGTTTTCAATATGAGCATACGTTATTTTGGGAAGTGGCAGATGGGGAGTTAAATGAACAGCCTGCCTGTTTCAATGTAGAGACATATACGGTACAAAATTATCTACATGAATATAAATATTATGATCCTTTGCACCCAGTGAATATGCAAAACCAACCCGATATTCAATTAATGCAACGAAATGAAGTAATATCGATGAAGAAAAAGCGATATTATGTTGAGCGCTTTTTACAATTAAATGATTTTACAGATGAAATGGTTATGTCTGTACAATCAGCAAAAGCCAACAGCGGCTATTGGCTTTTTACGAAAAAAAGGGGAAACACCATTTACAGAGCAGGATAGTCAAAAGCTATTGTATGTAAAACGGACGATACGATTGAAAATGTATATTTATTACATCAATATGTTCAGCCAGACGAGTCATTGCAAACTACACAACGTGAAAAAGAGCTGTTAATGTACTTATGTAAGGGATTCAAAAATGGAGAAATTGCCAGTTTTTTATATGTCAGTGAAAATACAGTAAAGAAGCATCTGCAAAATTTGTATCGAAAATTTCAAGTAACTTCCCGAACGCAGCTTGCATTAAAATATGCAGAAAGTTTTCGAGCATAAAAATAAGATGTTGCCAATCGATAAAAACCGAGTGCTATTTTAACCCGAACAATCCCACCTCTTTTATTTAGCAGACTTTTCGCATCCCATGTTAGAAAAATTAAAATGATTATTTATAGCCCTATCCTGATATACTATCGAATTACTTGAAAGATTGTTCAGCCCGTTCCAATCTCCTTTAATGTCATTTACTAATAAATTTTAGAGTATAAACGAAATAATAAGCTGGATAGAGAGTTTGATTTTTAATAACTTCTATCCAGCTTATTTTTTAAATCCTTATATAATGTGCTTTAAAACATGCATCTTACTCTATCAACACGCTTAAAAAATCAATCATGTATGCCACAAATTTGCACGGGGCATAAACATAATCAAGATGCATAGTAAGAGCTATTATCGTTAATTTTTTATTGCTAGGCCACTAAAAGAAATTGGTCCAACAATGTTTGCTTGTGTGTTAGGTGTAATGTTCTCAACAAAAACCTGATAGAAGTTAGCGCCAGCTACTAAATTGGAATCAATAGCTTGGAATGTAAAAATGTAATTTTGTTCTGAACCTGTTGATTCTGCGCCATTTTGAGTATTATAGATTTCTTTCCCGTTACGGAAGATTCTAAATACAAGTTGAGAAATATTTGTAACGCCCGTCACACCAACGCTTGCAAGTAGCTCAACGTTATTATTTCTTGAAGCGGTGCCTGGGATATTTATTTGAATAGAGGCTAAAAGAACTCTAAATGGAGCTTGTGGAATTGGAAAAGCAGTTTCTGGGTTAAACGTACTTAGAGGTTCAGTTGCTTGGTAATCAAGAACTTGCGCCATTTTATCACCTCCTTTTGCTAGGATACTATAAGATATGTTCTATATTAGAGCTCCGATTGTGTAGTAAACTAAGCCGTGCTATTTTTTAAAACTTTGTTTAGTTAATCCGTTCTAGCTCTACTTAAATTTGTTGTGTGTAAGCTCTCAAATTAAAGTCATGTAGATTTATTAGGGAGAAATTTTTCATAAGTTTGAGGAATAAAATATGTAAAAGGTATGTGAACATAGTTGTTTTGCATACCTTTTTAGATGAGATGAATTTATATTTGAGGCAAATCTTCTTTGAAGGATGATGGTAGATATTCTTTTTACATTGAAATGAGCCAAATAAAATCATCCTCAATAATAATCTGAACGTCTAGACCAAGGCTAATCAACTTCTCAGCTTTTAATTGTTTCGTACTTATACCGCGACGTTTGTCCCCAAGAATAAGGAAATCTGTATCCTGTGTAACTGCCCCTTGCATAATCCCTCCATAAGCTCGTACTTTTTTCGTAGCTTCTGAACGTGTCATCGTGGAAAGGGCCCCAGTAAAGACGATTTGTTTATTATAAAACGGATGCATCAAGCATTCGGATGGATCAGAAAGTAAGATGACTTCTGTGTTGTCCTTATTGTTGTTCATGTTTACTCTCCTTAATTGAAATGAAAAGATTTTTACCTGAATTATAGGTGAGATTGATTGATACGATAGGATGTAGGTAACAAAAGAATGTCTCTCTACATTTAAACTATTCATGGAGAATAGTATCATATAGATCCGTTCTTCATGAATACTTGTATCAATAGATAAAAAGAGTATGTGAATTTAAATTGATTTCGCATACTTTTTTTCCAAAAGAAGGATTTTATAAATGTTGCCCGAACTATGAAATAGAGAGACAAAAAATAAAATTTCTTGTTCAACAAACTAGCCCATTAACAAAATGAAAAATAAGGGGAAAAGGATGGTTCATAGTGATTCAATTCCAAAAAAATAATATTACAGTTTTTCAAAGTGCATTATATATGACTACCTCGGCAATCATTCAAACTAATGAAGCAGTAATTATGACAGATCCTAATTGGTTACCTACTGAAATTGAAGAAATTAAGAGCTATATCAACAAGATGAAAGATGATAAACAACTATATATTATTTACACACATAGCGATTTTGATCATATTATTGGGTCTGGGGCATTCCCAGAAGCTAAGGTAATTGCATCTAAACAATTTAATGAAAATCCTAACAAAGAAGACAGCATTCAAAAAATTAAACAATTTGACCAAGGATATTATTTGAATAGAAGCTATTCACCTGTATATCCAACTGTAGATATTGTTGTTTCAGAGGATGGGCATAAATTAGAATTAGATTCCCTAACCATGACATTTTATCAAGCACCTGGTCATACGAATGATGGTTTATTTACAGTTATTGAGCCGTATGGTCTGTTTCTTTCTGGCGATTATTTATCAGATATTGAGTTCCCGTTTATTTTTAGCAACTATAAAGAATATGTAAATACGGTCAATAAAGCTGAAAATATTTTGCTTAATCATCAGATAACGACCCATATACCTGGACACGGTTCGACAACACAAAATCAACAGGAAATTCAAAAAAGAATAAACGATTCAAAGTATTATTTAGAGAAGCTTCCTCATGATAATGGAGAGTTAGAAAGATATTTAAGTCTAGAGTATCCATTTTTTGAAGGAATGAAAAGCATCCATACTGACAATAAGAAGATGGCTAAAGAAAATGTGTAAGAGGCTGATATAAAGGAGACCGATCATTTTAGACGGTCTCCTTTTTTCTTAAACTTGTACTTCACTCATGAATGCATGAGTATCTTTAAAAAATAATATACATGTTTCTGTTTGCCCCATTTTTGCTAATAAGTAGATGTCATATTTCTTTTGATTATGTATTTATAGTCAAAGTTATATACAAAAAGCATTTCCATTATATATTCGTTACTTCATCCGTACATATTTTCTGCACATTTTCCAATACTATATCTAGATTATTTATCAAATTGACACGAAGGGAAGAGGCAAAATTGGCTAAGCACTCAGATATGAGCTGGAAACAGGATCATCCAAGCACTTTGTTTGGGAACTCTGTCCAAAAGGCAGAGCGTTTGTTGAAGCATGCAAAGTCACATCCGGAGGAGATAGCGATTGAGCATGCTTTCAATCAAATCGAACATGCAGAAAATGCATTCATGAATGCAAAGCAATTTGGTGAGCATCTGGATACAGTCCAACAAAATAAAGAATACTTAGAGCAGATCAAGCAGCAATTACACGAAATGCAAGGCAAATAGTAGATAGAAAAAATAAAAATAATGCTTTAAGCGGTTTAAGCCCTATAATCTAAAGGACTTAAGCCGCTTAATTTTTTTATTTTTGTTTGCTTGCATATAATGCACTGTTAGTCAATTTTTTATGTGAAATGTTGCACAGATGAGGAAACATAATGTTTTGAATAACAGAATGTAAACCGTCGATTTGAACGTGGGAGATTGAGACCTTTCCTGGGAAATATTTTCTGTTGTTTTTAGTTAACACCAAACAATTATAGTATACGGTGTAGTTTGTGCAGGAATACTTCTTGAAGTAGGGCCATAGATAACAATTAGGTTTCGATTTGCCGGGCTTTTTGAAAAAGGTTGCCCATTTTTAAGCAAGATAAGCGTATAAGCAGAAAGATTTAATTGTAATTGGCCATCACTACTCACTAATTGATTATTAAAAAAGTCGACTTTGACATTTTGATAGTTATTTTCCTTTACAACGACGAGTGCTCGATATTGAGGTGGATATATCAAAGGTACAGGTGCGTCCCCATCATAATATCCAGTAATCTGATCACCGATTGTTACAATTTCTTGATTCACAAAATAAGATGAAGGTGAGATGACAAAATTGACGATACCCCGAGTACTGTCTTCTACCGTCATAAGCTTATAACAACCTTCTTTTTCTCCATTTTGCCCAATCGGAAAATCATCAATCTGAGTAACGACCCCTCGAAATGATTTAAAATTTACCATAGCCATTCCTTTCTTTATAAAATCTAAATCGATCATTGGTGAGACAAAAGCTTGGTTTGATTATTGTTTACCCAAAGGAACTGATTTGAATTCAATTACTAAAAGAAAACCAATTTTATAATAAGTACTTTAAATCAGCGTAATTTTAATTTATGTAACATTTACAATTTGGGTGACAGAGAATGATTTTATTATCAAAAGGTTAGGTTTCTATATTACATGAATCAATATATACTTAATTTGCAAACTATAAATGTTTATTTTTTCAGAGGAGGGGAGCCTATTGAAGTGGATTTCTAAAAATAAGAAACCCCTTTTACTATTCATCATTATTATTATTTTCATTGCTGGGATACTCGATATCAAATATGAAGGATTGTTCTTTCAACTATTGCCAGAGTCTATTCAAAATCGTTTAGCTGATATTTTTTAAAATTAGGATACAGAGACTGGATTAAAACTCGTCTAGTCATAGTTGGAATTGGATTTCTATCCAATTCCTTTATTTAACTTCTTTGAGCGGGTGTCCAAACATCCGCTGAAAAAAGTTAAAAGCCCCTGGCGGATGTCACGGAATTGGAAAGGAGTTCTTTGCACAAGCACAAAGCCGATTCCGGACGCAATTATGCCGAGGCATAATTGATTCTCAACCGAAAGTTGAGAACAGAAGAATTAAAGGAGTTGAGGTAAGCGAATGAATAGTAAAGAGGATATTCAAAAACAGTTTTATAAAATATATAAAGGACATATTAGTGTCTCAGAATTTGAAGAATGGCTTTACAAAACACAAGAAATTGAAAGTGTTTATAACAATGATTTTTACTTCAAGTTACTTGATTTAGATTATAGAAAAAAGCATATTAAAACTGAATTAGTGAAGATAATAGAGATGGAAATTCCACTTGGGAAGTTTGAGCAGCCACGGATTATTTCTCTTTTGAAAAACATCATATTTGAAAAAGGTGATGCAATAGAGATCTTGGAGCAATTATATGATGATTATTGCAGTGGGTATTCATTTCTTCGATATTTAGGACTTACATATATAACAGGAATTGATGCAATACCTAAACTAAAACAAAGAGATGAATGGGATGAAAATGAATTCAATAGTAAAAGAGAAATATTAAATAATATCAAACCAGAGCTAATAAAAGAAGCAGAGCGATTGTTGTCATTCTTTCAAGAAGGACTACTAATAATTACTGAAGAAAATGATTACCTTGATTATCGAAAAGAAGAAGAAAAGATAGAACTTCATAATATTGAAAAGATGTTTAAAGAATAAATTATTAAAGTAGTGGTGGGAAAAGCATTCCATACTATCAAGTACATTCTTATCTTATAGATCCAGCATTTATTAAAAAATATCTAAAAAATGTTTTTCCCGATTCAATATTTAAAGAAATGTTTTTAAAAGCATTACTTGAAGCAGATAAACAAAAGATGATGGAGGTATATGAAGAGTTAGTAAACCATGTATTTAATCAGATGGGTGGTTTTAAAATAGATGGCCGGAAAATAAAAAGCCCTGTCGAAAAATAGGATGAAATTTGACTTTTTGGTTAGAATAAAAGAAATAATTTTAAAATAACACTAGAAAATATTAAGAAAATTCGATATATTTTTATATGTAGTGGAGCTGGTGTAAAAACAAGACTGGTTCCATATCTTTATGTTATTATATAGATATAATAATTAAAAAATCCTCATTATTATATGAAAATGCTAGCCAATTTTAGGTCAATTATTTCATAAAACTTAACTACTTTCAGCAGAAGTCTCCCACCTCTATAGGTGGTGAGATGAATGCAGGTTTAAGTTACTTTTCAGCGGGTGTCAAAACATCTGCTGAAAGAAGTTAAAGCCTTCGGCGGATGTCACAGAATCGGAAAGGAGTTCTTTGTGCAAGCACCAAAGCCGATTCAGGACACAATTATGCCGAGGCATAATTGATATAAAAGTTGGGTTTCTTAGTGAGGGAATAGGAGGTTTTTCTCTTGATTTATTAAGGGGAAGGCTCGAAAAATGCACATAACTCTCATATAGATAGTTGATATTTTAATCTTTATGTAATTATGATACACTGCAATAAGGTAATAATTGATACAGAAAAGGTGTACTCCTAGGTTACTCCGTGGCTTACTTTGACATCTAAGCAGGAGAGCTTACATCCTTTCTGCAAATCTTAACATATAAGGAAGGTAAAAATGAGTAACAGACAAATTAAATCAGATGTTATCTTAATTGGTGCCGGAATCATGAGTGCGACTTTGGGGACAATGCTCAAAGAATTAGCGCCAGATTGGAAAATTACAGTGTTTGAGCAGCTCGATAAAGCTGGTGAAGAAAGTTCTCACGAATTAAATAATGCGGGAACTGGGCATGCGGCACTTTGTGAGCTTAACTACACTTCAGAGAAAAAAGACGGATCAATCGATATCAGCAAAGCGATTAAAGTTAATGAACAGTTCCAACTTTCAAGACAATTTTGGTCTTATCTTGTGAACAACAAACTGATCAGTAATCCACAAGACTTTATTATGCCTTTACCTCATATGAGTTTAGTACAAGGGAAAGACAATGTAGAGTATCTAAAAAAACGTCATGAAACAATGACAAAAAATCCTTTATTCCAAGGTATGGAATTTTCTGATAACCCAGAAAAGCTAAAGGAATGGATTCCTCTTATTATGCAGGATCGTCCAGCAGATGAAGCTATCGCTGCGACAAAAATTGACACTGGTACAGACGTTAACTTTGGTGCATTAACACGTATGTTATTCGACCACTTAAAAAATAAAGACGTTGACATCAACTACAATCATAGTGTTGAAAGCATGAAACGTACTAGCGATGGTTCATGGGAAGTACGAGTACACGACAAAAATGGCTGTAAAATGGAATACCATACAGCAAAATTTGTCTTCCTTGGAGCTGGTGGAGGAAGCCTAGAATTACTACAAAAATCAGGTATTCCTGAAGGGAAACACATTGGTGGATTCCCAATCAGTGGTTTATTCTTAGTATGTAAAAACCAAGAAGTTGCTGAACAACATCATGCAAAAGTATACGGAAAAGCTAAAGTTGGTGCTCCACCAATGTCTGTTCCGCATCTTGATACACGCTATATTGATAACAAAAAATCATTACTATTTGGACCTTTCGCAGGTTTCTCACCTAAGTTCTTAAAAACAGGTTCAAATATGGATTTATTTGCTTCTGTAAAACCGCATAATATTACAACGTTATTAGCGGCAGGGGTTAAAGAGATGGGATTAACAAAATATTTAATCCAACAACTTATGCTATCTAAAGAACAACGTATGGAAGAGCTACGTGAATTCATCCCGAATGCTAAGACCGATGATTGGGATATTATTGTAGCCGGCCAACGTGTACAAGTTATTAAAGATACTGAAGCTGGTGGTAAAGGAACGCTTCAATTTGGTACGGAAGTTGTAAGTGCTTCTGATGGCTCAATCGCTGCGTTACTTGGAGCTTCTCCTGGTGCTTCTACTGCTGTACACGTTATGCTTGAGGTAATCAATAAATGCTTCCCTCAACATGTTCAAGAATGGGAATCTAAAATTAAAGAAATGATTCCATCTTATGGAAAGTCATTAGCAGAAGACCCAGAGCTTCTTAAGGAAATTAATGAATCAACAGACGAAGCACTTCGTTTAAAATAAAATCTGATGTAGAAACAAAGCATCTAAGCGTTTGTTTCTACAAAATATAATATGGAACCTTCATTCTAATTTTGGATTGAAGGTTCTATTTTTTTATTTCATAAATCATGTTTTTGCAAAAAGAAGGCTCTTCACCGTAACGTGCAGTTGATGTCACAATTATCATCTCCAACTTTTAGTAATAAGTCAAAATAAGTTGTAGAAGGAATTTCAAACCATATTAACTAATATATTTAAATAGGCATTAATTAATGACAAAATCACAATGATTTAACGAAAAAAGTTGAATGGAGAGCAAGATGAGAAAAATACTGATGAAGTATATGACGAAGTATTCGACTCTTAATGAAGAACAACAACAAGCAATTGTTGACGTAATACAAATTGAGGAATTTAAAAAAGGAACAATCCTTCTAAGACAAGGAGACATACCAACTAAATGTTATTTTGTATTAAAGGGATGTATTAGGCAATATGCTATAGATGAAACAGGAAAGGAAGTTACATCCAATTTTTATACAGAAGAACAAGCTATTACGAATATGAACCATCATAAACAGGATAAGTCATCCTCGTACACATTCTCTTGTTTAGAGGACTGTACATTGGTCGTAGGTGATTTTGTTACTGAAAAAGATATGTATCACAAATATACACAATTGGAAGCAATGACTCGTATGATGATTGAGCATAGCTTTGGTGAGATGCAAGATGAATTAGCTTCATTTATTGCATCTACACCAGAGAAACGCTATAAATCATTATTACAGAAGCGACCTTATTTAGTTGATCGTGTACCCCAACATCAATTGGCAAGTTACCTTGGTATTACGCCAGAATCCTTAAGTAGAATTAAGAAGCGAATTAATAAATGTTAGGAGGATGTTAGACAGCTTTAGAAAATTTTCCTCCTCTAATTAGCAACCACATACCAAAGCCTAACTCTCCTAAAATCATAGGTACATTAAATATAAGTTTAAGAATTGAAATAACCTCATTATATTGTGAAAAAAACGAGATAAATACATTAATAATGATATAGCCTATTGCGGCAAGCAATAATAAGATGCTAATAACTTTAGGGATTTCGGACGACTTGAAAGCGATAAAACCTATAACAAGAAGATGCCCTCCAAAAATAATTAAATCAATAGCCCAAATGGTTTCAAATGCTTTAAGAAATAGCATGACATGTGCCTGAAGTTGATCAATATTAAATGATAAATTATCTGTACCATTAGAAAGAAGTAATACAAAGATCAAATTTAGAATGGCCACACCTAATATAGCCGTATAGGTAAGACGGAACCACGCTGCGAGCAATGCAAGGCTACTATTAATGGGCTTTAAAAAAATATAAAACGCCCAGGTAACCATAATGTCAGTAATTAGGATGATAATCCAACCAAAAATTTCAGCTTTGAAAAGTGTATTTGATGACTTTAAGTTAATAAAAGTAGCACGAGAATCTCCTTGCAGCACAAGGTTTTCATGGGCAAATCCATAGGAAAAAAATGCGGCAAGCGCCATAATGATAAGAGCCGTTCCTCCAATTAGAGCCGATTTTCGCCGGTTTAAATGTCCGTGTAGTATTGTATCCATACCAAACCCTCCTTTTAAAGTTGTTTTTATTTTAAAGGGAGGATCATGATGGAGCATTGACTTAAATCAAGAAATAAAAAATAATTACGATTCTTCTAATTACGACGACATCCTCGAGAGTGGGGCACATCTTTTGATTAACTAAAAGATGTGCTTTTCCATGTTACCTTAAGCTTCGAAAGGCAGAATAGGATAGGACGTTTAACATATATTGAGCAAAAGAAAAGGAGTAAGGATACAAGGAGGGCTAGGGGAATGCTGAAGATGACTGGAAGCTCAACGCCATACCAAATGCCCATTTTCAATTGCTCAAGACCTAATGTTCGTAAAATACCTGCTAGTATTGACAATAATGCACTTAAGATTAAGCCAACATAGAGGACAGATAACACAAGGAGTGCCAGCGAGCAAAAAAAGGTCTGAACGATTTTTTTAAAGATCATTCCTTCTCCCTCCGTACAACTTGTTGCACTTTAGCATTGGGAGCGATTGAATAGCTATCAGTATAATAAAGTGTTTTTACTCTACAATTACTTCCCACAACGACCACATCTCCTTCAACAATTTCCACATTTGTATAGGAAAGACTTATATTTTTTCCTTTTATACAATGACAAATTAATTTTTTCTTTAATAAAGGAAGAACAGAAATCGTATCCTTTTCTATGCATATTTCATTTGCAATAAGCTCCCCAATTCTACTTTCACCAGACATTTTTAAATAAAAAAGCTTGGCTAGTATTTCTGTTGCTTTCACAATACCGATTGCATCTACAGTTTCAGCCTCTAAACTTTGTTCAATGGTCAACTTCCCAGAACTATTCAATTTAGTTACTTGCCCATTGCGCATATTTAAGCTCCCGGCATTTTTAATCTCATTAATTTCACAAAAATCTTTTATAGTACATGATCCTGTACTATTTAAAATCTGCGCTTCAACGCGAGAATGAAAAGAACTATACCCATGAGTAGAAATTTTTTTTACGCGCACCTCTTGATGTAAAGTAACGAATCCGCGGATATTTAATTGCTCACAATCTGCTGCTAAATCTTTAATGTTGCCATTTGTAAGAGTTACAGTGCGCAGTTTTTGAATCAAAATAATCACCTCATATATTTTATTATATATATATTTTAATCATTAAAACATATATTAATTAAAATATATGCAACTTCATTTTGTCAAGAACTAATAAAGTGAAGGCTTTTACGGGCAGTTCACCTCCTGCCTAACTTCTTTACTTTCGCAGCAGGATAATTTGCTCAAGTATGCGTCAAAAGGGTTCTCTCATATTTTCTGGGCAATAAAAAAAGGATTTCAACTTTATGAAATCCTAAAAAATTTTATTCATTAACTGATTAACCTCACGCAATATTTTTGCCATGTCTATCAGTTTTTCCTGTGGAAACTTTAAAAATAAATCTTGAACCTTTAATTCACCGTTATTTGTTAAAATCATTTTTACAACTCGACGATCTTCTGTTTCTCTAATCCGCTCTACTAATTCTAATTTTTCTAGTTTATCGCACATCGATGTAACGGCCCCTGGTGTCACACTAAAGAACTCAGCAATTTCTGTTGCTTTCATACCACCATTAATCTTTAGCTGAAGTAAGAGGATCAGTTGGTTTTGAGATAATGATTCACCCTCCGATAAGAGATTTACAAACATTTTTGATTTATGCTGTATTTCAAGCATCTCGCTCATAATGATTTCCACATTGTGCAATTGATCATTTTTTGACATAATATCACAGCCCGTTAAAATATTTAATAATTAAATTATATAGTAAATAAATAATAGGGGCTACTATCGATATCCTTAAGGAAATGGATTTCTTGTTATGGTAAGCTGTCATCGCGAAAATAAAGTAGCTAATTAATTAACATGATGGAAAATGTTGACACCGATTGCCTCTGCGAATGTGAATTATAACCAGAATTTTTAGACTCTTTTAGGGAGAGCTGTTGAATTGTACATTTTTCTTTTATAAACATAAAAGTACATACTTAAGGGCCACCATAGGACTACGAATATTGGATAAAACGCCCATATTACTCCTGGTGAAGAGACAATATTTACTGTAATAAAAAAGATACTGATAAGTACTGTAGCGGTAACAGAGAATGCTACAAACGTTTTTCTTTGTGCGTGGTATAAAGCTAAAGGCCACCAAATTACTAAAAATGCTGGATAGATCGCCCAAGGGTATGGATGGGACAAAATAATATTTAATAAGGAGTAATAAATAATGGTACTTGCACAGCCTATTAGTGCGATTTTTAATGTTTTTGCTTTTTCTTCTAAATACATAAGAATTGGCCACCAGATGATTGGATAAATCGCATAAATGAACCATATATAATCGGGTGAGTATAAATAATTTTCAATAATAAGAAAAGCAATAATCATGGCACTACAAACAAGAGAATATTGTTTATACATTCTTTTAGACATAAAGAATAACGTAATTGGCCATAGCAAAACCAGTAAGCACGGGTACATAAACCAAAGTGTCTGAGGTGACGTCGTATAATTGACGATTCCTAAAAAAATCATTGTCATCAAACTACCAACAATCGAAAAGCTAATAAAGTTTTTCATGTTTTATTCACTCCATTTCTTACGTGACCAAACGAAGTACATAGATAATGGCCACCATAATATTGCGAAGATTGGATAGATTGCCCAAATTGTATTTGGTGTATAGTAAAGATTAATAAAAATAAAAAATGCAATAATTAAGCCACTACCCCATATAGAGAATTCTAAATTTAATTTAGACATGTTTTTCTTTTCGGGCTCCTTGATGTCTAATTCCTTTTTTAAATCCTCAATATCTCCAAACTCCACGATGGCTTTGTTGATGGCATCCTCTTGTTCTTTCCCTTGATCCATCAAATAAAATACTTTTTCTTCAAGATTTTGAATGATTTCTTGTTTCACCATCTCTGTTTCTCTATTACGAGGAATGTCTTTAAAAAGCTCATCAATATGATTTTTTATTTTTTTCATTCTAAGCCCTCCATAAATAAGTCGATAATTTCTTTTACTTCCGACCACTCTTTTACTAGCTCATTTAAATAAGCTTTACCTAATGGGGTAATACGGTAATACTTTCTTTTGCCTCCGTGTGAAACATCACCAAAATAGGCTTCAATAATTTCCTTTTTCTCAAGACGTTGAAAAACTGCGTATAAAGTTGCTTCTTTAATTTGGAAACGATTATTTGTGCGGATACTTATTTCCTGAGAAATTTCATAACCATAACGATCTTTCTCTAAAATTAGCCTTAAAATAATGGAATCCAAGTGTCCGCGGATGATGTCACTTCGAACCATAAGTCACCTACTTCTTTTTATTGCTCTATCTGTCAGAGTAATATTAGCAAATATTACTCTACCTGTCAAAGTAATTTTTCCAAATACGTCCAGGTTTTCGCCAAGACGTAATGGATTAGGGGTTAAAAAATCCCCATTCACTTCAGAAGTAAAAGGGGATTGGGGATATTTATTTATTTAGCATTGAATTGTGATGGTTACTTCGATTTCATAAACTGTTTTCACAGATTTTCGGCACTTTTTATTACATATACAATGCTGCAAGGAATATACCTAATGTTTCTTCATAGATGTCGTCGAATTGGCTGAGTGGAAGCGGATTTGTACCACTACCTAACTCAACAGTAAAGCCAGGTCTGCGCCAATCCTGAATAAACCAATCTTTATAACCCGCATAACTGCCTGCCGAATTGATAGGCTCGTAGCCGCTGATCCGGCTAAATTCATTAACAAGGATTTCTGACTCTGGTGGTTCGAGATTTTCAAACCCCCAATAAATCACTCTACCTTGTGTATGAAACGCAAGAACTCTGGCAAAGTTGCGCCGCTTTGTTAAGTCAGCCATAGCAATGGCCTCTGGTTCGGACAAAGGTCGTTGTCCTCCAAAATCTCTTGGTCCAGGCGTTTTAGGATTTCGTGCATTTTCGAGCTCCCATTTTGCAGGAAACTGATCGTTCAAATCGACACCATTTATATTAGCCTTCCAACCTGAGAAATCGGTGCTACCGTTATTCCAAGTAATAAGCTGATTTCTTAATGCCTCGTTACTAGGTGGTCCTTGAACTACTAAATCGACACCATCGGGATTGACCATTGGAACTATAGAAAGGATTGTTTGCTGGTAAAGAGGGAGTGGAGATAAACCGCGAATTGTACTTTGATTGGTGAGTGAGAGTAGATAGTCGTTTATAAAAGTTAACATAATCGGAGTTGTAATCCATTCATTCGCATGAAAGGAGCCGTTATAATGTACACGCTTAGTTCCGTTTCCGATTAGAAGCTCTGGAATTTCATGCTGTAAAACAGAATGTCCAATTGTGGAGCTCTGTAAAAATGGATAAGCATCGAGTAGCTTTTTAATATCATTCATCATGATAGTGTAAGTATAATTTTGTTTACCATTGACGAGCCTCCATGTGATCCGTTGGGGAATACGAATTGTCTGTCCAATGTGTAATTGATTTGGATTAAGACTGGGGTTGACAAGCAAGATGGCTACTAATGGGAGATTTCTGCTTTGAGCTATTTGCCAAAAAGTATCTCCTTGTTTGATTTGATAATTGATTGTCACAAACCCCGGAATTCGAATGCGTTGTCCGACCCTTAAAAACTGAGGTTTAATATTTCGGTTCGAATCTATAATTAGTTGAAGAGGTATTTTAAACACTTCACTGAAACGCCAAAGAGAATCTCCTGGTCTTACGTAAATGTCCACAATTGTTCTCTCCTTATTATCAATTATGCCTCGGCAAAATTGGCCAATATAAAATATATATGAAAAGAATACGGGACTTATTAACTTTTAATGGCTCATCACCAAAAGTTGTGGATGATATTTGTTAAAACGTTTATATAAGTTGATTGGAGTAAAGACTGACGCCCCTAGGAAAGCGCCTAATTGGAACGGAAATCAACCACACGTTAAGCTCTTTTAATGTGAACTTTGTTAAGTATTTGTCGGAAAGAGATTACTCACTTAACCTAAGAGCAAGAAACTTTGTTACTTATTGATGTACAATAATACTAGTTATAGAGTTTATGACAGATAAAGGTAGGAAAACAAATGTTAATAAATCCACTGAATTTCCTGTTGAATTTGGTGCATCTAACTGTAAATAATCAAAAAGCTCATAGGCTGATGTTAGAGAAATACAGTTATCATAACCTGCATTTTTTAATACTTTTTCAATTACAAATAGATTAACTTGATTGTCATCTACAAGAAGAATAGTCATAATTACTTCCCCTTATTCTGTTTGCATTAGTGCAGATTATTTATAAATGTATTAACTTTATTACTATACAAAACATTAGAGAATAACGGTATTTTTATCAATTTGAGGGAGTATCTTAAACGTTTTTAGTAGGTAATAAAAATATATGAATGAGTAAAGAGCCAACAAGAAAGAGTCAGCTCTCAAAACTTATATTTCTTTTCAAATTTTAGCCTTTTTAAAGCCACTATAAATATCAAATGCATTTGCGATGATGGCAATAGCAATGCTTACGAATAATATTCGGTCTATAGCAAACAAAATCTTTGCAGAGGTCGTTTCTGTAATTGCCGCGATATAAGGTACAGCGGGACTGTGTATGAGATCTGGGTGAATAGCCATGAGGATAAAAACAATGACCCCTGTGCATTGAAGAAGTGCATTAGCTACGGCGATTAACATTGTCCATTGACCAGTCTTTAATTTCCAACATGTTAAAGCTACACTTAAAACGATACAAAATAAAATGATTGGTGCAAAGGACAGTAAGACATTCTGATTGAATATAGGCATAACAAATTTTAAGCCGCCTTTATTGTGAGACGTATAGATGCCTAAAAGGCGATTAGCATTGAAATAGACAAAAGCGAAAATAGCAATGCCTAAGAAGCTAAAAATATTATCATTCAGCGAAATAGTTTTTTCTTTAGGGATTATTTTAACTTTTCCTAAATGATCAGGTGTCCATTCTGGATGATTTTTTATAAGGGGGATTCGAACGTTTTCCCCTCCAGATCGTTCGATGACAATGAAAGCAACTGTAATCCAGAACAGTACGTAGATGATTACTGAAATAATATTAGTGATAGTTAGAGAAATAGTTTTAATAATAGCAGACAGGAGAGCACCTTCTCCGCTATAAAGCACAATACTTTCTATCATCTGTACAATAACTGTAATAATAATCGCCCAAGGAACAACCAATTTTATTGTTCTAGTATAAGTGTCAAACACTTTTGGACCGATTAAAAATCGTGGTGTGTCTTGGTAGCTTGCTGCAACTTCTATAGGATTTCCAAGCTTTTTAAGCACTTCCTTTATATCTGATTCTGAATAATTTTCAGGTAACATATCTTCAATAGTAGATTTTAGTTCTAGGCTGGTTTTATCACGCTTATCTTTGCTTATCCTTTTAGTTACTTCATGAATATATGCATCAATCAGATTCACTCTTTCCATCTCCCTTCAATAATTCATGCAGTCCAATCCTTTTTTAGTTGAGCTATATGTGTGCTCAATACATCATATTTCCGAGCTTTACCTTTAGTTGTATCCCACTTTGATGCCCTAATCAACGAGCC
Organism: Lysinibacillus sp. NPDC093190; assembly: GCF_050280425.1. Classification (NCBI taxonomy): domain Bacteria; kingdom Bacillati; phylum Bacillota; class Bacilli; order Caryophanales; family Bacillaceae; genus Lysinibacillus; species Lysinibacillus sp. NPDC093190. The sequence continues at coordinate 119,316 of NZ_JBNNVG010000005.1, read as the reverse complement.
AACGAGAATAGTGTACTCAGTTCATTGTTACTGCCGACTTACTCAAGACGCTGAATAAGGGTATAGCTATTAAACGGTGTATGCAAAACAATATGCACTTATGTTCCACTTCTTAATTCCTTTGTTTATACATCTAATAAAGAGCTCACCTTAATCACCTTAGGGTTTAATACTGTCAACATACAGTATTATTTGTACGTGGTAATATATGTTATTATCAAGGGCTGTAATTAATGTGAAAAAAATTATGAAAAGAGCGTGCCTTAAATAAATTTAGTGTGAGGTGGGGATGTATATGAAAGTCGTTGAAAAATTATTGAAGGAAGAAGATTTTATACATTTTGTTGATATTGTGGTTGGTGCTTATCCAGGAAGGATGGGTAGTTTACAGCCAACAAAAGAGCAGCTAAAGGTACTTTTTATGCATAATCAAAACAATGACACATCCATTCATTATTATGGTCTTTGGGAAGATAACAAACTAGTTGGTGGCATGCGACTTCATGATTTTGAAATGAATCTCTTCTCTAAGATGATTCCAATCGGGGGAGTCGGACTAGTTGCAGTTGATTTACTCCATAAAAAAGAAAAGGTCGCCAAAGAATTAATAGATTATTTTTTCAAGGTTTTTTTAGAAAAAAATGTTCATTTTGTTGCTTTATATCCGTTTAGACCTGACTTTTATAAAAAAATGGGCTTTGGATACGGACCGAAAATGCATCAATATGTAGTGGAACCATCAAGCTTTCCGAAAGGGCCAACAAAAAAACATCTTACGTTTTTAACAGCACAGGATCAGCATAAATTAGCAGACTGCTATAGAAGAGTTGCGTCGAGGAAGCATGGTATGTTTTTAAAAAGCGAATTGGAGCTTTCATCAATCTTTAAAAACCCGCAAAACTATATTATTGCTGTTGAAAAGGGAGATTCCATACAAGGTTATATGGTATTTTCCTTTAATAAGCAAAGTGAAACGAATTTTTTACTTAATAATTTAGTCATTAAAGAATGGATCTTTGAAACACCAGAGGCTTTATTAGAGTTCAGTACATTTTTAAATAGTCAGGCAGATCAAGTGAATCGTATTGAATGGAACACACAGGAAGAAAATATTCATTTCTTTTTAGGAGATGTACGAAATGGAACAAATCATTTAATCCCGAGCGTCTACCATGCAAGTGCTGTTTCAGGTGTTGGTTTAATGTATCGCATTATTAATGTTCAAGGTTTTTTTGAGGAGCTCACAACGCATAATTTTAATGGTCAAACATTAACCTTTAAGTTAACTGTGAAAGATTCGTTATTAGCTGAAAATAATCAACAAATCGTTATCGAGGCTATCGATGGTAATATAAAAATTTCAAATAGTACACACTATGAAGTGGAAATGGTGATCGATATCGCAGAGCTTTCTTCTCTTGTCATGGGGGTTGTGACAGTACAAGAATTATTTATGCTAAGCAAGGTGAAGATTAGTGATGAACAATACGTACAGTCATTGCATCATTTTTTCTTTGTCCTTGATAAACCAACTTGTATTACAGCATTTTAGGAAGGTTAATAGTATAAAGCTATTATTCTTTTTTCATAAAAAGTGAAGAGCGGACAGGTCGTTCCAACGGCGTAATGTTAATAATAAAATAGCTTATAATCAATATTAAAATAATAAGTGAATAAATTAAGGTGTTAATGGGATGGTCATGTTCTACGATAATTAATCGAATCATGGCCGTAATCCCTATATATATAAAGTAACGTAGTGGAAAATGGTAATTCTCTTTAAAATATTTAATAATCATAGTGATAAATTCAAAATACAAAAAGAAAATAAGAATATTAGCGAGGAAAAGTTTATAGTCTCCGCCATCGTTGTTGAATATTAAAATTTTAAGGAATTGGAAGAGCTCTTTGCAAAGTAGGAAGGATAAAATGAGCGCTAAAAGTACAAGGCAAACATTTAAAAACAATTGTAAAGATTGCGGTATAGCCTTTATTAATTGTAAATAAGTCGAGTTCTTTTGATTCATCGAATTCCTCCAATCTTGTAAATCGTTCTAAGTGAATATAAAAAACTAAATAACACATAACCATATGGTTGAGCGTCACGTTTTATGATTTGAATATAACATTTTATCGTAAATATAATAGTGCGCATTTGTAAAGTTTTGGTATATATTCATGAAAGAAAATTTTCAAAATAAATTAGCGGTATGCTAAAATAGATGTGCATGAAATATAAAATATAAAAGGGGTTTTTAAAATGGCTAAAGCAGCAAAAACAGATGCAAAAATTACACCAGAGCGTTTAGAAGAAGCATTAAACGTACGTGATCGTCTTGTTATCGAGTTACTAGTGCAAGTACTTGATGAAAAGCTTGTAATTGAACGTCCAGTATTACGTGAGCGTGTAGCAAACCTTGTAGAACTTTCTGATCATGATGCAGAATTAAAAGAAACGATCCACGCTGTTATTAACAAGCTATAATTTTAAGGGAAATGCTACGCTTCATTGGTAGCATTTTTTCTTTTGTTGAAAAGGTACATATTGAATACATTCATACTTATAAAAATATAACGATCCCTTATAATTGGCTGTAAACCTATTTTATAAGGGATCTAGTAAAGTAGTACATCACGTAAAACGATCGACTAAATCATGCATGCGCTCTGCTTCTGTGTGTAGCTCTACCGAGGAGTGCATAATAGATGTGATTGCCGACTTTTGTTCATCAATCGAAGCATTAATCTGTTCAGTGGCAGCTGCTGATTGTGTCGCCACGCTAGCTATTTCATTAATGGCATTAATAACGATTAAACGATTTTCAGCCATCTCATGCATACCTTGATCGAGGGAAACAAGGTGCTCTGTAATGTCTTGTATAGAATCTGCTAATATAGTAAATGCATGTTTTACTTCGTTAATCGAAATAGCTTGTCCCTGTGAAAGCTGGAGCGTGTGCATCATCTTTGAATCTGAATTGGCTGCATCTATTTCGATACGCTTTAATAAGTTCCTCACGCGGCTAGTAGCTTCATTTGTATCCTCCGATAAATTACGCACTTCTTCTGCTACTACAGCAAAACCTTTCCCATGTTCGCCTGCACGTGCGGCCTCAATACTTGCATTTAAAGCTAGAAGATTAGTCTGTTCAGAAATGGACGTGATTGTTTGTACAACATTATGAATTTCTTCCATTTGGCCAGTTAAACTTGAGAAATTTGCTCTCAGCTCTTCGATGACATTCGTAAATTCATTCGAGTTTTGCTGTAATACTTCTACTTTTTGTCTGCCGTTTTCCTGAGATGTATGAATAGCATTCATATTTTCAGTAATATCTGCGTATTTTTCAGTTGCACTTGAGATGAGTGACGACAATTTTCCAACCATACTACTCGCCATTTCGGCTTCTTCAGCTTGAATAACGGCCCCTTTAGATATTTCTGTAATGGCTTGGTGGATTTCATCTGCTGAAGCAGTCGTTTCTTCTGTAATGGCGCTAAGCATTTCTGAAGAAACTCTCATTTGAGTAGCACTTTCTTTCGTATTATGAACCATTTCATGTAAGCTATGTTTCATTTTATTAACATTGCTAGCGAGTACCCCTAATTCATCTTGTGTCGTAATCAGAATGTCTTCACCAGTTAATTTTCCTTTTGCAATATCTGATGTCATCACCATAATTCGGCGTATGTATGAAGTCATCCTACCTGAGAAGAACCAATATAGTGTTACACCGATGATTGTTGCAAAAGCAGTCATAGCAAGTGAGTAGTAAAGGACCTTTTTAGTGCCTGCATTAAAATCCATTTCATAGGTACCAGCAGCTATAATCCATCCCCAATGCTTGTCCTTGGCTACATAGGTAATTTTAGGAGCCACTACATCTGGGTTTGACGGTAACGCCCAATCATATCGAACGTATCCACCGTCTGCATTTGCCTCATCAATCATTTCGCGTACAAAATAACGACCATCACTGGTTTGTAAGTCGGAGATGTTTTGTCCTTCAAGAGATGGGTGAGTTTCTACTGTTCCGTCATCTTTAAATGCATAAAAGTAGAAGTTTTCACCGTATTTAACAGGGTTATCAATGGATCTTTTATTATCTTTAAGTTTATGGCCAACTATCTGTGTTCGGGCTCGTTCCTGGGCTTCTTCTAGCGTAAGTTTCCCTTGTTGAACCTCCTCATCCAATTGAGCAATTAATTGAATAATGCCTAATGTACCATTTCTAAGACTTTGTCGACCGACCTCATCAATTTCATTTTTTGCCAAAAAGTAATTGACTGTTCCGACCAGTGCTGTTGGAATCAAAATGACAATAATAGCTAGAAGGACAAGTTTGTTGCGGACTGATGATTTGATCATAGGCAAAACCTCCGTTCTTTTCTGCTTACAAAAAAAGCAAATTGTAAAGTTACTAATAGTATAATTATAATATAAAGTTTTCTAATTAAATAGAAAATTCTGAAAATAAATAGAAGATATGTCCAGTTTTTGAATGGTTTGGTTGTAGTTGGTTAGAGGTGGAATTAAGCAAAGGAATAAAATACGAATTTTTTTAGGGGAGAAAATGAACCTGCTCAGGAAGCATGAAGAAGTGATCGGAGGAGAGTCGAAACAGCTCGGGTAGCCCAAAGAATTGCTCCGCCAAGAGCCAAAATCGCCCTGATTCCCTGAAGAAACTGCTTCGCTAAGAACCACCAACACTCGATACTCTCGACCCTATATAACACCCCAAATTACTAGTAGAAAAACGGTATCAATTAAATAAGACCCAAACAAGAATTTACTCCATTCTTGTTTGGGTTTCCCTATTTTTTAGTATACTTTATCTCCATTAAAAATAGAGTTTTTTACAATTACATAATCTACATTTCGAATGGCATCTAGTTTATTGCCACCTGCATAGGAAATAGATGATTGAAGGTCTTGTTGCATTTCAACTAAAGTATCTTTGATGCTGCCTTTATGTTCAACATACATCTTTTTACCTTCAACATTTTTACGTTCGCCTTTTTGGAATTCAGAAGCAGATCCGAAGTATTCCTTCACAGTTTTACCGTCGACTTCGATTGTATTGCCAGGTGACTCTTCATGGCCTGCAAATAATGATCCAATCATCACCATTGAAGCACCAAAGCGAACAGATTTTGCAATATCACCATGTGTTCGAATACCACCATCAGCGATAATTGGCTTCGTTGCAGCTTTTGCACACCAGCGTAGTGCAGCTAGCTGCCAACCACCTGTACCAAAACCAGTTTTGATTTTAGTAATACATACTTTACCTGGTCCAATACCAACTTTTGTTGCATCTGCACCAGCGTTTTCAAGTTCACGTACGGCTTCAGGTGTACCCACATTACCAGCAATAACAAAGCTATTTGGTAAATGTTTTTTGATATGTTGAATCATACGAATGACAGCATTTGAATGACCATGTGCAATATCGATTGTAATAAAATCAGGCACTAAATTTGCAGCTGCTAATTCTTCAATAAATGTGTATTCTTCATCTTTTACACCAACGCTAATTGATGCGATTAATCCACGGCCTTGCAGATCTTTGATGAAATCGATACGTGTTTCAGGCTTAAAACGGTGCATGATATAAAAGTAACCGTTTTCAGCAAGCTTCACAGCAAGACTTTCGTCGATAATTGTTTGCATGTTTGCTGGTACAACAGGAAGTTTGAATGTATGGCCGCCTAAAGTTACAGAAGTATCACATTCTGAGCGACTTTCTACAATACATTTTGCGGGAATTAGTTGAATATCCTCATAGTCAAATACGTTATCCATTATAAACACTCCTAAAATACGAATATTTTTTAAGTTTTAATTTAAATCGTTCGTCATTTGGTAATTTACATTATTTTTGAGTAAATGTCAAAGCTTTTATCGAAATAAATAAAAAACTAGCAGGAAAGAACAGGAATTAAGTGAAATATAAAGATATACTATTTTTCCGTTATAGTATGGGAAGTAGGCTTTATGATGATTTTTTAAAAGAGGAAAAGTAGTTTTTTGATCGGTTTATCTAAAATTTGTATTATTATTTGTTACCCATGTAAAATAGAATTGTTTCGAAAAATGACAAAGGGAGTGTTGAAAATGGCAGTAGAGGTTTACTTAATTTTAAATGGAAATTGTCGAGAGGCTGTATCTTTTTATGAGAAAGTTTTTAATACGAATAAGCCTGAAATTATGACATTTGGAGATTCACCACAAAATCCAAGTTATCAATTACCGGAGGAAGCAAAAGATCTTGTGATGCATACGCGACTTTCGATTTTTGGCAGCACTGTAATGTTCTCTGATACATTTCCAGGTAACCCATTCACGATTGGAAACAATATAACGTTAGCCGTAGTCTCAGACGACGAGGCTCAGATGCGAAAAGCTTTTGACGGTCTTAAAGACGGTGGCAAAGTTAAAATGGAGCTGCAAGAAACATTTTGGAGTAAATGCTACGGCTCTCTTACTGATAAATTCGGTATTGAAGGGCAATTTAGTTATGAGGAAAATAAATAAAGATCAATTATGCCTCGGCATAATTACGTCCGGAATAAGAAGTTAATATTGAAAAGCACGATGTTTGGGAAATCTCCATTAACATCGTGCTTCTCTTTTTAGTATTTAAAACGATTCACATAGCTTTGTAATTCATCAGCCATATTGAGAAGTGCTTTTGCGGCTGTAGCCATTTCCTGCATCGAGGATAACGTTTGTTCGGTTGAAGCGGCAACTTCCTCTGACGCGGCTGCATTTAATTTAGCATGATCAGTTAGCTCGATCGCAGTTGCAGAAACTTCTTCGACTACTGCTGACATCTCCTGAGCAGATGCAGATATATCCTCCATTTTCGGAGCAATATCGTGTAGACTTTTAATAATGCTTGCAAATTTTTTGCTTGCATCTTCTGTTAGCTGTAAACCATCTTGGACATCTGTTGAAGCCTTAATCATTGTTTGAACAGATTTAGCCGTTTCTTGCTGAATGCCAGTAATGAGTGCAGCAATTTGCTCTGCTGATTGATGGGATTGCTCTGCTAACTTACGCACTTCATCAGCGACTACTGCAAAGCCTTTCCCATGCTCTCCAGCTCGCGCTGCCTCAATAGCAGCATTAAGGGCAAGCAGATTAGTTTGATCTGAAATAGCACTAATAATTTCTAAAATAGAACCAATTTCTTTTGTTCGATCATAAAGTGATTTAATCATCGTATCTGATTGTGTCACAGATTCATGAATAGAAATCATTTGATTAACAGTTTGTTCGACTGCTTGTCCGCCTTCTTCGGCCAATTTTATAGCATGGCTAGATAAATCTGAAACCTGCATAGAGCTATCAGCGACCTCGACGACTCCTTTTGCGATTTCCTCAATAGAAACAGCATTTTGATCAATACCGGTTGTTTGTTTTTCTGTACTGATAGCAACCTGTTGCATAGCTTCATTAACTTGCTCTGAAGCAGCTATATTTTGTTCGGCATTCGCAGATAATCCATGCGCCGAAGTCTGTACGTATTGGGAGCTTTGATCAACGTTACGAATAAGTTCTTTTAAGTTAGTCTTCATGGCGATAAAGGCTTCCCCAAGCTGTCCAATCTCGTCTTTAGTATGAATGTCAATAAACGCTGTTAAATCTCCCTCACTAATTTTTATAGCGCTTTGTTTAAGTCGATTGATCGGATTAACGATCGATTTCATCATGAATAGCATAAAAATAATGCCAACAATAATAGAAATAGCGATGATTAATAAGTTGATATTAAAGGTCGAAGCAGCGGCATTTGCAGCTTCGGCAGTAAACATTGTACCAACAACTTTCCAGCCTGTTAGCTTATTTGTAACAAATTGTAGCTGACGATCTTTTTCTATAATGCTACCACTATCTTGTTCATAGATTTTAGCAATATAACTTTCTGTTGCTTCAGCACCACTTTCTTTATCTGGTTGGGCGATATAAATTTTATTGCTATCTAAAAGTGAAGCAAAGCCAGTTTCTCCAATGCGTATATCATTCGTGATGGTACTTAGTGTAGATATATTTAAATCTAATCCTATTACCCCAGAGCCATCGGGTAAAGCTTGAGTAATCGTAAGAACGATATCACCTGTAGTCTGTGTAATGTATGGAGCCGTAATAGATATTTGGTTTTTGCTATCTAAAGCATGCTTATACCAAGGTCTCGTACGAGGGTCAAACCCACTAGGGTATTTTTGAGCAGGCTCATCCAGTAGTCTGCCATCAGAAGTTCCGATATAAATCAGTTCCACCTCTGGATGCATGTTCATGTATTCGTGGAAAAGAGATTTAAGTTCTGTATTTTGGGCTTCTTGTAAATAAGATTGATTGAGCTTTTTTGAAAAATATTGAATGTCCTTCACTTTTGGCTCAATCGTGTTGGTAATATTCGTATTAAGCGTGCGCACACTCTCGGTTGTACTTGCTTGTTGTTCTTTCGAAATTTGCTTTCCAGCACTTTGGTAAGACACAATTCCAATTAACAGTGTTGGGATGAGAAGTATTGCTAAAAATGAAAAAATGAGCTTTTTCCTTAAACTTAGTTGTTTCACTTGAATTATCCTCACTATAATTTAGTATTTTATACTTTGTCTTATCACCGAAAATCGAGGAAATAACGCCTTCGTGACCAACCTCCTACAGCTGCCGCTTCTCTTTCGCGCAAAAAAGATCTGCTGCCGCTTCGCTTTCGCACAGACAAAACCCGGTCGGCTGACGCTTCTCTTTCGCGTAAAAAACATCTGTCGCTACGTTAACACTACGCTTTCGCACAAAAAACATTTATTACCCTAAGAGGCTCATCGGATAATCGACACCCTATGTTATGGTGAAAAGTATATACTTTACCGATTAAGGCAAATAATAGACGACTAGGCTCATTTTATCAAAAATAAAATAAAAGTTAAGTATTTTGTAATAACTGTTCATTAATAGTAGATATCATCAACTAATACTTTTAATTTCTCCTAAAAAAGATTGACATATAAAGCTACTGTTTGATGTATACTAATGCTCAAAAGAGGAGGGAATTGCTTCATGATTCGACAAATTGGACAGGTAATGTTATATGTAAATGATCAGGATACTGCCGTGAAGTTTTGGACAGAAAAAATTGGATTTGTAGTAGTTGCTGACCAGGAAGAGGGCGGAGTACGTTGGATTGAAATTGCTCCAACTAAAGAAGCTCAAACTACCTTTGTTCTTCACAGTAAAGAAATCATTGCAAAAATGCAGCCGGAATTAAATTTAGGGACACCTTCTATTATGTTTTATGCAGATCATATAGAAAACTTATATCAGGATTTTCAAGCAAAGGGCGTAAAAGTAGGAGATTTAGTAATGATGCCAATGGGTAGGGTTTTTAATTTTGCTGATCACGAAAATAATTATTTTGCATTGGTAGAAAAATAAATCTTATAGTTACATGGATGTCTTATCAGTAGAAAAAGTTAACGGGGAATCTGTCCGATTTCAATTGTTCTGTGCTGAAATCGGGCAGATTTTTTTCTATATAAGTGCGTTGAATTGCAATTTACTTTAAATCTTCTCCAAAAATCCCTACAGTTTGACGGTCAATACTAAAGTCATTGCCATCCCATTTTAAAATATTTTCTACATAACCTAATCCATCGGCGTGAAATCTGCCTGCAATAGCCTGATACGCTAAAATCTCATATATTCCATCACGTTCATAGTCTACTGGATATAATCCGCTGATTGGATCCACCCATCCTTCAATAGGATGCTTTAGTGTACCGTCTTGATTATAAATTTCCGCTAAATAATCCGGACCCTTATATTGTAAATCGATGATGTATTGCTTTTTGGGATTCATGCTACGAACGGCTACTTTGTATTGATTTTGATAATTAACGGTGTACTTTAACTTATTATTAAATGATTCAGCATCAAAAATCGAACGTATTTTGCCGTTTATTGAGGCAAATATTTCGCCGTTAATAATACCTCCACTACCTCCTGTGTCAGAAATGGCTAAAATATCTTCTAGATGATTGCCGGTAAAGTCACTTAAAAATATAGTTGGGTTGTAGCCGACGCTTTGTTTTAACATTATTTTTTCGAATTGGTGCGATTGTCCGTAAAAAATAGCAAGCGTTAGGTTTTTCCACAAAGGGCTATCTGGCGTTTTAGTCCCCATCAGAAGAACAGTTTCAAGTAGGCCATCTCCATTAATATCTCCAAATTTCGTTTGAATAACCTGAGGGGTCATAGGTGAAATAGCCATATTATTCAAAGATGGATTCATATTATTAGTCATACATGCACCTCTTTCTTTAGTTTTAGCATATGTTGTAAACATGGCTTGGTGAAATAAAGAAGACGTGTTAGTAATGAATATAAAACTTATAAAAAAACTTATAATTAACCCATTGACATTTTTAAATGCGAAAAGTATCATAAATGTCAACGAATCAGAAAATTCAGTACCGATCATCATCTCTCTACTAAAAAGTAGGTAGAGATTTTTTTACAACATTAATTCTTAGTAAATATATATGTTTTATACATTTTGGGAAGAAGGAGATTTTCTTGAAGAATTTATTTATTAAAACAAAGCAGCAGCAGTATTGGCTAGATCAGCTAGCATCTATTTCTGAGTCAATCAAGGCTGAGGCTAAAGAGGTAGATGAACAATCTCGTTTTCCATTCGAAGCACATAAACTACTTTTGCAAATTGGTTATCCAAAACTAACTTTACCGAAAGAATATGGCGGTGAAGGATTATCAGTCTATGATATGGTACTCGTTCAAGAAACGTTAGCGAGCTATGACGAGAATGCTTCACTCTCACTAGGATGGACATTAGGCGTTGTAGGGGAACTATATGAGGAAAAGCTATGGGCAGACGATATGCTAAGTTCTTTTGCCCAGGAAATAATGAACGGTGCCATTATAAATAGGGCTGTAAGTGAAGCGGCAACTGGGAGTCCAACACGAGGAGGGCGACCAGGAACAAATGCTGTGTCAAAAGAGGCAGGTTGGCTCTTAAATGGACGTAAAATCTTTACGACAGCCTCCCCGGTACTAGATTACTTCTTAACATCAGCGTGGATTGAGGAGAAAAATCAAATTGGTTACTTCCTTATTCATAAAGATGCCCAAGGGCTTTCAATTGAAGAAAACTGGGAAATGTCTGCAATGCGAGGCACAAGCAGTCATGACCTAGTTTTAAAAGATGTGATAGTCCCTTCAAATCATTTAGTAGAGTTACCGGGTCACCCAAGTGGTGGCAAGATAAATGGTTGGATTCTACATATACCAGCAACATACTTAGGGATTGCACAGGCAGCTCGTGATTATGCACTGCATTTTGCCAATCATTATCAACCTAATAGCTTGAATGCTCCGATTAGTACTTTACCAAATGTACAGCAGCTTCTAGGTGATATTGAATTGAAGCTATATCAAGCGCGCTTTGTACTGTATGGGGTTGCCGAAGCTTATGATGACTCAGCTAGACGTGAGCTTTTGGCAAATGAAATGGCAGTTGCTAAGCATACGGTAACAAATTTGGCGATTGAAATCGTCGATAAGGCAATGCGTGTAGTAGGTGCGAAAAGTTTACAATTAACAAATTCATTGCAACGCTATTATCGAAATGTTCGTGCAGGACTTCATAATCCACCGATGGATGATATGACAATTATTAAATTGGCAAATGCCGCAATTGAACAGCAAAAATCGCATGAATAAGGGGAAATGATATATGTTTAAACATAAGAAAAAGATTTTTCAACTAGCCGCAATCGGGTTGGCTTCACTTGCTATTTTAGCGGGCTGTAATTCAGGTGAAGCTTCAGATAAAGATTCAGAGGATGGCGCGAAAGTACGTACAGTGAAGGTTGCATTTGACCAGGCATCTAAGCCAATTAGTTATCTAGATGATAACGGAAATCCAACAGGCTACGATGTGGAAGTTATGAAACTAGTGGATGTGATGTTACCTGAATATAAGTTTGAATTTGTAGGGACAACTAGTGATGATTTACTAATTGGTGTTGAGCAAGGGAAATATCAAGTAGGAATAAAAAATGCCTTTTTTACGCAAGAACGTACAGAAAAATTTATTTTCCCTAAAGAATTTTTAGGCTTAAGTAGTGCTGGTTTAGTATTACGTAAAGAAGATGAAGGTGTAAAAACATTAGCTGACTTTGCGAAAAAAGGTTATTCATTAGCACCAATCGCTGCGAATAATGCTCAATACACAATTATTGATGAATATAATAAAGCCAACCCAGACAATCAAGTGAAATTACAGGCTGGGGATGCGTTCACTGTCGATGTCGTGCAATGGGTAAATGAAAAACGTGTCGATGGCGGTATTATGATTGAAGGTCCATTTAAACAACAAGTTTTAGCAGAAGATGGCCCTTATCATAATTTAAAGGATGACGTAGTTTACAACGAATTTGCCGTTATTAAAACATGGCCGTTGTTCAATAAAAAGGAACAAGAATTTGCAGATGCTTACGATAAAGCTATAGCAAAAATTAAAGAGCAAAAGAAAACAAATGAATTAAGCACTAAGTTTTACGGTCGAGATTTATTTGAAGTGTTAGAAACTGTGAAGCGCTAATAGGCGGTAGCTGATTAAAGAAGACTCCTCTTTAGAAGAGAAAGTGTTAGCAGCTACTCCCCAATAAAAGGCTGTTGAGTCAGTATACTCAGCAGTCTTTATTAATACAGAGAGAACTATTACTTTTGCTGTAGTCCAGACATTTATATAAAAGTTGGTGAGGAAATGGAAAAGTATTTTGATGCATCATACATTTGGAACTCAATTCCTGTATTACTGCCGTTTTTAAAAGTTACCTTCTTAATTGCAGGGTCTTCCATTGTACTAGGCACAATATTTGGCTTACTATTAGCGGCTGCCAAGTTAAGTTCAATAAAATTACTGCAAACATTAGCGAATTTATATACTACGATTATGCGCTGTACGCCATCTATCGTTTTATTATTCCTCGTATATTATGGTGTTCCAGCGTTAGCGGAAAACTTCGGCATAAATCTCCATTCAATCGATACAGCCATTTTCGTAGTCGTGACGTTCACTTTACAATTTGCAGCGATTATGTCAGAGGTTATTCGTTCTGCCTATTTAGCCATAAATAAAGGGCAATTTGAAGCGGCTGTTAGTGTGGGATTGACTCCATTTCAAGCCTATCGACGTATTGTTTTCCCACAGGCACTCGTGATCGCTTTACCGAACTTTGGGAATGGAATGATTGCGTTATTACAAGAAGGGGCGCTCGCTTATACAATCGGTTTAATTGATATTGTCGGAAAGGCAAATTTAATTATCGCAAGTAATATTAATGCACATGCATTAGAAATATATATTGCTTTAGCGATTGTTTATTGGGTGCTGTCGATTATTATTGAAAAATTCTTCGCTATGTTAGAAAAGTTCTTTGGTAAGGGGAAAAAGACATTAGAAACAACGTAAGGAGGCGTAACCATGAATTATCAATTTTTAGTTGAAACATTTTTTGTTGCATTATCAGGTGTACCTATCGCACTCCTTGTGACAATTGTTGCTATGCTTGTTGCTTTACCACTTGGCTTTCTATTAGCACTAACACGGGTCAATAAAATCCCAATAATCCATCATATAGCAAAAATTTATGTCTCCTTTGTTCGAGGTACACCTATAATCATTCAAATCTTTATTATTTATAGTAGTATCCCATTACTACTTAAAATGATTTTTGAAAAATATAATATTGCCTATGATATTTATAAAATCAATCCGATTTGGTATGCATTTATCGTCTTCGCATTTAGTACAACGGCAATTTTAATAGAGGTATTTCGTTCTGCTTTAAGTACGATTGAAAAAGGTCAGCTAGAAGCTGCTCATGCAGTAGGCTTATCTACATTTCAAGCTTATCGCCGTATTATTATTCCACAGGCTTTAGTAGTAGCTATGCCTAATATTTGTACGGCTACAGTCAATCTCATTAAAGCGACGTCTTTAGGCTATGCAATGTCCTTACCTGAAATTACATTAAAGGCTAAGGTAGCTGCAAATGTTGGCTACAATTACGTAGAAGCATATATTGATATTTTCATTGTGTACTTAATTTTATGTAGTACGGTTGAATACATTTTTAAACGTTATGAAAAACATTTAAGTAAATTCAAAGTGGCAAAAGCCTAAGGGGTGAACGAGTATGTTAGAAATTAAAAATATCCATAAATCATTTGGTGACAATGAAATTTTAAAGGGTGTCGATTTAGCTATTGATAAAGGTGATGTTGTTGTTATTTTAGGTCCCAGCGGCTCAGGAAAAACAACATTATTACGTTGCATTAACTTTTTAGAGAAAGCTGACCAAGGACATGCGACATTTGGTGATATCCAAGTAGATTTTCAAAATGTGAAGAAGAAGGACGTACATTCCATTCGTCAACGAGTAGCCTTTGTATTTCAAAACTATAATCTTTTCACGAATAAAACAGCGCTAGAAAATGTGACAGAAGGGCTTATTATAGGACGTAAAATTCCAAAGGCAGAAGCGATTGAAATTGGCAAAAAGGCGCTTGATAAAGTAGGCTTATCAGAAAAATATGATGCCTATCCAAGTCAATTGTCTGGAGGTCAGCAGCAGCGAGTTGGTATTGCACGAGCAGTAGCGTTAAATCCTGATATTATTTTATTTGATGAACCGACTTCTGCACTTGATCCTGAACTAGTAGGAGAGGTCCTTCAGGTTATGAAGAACATTGCAGCAGAAGGAACAACGATGCTTGTTGTCACACATGAAATGGGCTTTGCAAAAGACGTAGCAAATCGTGTGATTTTTATGGATGGTGGTGTCGTTGTAGAGGAAGGAAGTCCTCATGATATATTTGTTAATCCGAAAGAGGAGCGCACGAAGAAATTCTTAAAACGTGTTATTCCAGAGGATTATACGTACTACATTTAAAGATAATAAAAAAACAAGAAGAGAATCTGCAATCCTACCATGGAGTGTCAATGGAAGCCTACAGATTCTCCTTTTGTAATGGTTAAAGCTTTAAAAAATGTGTTAACTCATTAATTGAGTAGATATGCAATTCGTGCATCGCTCGTGTACAAGCTGTGTAGAAATAATTACGTTCTGTTTCTCTAGAATAATTAGCTGCGGAGGCATTGTATAGCAAGACAGCATCGAATTCAATTCCTTTTGCCATATAAGCGGGTAACAGTAAAATACCTTTTTTAAATTGTGTTGTATGATGGGTAATGAGTTGGATATCTACTTGGTCTTTCATTTTATCAAAAACCTTCGTACACTCTTGCTCTGTTTTACAGATGACTGCAATCGTTTCGAAATTTTGGGACAAGTTGTTAATTTTTTCGACAAGCTGTTCAATTAAATCTATTTCATTCGGAACAATCGTGATAGTTGGTTCGGGACCAGTTCTATTAAAGGCTTCTACTTTGGCGTCCTCATGTAAAATCTTCGAAGTAAGGTGGATAATTTGTTTTGTTGAGCGATAACTTTTCGTTAATATCATTTTTTCTGCTTGTTCACCATACAATTGTGGTGTCAGCAGTGAAGGATTTTTAAATGTATGAGGATGGATAGTTTGATGTCCATCACCCAATATAGTCATACGTGCACGTGGGAATAATTGTTGTAATACAAATAGCTGAAATGGAGAATAGTCCTGTGCTTCATCAATTAAAACATGACGAATCATCGTATTTGTTCGTTGACCTTCTATCTTGTCCTGTAAGTATAAAAATGGAGCAGCATCTTCATACGAAATAATGCGCTTTGCTAAGTTAGGGAGTGTATGTTGACAGATTTCTTCCCATTGGTCGGGTAAAAAGTTCTGTAAGTACTGATGAAGAGTGTTGTTCATTTCAAACAATTGACGATAAATGCCTAACATATGAACGAACTTTAATTGTTTCACAGATTGACGAAGTGGCTTGAACTGCTTTTTGACAATTTGGATAGCTATTTTCTTACGCTCTTGCTCAAAATCATCAAAGGTGTTTTCTGTAAAACGACCTTCCTGTAAAAGCTCGCTATAGGTTTTTGTATACTCTTCAATGTCTAAAAGTTCACTAGCTTCTTCTACCCATTCTTTCGTACGTTCTGCTTTTTCAATTTTCGATAATTGTTGTAATAACCATTCTTTTACCAATTGTAGTCGATTTGGGATAGGAATTGTGGAATTGAACGAATAAAAATATTCAGCAATTTCTTGAGCGGTAATAATTCTTTCTCCGCGAAAAACAATATTTTTAAACAGCAAACCTTCATTTGCAAGATAATCAATATATTTGTCCATCAGTTCTCGATATTGGAGGCTAGCTTTAAAAGAAATAATCGTAAGCTTCGTTTGGTAGAGTGAGTCATCTTTCTCTGTTAAAAGTGACTCCAATTGTTCATAAGGATATTCCAATTGGAACTGTCGACCTAAACGTTTTGTTGCATATTCGGAGAAGGTTAATTGCTGCATATTATCTTCACCTAAATCCGGTAAAACCGTATTAACATATTGATTAAATAGCTGGTTAGGTGTAATCAATAAAATTTGATCTGCGGTAATCTGGTCTCGATAATGATACAACAAATAAGCAACACGTTGGAGAGCAACAGCCGTTTTTCCACTACCCGCGACACCCTCTACGATTAGATAAGGAGTGTTGACATGTCGAATAATTTGATTTTGCTCAGCTTGAATTGTTGCTACGATACTACGGATATGTTCGTTTGCATTTTGAGCGAGAATATCGAGTAATAAATCATCACCAATAGTTAAACCTGTATTAAACATTGATTGTAATTGACCATTTTTAATGATAAATTGCCGTTTTAAAAGCATCTCACCTTGGATTTCTTCAGTCGCCGTTTCATAAGTAGCTGGGCCAGGCGTGAAATCATAATACATACTTGATATCGGGGCTCGCCAATCATAAATTAATATGTTTTCGTTCTCTTCATCCATTAAGGTTGCTACACCAATATAAATATTTAAAGGTTCGTTATGACCATCCTGTAAAAAATCAATGCGAGCAAAATAGGGTGATTGCTGTAAACGGTCATAAATTTTTACATCCTTGATGACACGTTGCTGAGCATGCTGGGAATCAGATAAGAGCTCTGCCTGTTGTTTGATAGCATAAAAGGTTTCGTCTAGATCCTCAGGCGTATCTAAATTCACTCTAACGTCATCCCAAAAGGTTTTCTTTAACGTTAAAACATTGTCTTTAACAGTCTGTTCTTTTTGTAGTAATTCCTCTTTTTTGTGGCCAACTGTGTTTAAACAAAGAACAAGATACTGTTTTTCTTCTGTCCATTCATATTGCTTTTCCAATGTTACTCACATTCCTTTCAATATGGATTTAGAATCGGGAAATTTATCATACAGCTAGTTCAGAAAGAAGTATAGTCTAGTATTTTTGGCAAATTTATGATACAATAAACTTATAAGAGAAAATCAATTTTTTAATAAAAAAGACTGTTCCGCAAAAGGTGGAGCAGTCTTTTTTATAGTCAAATTTCCCCTTTTGAAGAATGTTGCTTTTTATGGATAGTCTCCGAAATTTTGGTATGACATCATGTATATAAGTGATCTCCGTTCCGGCCAGCGCTTTCCTTGGGCGTCCGATGAGCCACTTGGGCCGACGAGTGTTTTCTGTGCGAAAGTGTAGTGACTAACACAGCGTCAGCAGCAAATGTTTTCTCTGTGCGAAAGCAAAGCGACAGCAACACGACGATGTTGGTCACGAAGGTGTTATCGCAGGACGTGATGTTCTTAGTCTCCGTTCTAATACTCGCTCGATCCGGGGGCTCATCTGTGACCCGGGGAGATGCCTAGCCTCTGCTCCGTTTAACTTATATTCATGGTATACGTTTCAACAAATGTTATGTCCGACTTATATCATTTTAACCCTTAAAAATTAATCCCTATACTTTAGAGTTAAGTGGATGATTGATTTTTGATAAAAAACAGCTCCGCGAGTAAAAGGGATAGATGTTAATTGCTAACTAAAGAATATGTTTCTAGAAACGATATAGACACTTGAAAGGGGGTGAGAAAATGAAGGTGATATTTACGGTTGGGTTACCTGGAAGCGGCAAGAGCACGTTTGTTAGAGGGCTAGCGAAAAGCGAAAATGCAGTTGTTCTTTCAAGTGATGCCATACGTCAAGAGTTATTTGGTGACGTTTCAAGACAGAAATCGCGAATAGTATTTCGTGTTTTGTATGAGCGTTTAAATGAATTTTTGGCTAAAGGTCAATCTGTCATTGTTGATGCAACAAATATCGAACGGGAACGTAGGATATTTGCACTGGGTAAATTGTCTAGTGATGTGAAGGTGATATGCTATTATTTTGATGTACCTTATACGTTGTGTATAACAAGAAATCAACAAAGAAAGAGAAAAGTTCCGTTAGTGATAATGGATAAAATGAGGAAGAATTTAGAGTTTCCGATAGTGGGGGAAGGATTTGAAGAGGTACATATTGTACATGAAGCGAGTCCGTATGAAATCTCAAAAGAGCAATTTCTTTCACTAATCCAAAGCGAACCCACATATGATGAGCTTTTTCAAAAGTTGAGATCTGTCCAACCATTTAAAGAGGTTTATCAATTTAATCAAGAAAATCCTTATCATCAATTTTTACTTTGCCAGCATACGTATTTTGTTTATGAATATATGAACGAATACTATATGGAGAGTGACAAGTTAGCACTACAAATAGCTGCTTTATTCCATGATGTAGGCAAACCATTTTGTAAAAAATATAAAGAATTACAACAAAGATATGGATATTATGGACATGAAAATGTATCTGCTCAAATGGTATGCCATTTTTTATTAGAGCTTGGCTTTGAAGAAGACTTTGTTTTAAAGGTTGTTAATTTAGTGCAATTTCATATGTTAATTCAATATGGGGGCGATAAGGGTTCGAGTAAGATTTATCATTTATTAGATGGTGACTTATTAACAAAGCTTTATTTCTTTCGTGAAGCAGATCAATTTGCGAAGTAGACGTAAACAAAGGAAGTGAGTTTATGACCAATTTGATGAAATATCCAAGAAGCTTTCATTTGCCGTGGAGTAGAGGATATACACATGATGATAAGGTTGCTAAAAATGTTGATCATTTTATTGGAAAAGAGGTAGTTGTAACCGAAAAATTAGACGGGGAAGGAACAACACTTTATCAACACTATATGCATGCTAGAAGCTTAAATTCAGGAGATCATCCGTCGAGGCATTGGGTAAAAACGTTTCATGCTACATTTGCCTTCCAGATTCCAGAAGGTTGGAGATTATGTGGTGAAAATATTTATGCCAAGCACTCCATTTACTACAATGAGTTAACTAGTTACTTTTATTTATTTAGTATTTGGAACGAAAAAAATATTTGTTTAAGCTGGGATGAAACAGTCCGTTATGCAGCTGAATGGGGGATTGAAACGGTACCTGTATTATATCGAGGTATTTTCGATGAAGAAAAAATAAAGAAGACGTTTACAGGAAAATCGCTTCTTGGGGGTGAGCAGGAAGGGTATGTTATTAGAAACGCGGCTGCCTTCCATCATGATGATTTTCGATATAATCTAGGGAAATTTGTGAGACAGAATCATGTTCGAACAAGCGAGCACTGGTTAAATGAAGAAGTGATTCCTAATCAATTGAAATAAGCTTTATTTGAAAAGATTGAATCTACTATAAAACAAAAGGACTGAGAACAATGTAATTCTTTAACATGAAATTAATAATATATAATAAATATGAGGAAGTATGCAGTGGCAGCGAGTCCCTTTGCTGAATAGGGACTTACAGGTTCGATTCCTGTCAACCTCACTAAATGAAAAGACATAATAGAATTTATTCCCTCTAAGTAGACAATGTAAAAAGGATACTTAGGGGGTTTTTCTATGAACAGGATAGATTAACCTTCTGCTTCGTGGGGATTCGTGGGGAAGTATTACATTTTTTAAATAAATAATTTAGTATAGCTACCATCTTTTAGACTTTTTCCTCAAAAACTAAACGCACTCCCATTTGTCACTTTTATTATTTAATTTTTTTAGATCGGAATGGAGAATAGAAAAATCGTACTATACGTCATGGGAAACATGATATAAGATAAAATATAGTAATTATTATAAATAGGAGGTAAAAATGGTGAAAAATGTTTATTTGTCGATAATTAGTATTTTAGCATGCTGTTTTTTACTTCTGTTACCGTATACAGCAAGTGCCCATCCAGGCAGAACTGATAGCAATGGAGGACATACCTGTCGAACTAACTGCGCAAAATGGGGATTAAAAAATGGAGAGTATCATTATCATAATGGCGGTAGTACATCCAACGGTAGTAGTGGTGCATCCAGTGGTAGCAGTAGTACATCAAAGCCTGCCCCAACAAAATCTGTAACCTCAACGCCAGAGCCAAAAGTGGATGAGGATCAAGTGAAGGCGGAAAACTATTACACAACAGCAACGGATTTATATAATAGTGGAGATTATAAGAAAGCTATTACTGAACTTGAAAAGATTTATGAATTGAATAAAAGTAGTAGTAAGACAGATAGTCTTATTCAAAATTCTATGAATGCTATTTATCAGTTGGCTGAATCTAAGGGTAATGCAGGGGATTATTCAATCGCTAAAGATTATGCGATTTATATAAAAGAAAATCGACATGCTAGCGACGAGATAAAGCTAAAGGTTAATGGTTTATTAAAACAAATAGAAGAGAATGAGAAAATCAATGAATTGCTTAATAAAGCAACAAATGCTAGAGATGAAAAAGATTACGAAAAAACTTTCGGCTTTATCCAAGAGGCTCAGAAGATAAAAGATTTAGATAAAATTAAATCTTTTTATAATGAAACGGTAGAGTCTTTAACGAGTGATGCAGAAGAAGCATTTCACCAAAAGCAGTATGGGGATGCTAAAAAGCTTTATAAATTATTGGTCAAAAAAACAGAAACGCCAACATTAATCTCACAATATCAAAAGAAAATCCAGCGAATACAAGGCGAACAATTACTACAAAAAAGTTTTGATATTAAGACAACTGATTTTGAAGGGACGTCTCTTTTTAATTATTTAATGGAAGATGAAAACAACGCACCTTATGATGAAAATATTGTAAATATATTAAAAGACTCCTTACATGAGGGTACAGATAATACTAGGAAATTTATATTTAATGTTAACATTGAAGAATTGTTAAAGGGGGGAAAGAAAGATGCTGCATAAATCAGAGTTAAAACTTAGAACCCCGATTTTTAAAACAGCTTGGTTTATGTGGTTTTGGTTAATTATTTTTCCTCCTTTGGGTGTATTTCTTATGTGGAAACAGGGACGGCTTACTAAAATGAAACGTACTATAGCTACCGTAATAGCCGGTGTCTACTTTGTCTCTCCGATGATAATTGGAATGGCAACAACGCTGCCTCTTTATAATAATCAAGAAGAATTTATAGAGGTATTCAATAAAGAAGTAAAAAAACTAGACTTCTCATATTCTCTTGAAAATATAAAAAAAGAAGAAGAAACAATTACTTCGAAATTGGGTAAGGATATTACTTTAATTGAAAATATTGATGAAAAAGGCGCAGTACATGAGTTGGTTATGGTGGGGCAAGGCGAAGGAATGGATATCATACTTTCTATGGGATTGTTAATTGGTATGACAAACCCTGACTTAAACCCAAACGGGATAGGCGCTGTTTTGAAGGATTTACGTTTGTTTGACGAAAGTTATGAATATCAAAAGAATGAAACAACTGTAGAGAAAAATACGATTCGATATAATTTAAAATATGATCAAGCTGCTGGTGTAATATTTAGTGTTTCAAAAGTGAATTAATATATAAAACTAATGAATATTTTAGTAAAAAAAGTGCGAGCAACCAGCTCGCACTTTTTTGAAAATTATTTAGTATAGTTATCGAAATAACCTTGTATATAAATCATCGGTGTTCCTTTGTCACCTGAACCTGAAGTTAAATCTGAAAGAGAGCCAATTAGGTCTGTTAAACGACGAGGCGTTGTACCTTGAGCAGCCATTTTCCCAGTTAAATCTTCATCTTTGTTTTGGATATACTCAGAAATTGCTGCTTTTAATTCTTCGCCGCGAAGATCGGCAAAATCGTTATCTGCTAAGTATTTTAGTTTTACTTCGTTTGGCGTGCCATCTAATCCAACAGTGAAAGCGGGTGAAACAACCGGGTCAGCTAACTCCCAAATTTTACCCACTGGATCTTTGAATGCACCATCACCATAAACCATTACTTCAACTGTTTTACCAGTAGCTTCTTTGATTTTTTTTTGGATGCCATCAACAATCGGTTGGCAAGTATGTGGGAATAGTTTTACGCTATCTTCAGTAGCTTTATTTGAACCAAGTAGACCATACTCCGCATTAAAGCCAGAACCATTATTAGATTCAGATAAAATATTATCAAGACTGTATACTTTTTCAGCGCCATTTGCCATTAAAATACGTTTTGTACGTAAGCGTGTATGAATATCACAAGTTAAAACACTCTTCGTAAAAGCTAAAATTGTTTTTGGGTTATTTGAAAAAATCACTTCACAAGAAGCGCCTTCAGCTTCGATTAGTTCTTTATAATATTCAATATAATCTACACCTGTAAATGTATGTTTTTTATAGCCGAAATGCTCACGGAATTCAACCTCAGTTAAAGTATCTGTCCAAGGATTGATCCCTTTTACATCTAGCTCATCGATATCAACTAGGTGATTTCCAACCTCGTCAGATGGATAGCTAAGCATAAGAACAACTTTTTTTACGCCTTTAGCAATACCACGTAAGCAGTTAGCGAAACGATTACGGCTTAGAATTGGAAAAATAACGCCAACAGTATCGTCACCAAATTTAGCAGCTACGTCAGCTGCGATATCATCAATGGATGCATAGTTACCTTGTGCACGCGCTACGACAGATTCTGTTACTG
Organism: Lysinibacillus sp. NPDC093190; assembly: GCF_050280425.1. Lineage (NCBI taxonomy): Bacteria > Bacillati > Bacillota > Bacilli > Caryophanales > Bacillaceae > Lysinibacillus > Lysinibacillus sp. NPDC093190. The sequence continues at coordinate 96,303 of NZ_JBNNVG010000005.1, read as the reverse complement.
TGACAATGTCACGATCTTCAATGGAATAACCTTCAGTCTTTGCTGCATTTAATACTGTATCAACAACGATTTGCTCAATATTATCGCCTTCGTTAATAATTGGACCACGAAGACCTCTTACTACTGTACCAACTACACGTTCCAAAATAATCTCTCCTTATTAAATAGGTAAATGTATGTTAAATAAAACCAATATGGTTTTACTATACGCTCCTTTAGTGATATAAGTAAAATTAATAGTTCGTATAATAGCTATAAGGAGTGCTTATATGATAGGGAAATTAGATTTATATCGCGTTTTTAGTATTGTTGCTAAAAATAATAGCTTTTCAAGTGCGGCTAAAGATTTATATATGACTCAACCAGCTGTTAGCCAAGCCATGATGCAATTAGAAAAGGAGCTAGGTACACGTCTCTTTAATCGCACACCTAAAGGGGTGACATTAACAACTGAGGGTAAACTTTTATATGAGTATACAAATTCAGCGTTAGGCCTTTTAGATGCTGGTGAGGAGAAGTTGCTAGAATTCAAAAATTTAACAACAGGTCAGTTGAAAATTGGGGTAGGGGACACTATTTCTCGTTTCTTTTTAATGCCTTATCTAGAGACGTTTCATACAATGTATCCAAATATAAAATTACAAATGTTAAATGGAACGACTTCGGAAATTTGTAACTTTATTAAATCTGGTGAGGTTGATATAGGACTTTGTAATTTCCCGATAGAAGATCAGACATTACAGTTAACCGCTTGCACAGAGGTTCAGGATATTTTTGTATGCGGCGAGAAGTACAAAACGTTGGCATCAAAAAGCTTAAGCTTTGAGGATCTGTTAAAGTTTCCACTTATTTTTTTAGAGAAAAAATCAAATTCAAGAAAGTATGTAGAAGATTATTTATTTGCAAGAGGGATCTTCATTGAACCTGAGTTCGAGCTTGGTTCACATGATCTAGTGCTGGAATTTGCACGCAGTAATTTAGGGATTGCTTGTGTAACGAAAGAATTTTCTAATGATTATTTGCAGCGAGGACTTTTATATGAGCTAACATTAACAGAAAATATACCAACACGAAGCATTGGCATGTGTTATTTGAAAAGCGTACCTTTATCTCGAGCAGCATTGAAATTTGTAGAAATTATTGAGCATAAGCAGGAACGTAAACGTCTAAATCCAAGAATTATAAAGTGAGCTTAGCGAGTAGTGTTGAAAACCAAAATGGTGAAGGGAATCTATGTCACATTAAATAAAGTATGGCTCTTCTGCAAAACGAGAGGTTGATTTCCGTTCCGACTGGGCGCTTTGTTGCTGCCGCTTCGCTTTCGCACAGAAAACATTTGCCGCTGACGCTTCGCTTTCGCGCAGAGCAGAGCTTCCTGGGGGCGTCCGATGAGCCGCTTCGCTTCGCTGCAGGGTCTCATCTGTGACGCTGATCCCCAAGGAGTCGCCCAGTCGCCACTCCAATCAACCACTTCACATAGTATATATCTTCTGACACATAATAGCTTTTCAACAACATGAAGCTTAGCGAATTACTAGTCGCTAAGCTTTTTTTAATAGTGCCTCTATAAGAATGTCAACATTGCGTTTATTTTTCATCGTAGGTGAGTACAAATATGAAAATGTTCGTATAAAATGCTGGTCCTCGAGAGGTAAGATTTTTATATCGCCATTTTTTAATTCACGCTCAATGACACTAGCAGACAGTAATGAAAGTCCTAGCCCTTGAATAACACTTTCTTTCACACCTTGATTACTACTAATAGTAAGAAGTGAACCTACTTGGAGCCCATTTGCTCTAAATAAATGGTCTAAATAATAACGTGTGCCAGAGCCTTCTTCACGTGCGACCCAATTTTGTTGCTGTAAGTCCGCGACCGTAATAGTTGATTCCTTTGCAAGAGAATGATTACTCGCGCTGACAATAAATAACTCATCTTGCATAAACGGTTTAATAAAAAGTTCATGGTCGTGTGCCTGTCCTTCAATAAGACCGATATCGACTTGTAACAATTTTGTATATTGAATGATTTCTTTCGTATTGCCAATAATAACTTGAAGCTCTAGCTGAGGGAATTGCTGCTGCAAGCTCGCTATGATAGGAGGCAATATATATTCGCCAATTGTAAAGCTAGCGCCAATTACAAGTGTACCTTGAATTTCATGATGATAGGTTAAAATATCTTCCTTTGCCGCCTCTGTGATTGCCATCATTTGCTTAGCTCGTTTATATAAAATTTCTCCAGTTGGTGTAATTTGTACAGATTTTGGTGAACGGATAAATAAGGTCGTTTGAAATTCTTGCTCTAAGTTTTTAATGTGTAAACTGACACTTGGCTGTGAAATATGAAGTATTTCGGAGGCCTTCGTAAAATTATTGACCTCCACCAATGTGATGAACGTTTTTAAAGCATCAAATTGCATATCATCACTCCTATTATTAGAAATATTAATAATTACGATTATATATATGTATTTTACTGATGATTAACTTTTTAATAAAGTAATAATCATCAAGGATGAAAGAAGTGAACAACATGGATAATGGCCAGCATAGGTTAAAAAGTTTCCTAACCTCAGCGTTTATGAAGGGGATATTGTTGACACTCATTATTGCCTTAGTAGCAAAGTATATTTCTACATTTCCGTTTTTCTCAATATTAGGGCAGCTTGTCATTGCAATTATATTAGGTATGGCTTGGAGAGCAGCCTTTAAGGTGCAGGATTCTTGGCAAACAGGCATAACATTTTCAAGTAAAAAATTATTACGCCTCGGCATTATTTTTCTGGGTATGCGTTTAAATTTAGCGGATATTTACAATGCTGGAGCGAGTGTCTTTCTTATTGCGTTTATTAATCTGGTATTTGCTTTAGTGGTTGTCTATGGCTTAACGAGGGTATTTCATGTTGATAAGAAGCTAGGCATATTAACAGCTTGTGGCACAGCTATTTGTGGGGCTGCTGCTGTTGTCGCTATTGCTCCTCAAATTAAAGCAAATGAAAAAGAAACGGCAGTGGGCGCAGCGATAGTCGCATTGCTAGGGACTGTATTCACATTAGTCTACACGGTGTTATACTCGGTATTTAACTTAACTCCTACTGAATATGGTATTTTTGCGGGGGGTACTCTACATGAAATTGCTCATGTCATTGCAGCGGCCTCAGCTGGTGGAAATGAAGCGATTGATATGGCAGTTATTGTTAAGCTAACACGTGTCGCATTGCTTGTACCCGTAGCTATTGTCATCGGTATTTTATATCGGAGAAATGAAAAGGAACAGGAAAAAGAAGGGTTTTCACTGTCGATAATCCCGTGGTTTATTCTTGGATTTTTAGCGATGAGTGCTATTAATTCGTTAGGGATAGTACCAGCTAATGTAGCGCAAACATTTGTAAATATCGCTTATATTTTAATTGGGATGGCGATGGCTGGACTAGGTTTAAATGTAGATATAAAAACCTTTAAACAATTAGGCGTAAAAGCGTTTATTGCAGGACTTATCGGTTCGGTTTGTTTATCAATACTTGGCTATGTTTTAGTTGTTTTCATGTAATCAAGAATAAAAAATCCTGCATTTTCGAAAATGCAGGATTTTTTTAGATAGAATCAGAAGATGTTTTAGTTTTTATCCCACTACCTCATAAATAGTGGAGTTATGGTATACAAATCGAAAGTTAGCGTGATGCTTCAATTGAAGAAGCTAATTCAGCTATTACTATTTTGCTACCAATCATTGGACTGTTTTCAGGTTTTCCTCCCTCAGAGCCTTGTCCAGGACGGTGATGAGCTGCAGCGAACGCATCGCTGTTACGCCAAGCTTGGAAATGTTCCTTAGACTCCCAGTACATATTGACGCTCATTTCGTCATAAGTCGGATCATCAGTTGAAACTAATACCTCCACTTTATGGAAGCCTTCAAACTGCTGTAGAGGTCCTGGCTTTGTAAAGTTCGGTGCCATTTTTGCAGCAAAGCCGGGTTTTACTTGAATACGATTTGTAACAATAATCATGCTTTCCCCCCCTAATCATTTTTTAGTTAACTATATGAATGAATTATCAATGATTATCATTCGCAATCAATGATAATTCGCCTAGGAAGACATTGTCAATAGAAGAACAATGTAAATTGCAAATAGCTCGATATTTAAAATGTATGAACCAAGACCTAAATAAAGAAATATACGCCACTATAAGAATGAACAGACTCATTAGGTCCTGACATTTAACTGACATAATCCGATGATATAATGAAAATACGAATGAACTGGTGACGAGGTGAAAGGCCATGGCAAAAATATTAGTAGTAGAAGACGAATATGCAATAAGCCAAGTTTTGAAGGCATATTTGAAAAAAGTAGGCTATGATGTTATGCAATGTTTTAATGGCAGTCAGGCATTGGATATATTTCAAGAGGTTCAGCCTGATTTAGTATTACTCGATATCATGTTACCAGAAAAAAACGGCTGGTTAATTTTAAAGGAAATTAGAGAAATTAGTTCTTGTCCAGTTATCATGCTAACAGCATTAGGCGATGTAAATTATCGATTAGAGGGCTTCGATCAAGGAGCAGACGATTATATTGCAAAGCCATTTATAGCTGATGAGGTAGTGGCAAGAGTAAAGGCAGTTTTAAGGCGCGCTAAAGGAAGCTATGAATCTTCAGGAATAAAACGCTTTGGTGGGCTAGAGGTTGATATGAAAGCCCATCGAGTGCTACTTAAGGGAGAAGAAATCATCTTAACGCCTAGAGATTTATCTGTACTTTTATTTTTGGCCGAACACCCAAACCAAACATTTACACGTGATCAACTTATAGATCAAGTTTGGGGCTGGGAGTATGAAGGTAGTGATAGAGCAGTGGATTTAGCAGTGAAGCGACTAAGAAGGGTACTTAAGGAATGGAATGAGGAAGAGGGAGAAATAAAGACACTACGTGGATTGGGGTATCAGCTAAGTGTTCAAAAAAAATAAGCGAATATCTTTACGCAATTATTGGACAAGCCGCTATTTATTAACTCTCTTTGTAGGTCTAGCCATTATCTCTTTTATTTCTGCTGCATGGATTCGACATACGACGTTTCAAAATCGACTTGAGATGATGGAATTTATAGCAGACGAGACTGTATTTCGCCTAACAGATACTTCTGGCCAAAATAATGGACCTATGAGCGGTATTCCGGGGTTTATTGGTAATCGTGAGCGATCTACTATGCGAGAAATTGATCCCGTTTTATATGTTGTAGATACGGCAGGCAATATAGTAAGTAGCAATCGACCGATGCCGCCAGGGAGTGAAAAAAATGTTGCCAACTTACTGGATGGAGAAGAAGGGACAAAGAAAATAACTGTAACGAGTGAGGGGCAAGAGTTAGTTCAATATGTCGTAAAAAGAAAACTTGAAAGGGACAATAAGGAAGTTGGCTGGGTGCTTGTCTTAGAGAAAAAGGAGAATTTAACGAAGGTTAACCAAGCATATGGACTACTGGCATTACTTATTGGGGCACTTGCTGTATTGGGGTGGGGTGCTATTTATTTTTTATCAAAACGTTTAGCACATCCAATAAAACAAGTCGCCGAAGCCGCAAAGCAAGTGCAAGAAGGAAACTATACAGTTGACTTGCCTCAAAATATTAAGGAAGAAGAAATTTATGAGCTCGTTACCTCCTTTAAGGAAATGGCGAATAAGCTAGAACAATTAGAAAAGACTCGAACAGAATTATTAGCAGGCGTCACCCACGAGCTAAAAACACCGGTCACGTCAATTAGTGGATTATTGCAGGCAGTAAAAGATGGAGTCGTTACAGGGCAGGATGCTAGTGAATTTATTCAAATGGCACTAGTAGAAACGACGAAAATGAAAACGATGGTTGGTGATTTGCTAGCTTTTAATCATTTTGCGGTAGATGCAATCCCAGTAAAGATTGAAACAATGAATGTTAATCAGTTAGTACGTGATGCTGCAGCACAATGGGAAGTAATGCAGGATGACGAAAATGTAAAAATACAAATGGATTTCCTCGCACAATCCGTTGAGGTTCAGGTAGATGTTGTAAGAATACAGCAAATTGTTACGAATCTATTAACGAATGCAAAGCAGGCCATGGTGGAAGGGATTGTTACCATAACGCTGAAAGAAATGGCGGATGATGTTTTAATTTCTGTGCAGGACACCGGATACGGTATCCCTCAAGAAGATCAAGCATTCATTTTTGAGCGTTTTTATAGAGGAGAAAATAAAAAATATCAGGTCCGTGGATTAGGCTTAGGATTATCACTTAGTAAAATGATGGCGCAATCTATAGGCGGTGATTTACGACTAATTGACAGTAATTCATCAGGAACATGCTTTGAAATAATACTAAAAAAGGCTACTACGCTCTAAAAGGCGTGGTAGCCTTTTTGTAAAGATTTTTTGAAGGAAATGTAAAGCTGACATCTGACTGACACATTAGGCCTTTATAGTAAGCATTGTAAACGAGAAACCAAAAGAAAGGATGGGTTCAAGGATGACCGCAAACAAAAGATTTCTCAGAACGATGGCCTTACCCGCTGCATTATTAATGCTATTAGCTGGATGTGGTGAGAGTAAAGATTATGTGGCGAAGGTTGATGGTGAAAAGATTTTACAAACAGAGTTAGATGACGCATTGCGTGAACAATACGGTACAGAGGTACTAGATACACTAATTACCAATAAAATAGTTGAGCTAGAGGCGAAGAAAGTGGGTGTTTCTGTATCTGAGGACTCTATTCAAGAAGAATATGAGAATTTAGCGGAGTCTTATGGTGGAGAGGAATTGTTAAAAACGACACTAGAGGAAAACGGACTGACGGAGCAAAGTGTGAGGGATAATATCCGTATGTATCAGCTTACAAAAAATGTAATCGCTGAAAGTATCGACATATCAGATGAGGAAGTAGCTCAATATTTTGAAGACAATAAAGATAACTATGGACAAAAAGAAGAGGTTCTAGCCAGCCATATTTTATTAGAGGATGAGGCAACAGCAAAGGATGTGCTAGCCAAAATAAAAGCTGGTGAGGATTTTAAAGAGCTAGCAAAAACATATTCAATCGATTCATCAACGAATGAGGGTGGCGGGGAAATTGGCTATATTAATCGAGGACAAATGGATGAGAAATTTGAAGAAGCCGCATTTGGCCTTGAAAAAGGTAGCATCAGTGACATTGTTCAAACGTCAGATGGTTATCACATCATTAAAGTAACTGAAAAAGTACCTGCAGAAGAGGCCGTATTCGAGGATATAAAAGATGAAGTTTATGCGACTGTACTTGAAGAACGCATAAATGACGAATACACGTCTTGGTTAGCTGAAAAACAAGAGCAATACAAAATTGAAAAAATGTAGGGAGTGAACTATATGCCTAATATTACTTCGTTTAATCCTAACGGTCGAAAGGAGATTAAACAGGCTATCTCCTATCCGGACTATGCATTACTAAAAACTAAGCTACGGCATGTAATGCAGTTAGACAAGAATGCTGGGACGAATGGTAAGTATTTAATTCGCAGCACATATTTCGATAACTTTGCAAACAAAGTTCTAAATGAAAAAAAAGAGGGTTATATCAATCGAGATAAATATCGAGTACGAATTTATGGAAAATCCACTACGACTATAAATTTGGAGCGAAAAAGTAAACGAAATAATTTAACCTTTAAAACGAAGTGTGCCATATCTCAAAAGGAATATGAAAAAATGCGTGGTGGGGATATTGCTTGGATGGAGGAAGACAAACGAGCGTTAATTCAAGATTTATATCAGGACATGAAGTATAACCAATTGAAACCAATGACAGTTGTCGATTACGAGCGGGAGGCTTACATCTATCCCTTTGGAAATGTGCGTGTCACATTTGATAGTAAAGTACAGTCGAGCCTACGTAATACAGATATGTTTAATCCGAAACTACCGATGGTTGATGTACTTGAGCCAAACTTAGTTATTTTAGAAGTGAAATATGATGAGTACTTACCGGATATTATTAAGTACTTATTACAATCAGTAGATACACGTGCTGAGGCATATTCGAAATATCAGCTTAGTCGTATGTACGGCTAATTGGCTATTTATAAAGGAGAGTTGAACAATGGATACTATAAAATATAGCGATATTTTTAAATCCAGCTTTTTAGAGAAAACAACATCATTTTCATTAATAGATTCACTGATAGGGTTAGTTGTAGCGTTCTTTGTAGGGCTGTTTATTTACGCTGTTTACAAGAAAACCTTTAACGGAGTGATTTACTCTCATTCCTTCAATATTTCACTGCTCATTATGACGATGGCAACAGCACTAGTGATTATGGGAATAAGTTCAAATGTGCTGTTATCGTTAGGTATGGTTGGTGCGCTATCAATTGTGCGTTTCCGTACACCTATTAAAGATCCTATGGATTTAGTATATATTTTCTGGGCAATAGTTTCTGGGATTCTTTGTGGTGCAGGATTTATTCCACTTGTTATAATCGGTGCCGTTCTAATTGGTCTTGTACTACTCGTGCTAGTGAACAAAATTACTGTGGAAAATCCATATTTATTAATTGTTAAATTTGAAGAAGATTTTGCTTGTGAGGAAGTGGAGCGTATTATTGCGGCACAGTCTAAAAAATTCGCTTTAAAATCAAAATCTATTATGTCGAATGTTGAAATCGAAACAACCTATGAAATTCGTGTTAAACAAAATGATACAAAGCTGATGGACAATCTTACAAAAGTACCTGGAGTAAAATCAGCAGTAATGCTTAGTTATGATGGTAATTTCACTGCTTAGTAACCACTTTAGAGGAGTTTTCTTACTATGAAGAGAGGTGCAGATAATGATTAAAACACGGGTTGTCTATATTTGTATGGCAATTCTGCTACTCCTCTTTGTTGTTGTATTTGCTGTGCTTCCAAACGCAGGCATTGAAACAAAAAATACCGAGTTTTCCTATGAGTCTATTGTGTTTAATGAAAATAAAGTAACAACGGTAGATATTGAAATAGCCGAGGAAGATTGGACAGACATGCTAGAAAGTGCAGCAGATAAGGAGTTGAAGCAAGCTAATATCACGGTAAATGGCAAGAGAATAGAGAATGTAGCTATCCGTACAAAAGGAAGTTCATCACTGAACTCGGTTGTAAATAGCGACTCGGATCGATATAGCTTAAAAATAGATTTCGATTATTACGATAATACACAAAGCTTATATGGCTTGAAAAAATTAAATTTAAACAATAATTTCAGTGATACAACATTAATGCGAGAATACATTTCTTATGAGCTCATGGAACAAATGGGATTACCTACACCCGCTCATTCATATATGTATGTCACAGTGAATGGTGAGGATCGAGGTTTATTTTTAGGGGTAGAAGCAGTGGATGAAACATTCCTGGCAAATAACTACGGCTCTAATGATGGATTTTTGTTTAAACCAGATGGGACAGGCAGTGATTTGAAATATATTAGTGATGATATTGCTGATTATACGGGAATTGGCTTAAAAACGAACGAAGGCAATGTCGATCAATCAAAATTCATTGAAATGGTTAAAGCCATCAATAATGGCGGCAATATCGAAAAATATATTGATGTCGATGAAATGCTGCGTTATTTTGCTGTAAACACGGCACTCGTAAATCTTGATAGTTATCAGGGAACTATGAAACACAATTACTATTTGTATGAGGAAAATGGTGTGTTTTCGATTATACCATGGGATTTTAATATGTCGTTTGGAGGCTTTGGCGTTGGTGGTAGAATGGGTGGCAACAATAAAATCCAAGACAATGCCGATATGAAAGCACCTAATGATGCACAGATAAATGATAAATTCGAAATGATGCCTCTGAGTAATGGTAAACAGCAACGACCAAATGCTGACCGGAATCAAGGTGGACTCGATATGGGATTTGGATTGTCAGGGGATCTGATGGATGATAGCGCTATTAACTTTAGTGTAACTACACCTGTATCTGGCACAACATTAGAGGAGCGGCCGCTATTAAACGCCTTACTTTCCAATGAAGATTATCGTGCTAAATATGAAGGCTATTTAGAAGAGGTAGCGACTAAGTACTTAACAGAAGATTACGTACAGAACATTACCAAAAAATTAGCATTGCTATTAACAACTTATGTGGAAGCAGACCCTACGAAATTTTCTACAACAGAACAGTTTATAGAAGCGGTAGAAGGGGAAAAAAGTCTTCCTGAATTTGCAAAGCAGCGCTCCGAATCTATTTTGAAGCAGCTGTCTGGGGAGCTTGTTGTGGAAGCAACAACACAAGGGAATATGGAAATGCCTAATCCAGACGAAATTGGTGACATGAATATTCCAATGCAAAGACCAGATGACTTTGATCCGAATCAAATGCCAGAGGATTTTGATCCTTCACAAGCCCCTCCATTTAATCAAAATGGCGATAATCAGGGAGAAAGACCAAATGGTGGTGGTCCAATGCAACGACCTGACCAAAATGGAGGACCTATGTGGCCTAACCAAGGCGACGAACTAAAGCAAGAAACCGTTATCGATAAAAATACAATTCTTACAGCGGTTGTTTACTTTGTCTTGTTAATAGTTGCACTACTCTTTGTTTTAAAATTCAAACGAAGAGGTCGTTAAAAAAAAAAATAACCATATCCAAAACTTTTGGGTATGGTTTTTGCTTTTCATCGTGCTAAAATTAATCATTCTTTTTTAGGAGTAATAGTATGAATGAACATCAATTTGATAAATATTTGCATATTAACACAGTCGGTGATCAATACGGCTTCCCTAAACTAGCTCATTATCATCGCTATGAGCCGACTCCGTATGTTGGCTTAGAACAATTATTTTTGGAGTATGAAATGCCTGATAATCCAGTGTTTATCGATATGGGATGTGGAAAAGGGAGAGTCCCTATTTATGTACATGATAAATTTCATATTCCGACAATTGGGGTAGAAATGGATGCAGGTTTTTATGCAGAGGCTGAGAATAATAAAAGGGGCTATCTTCAAAAAAAGAGTGCTCAAGCTCCGATTTCCTTTATTCATTCAATAGCGGAGGACTATGCTATTCAGCCATGCGACACGGTTTTCTTTTTTTTCAATCCGTTTTCAATCCATATTTTTCGGACAGTCATTCATAATATATGGGAGTCTTATGAACAGCATATGCGTGAAATTCATATTATTTTATATTACCCACCGTATGATTATTTACAGTTTTTACATCATGGGACGCCTTTTGAATTAATCCATGAGGTTCATCTTGAAAATGAAACAAATATTAACGAACGCCTCTGTGTGTTTGCATTGAAAAAAGCTTAGAGCTGTAGAAATAATCCAGCTCTAAGTTTTTTTAATAAGATTTAAAGACTAAGACAAATTAGAAAAAATAATCTTACTATGATCGAATGTTACTTTATTTACCTGGTAATAAATAGTTAATAGTAATTCCAAATTAATACTTCCCGAGAACGTTGTAGTGCCTTATATCCCAGAACTAGCAATTTTCGAAAAACGGACTTCTTGTAAGGAGATCTTATCGTAAAAAAAAAAATCGAAAATGCTAGTTTTATATTAATATTTATTTTAAATTAATAGATAATTCTTAAATTACTAATTATACAGAAAAATCACTCTAGACTAAATATAAAGAATGTTTTACAATGTAAAAGGTTTAATTGAATACTATATTGATTTAGTTATGGATACTTATAAATTATAATTTTGGATATTTTTGTTATTGAGGAAATGCCATTGATTGTTTATAATTATCAGAAATATCTAACATTTGAAAAAACTCAGGGGGAATAAAATTATGAGAGAGAACAAAAAGCTTAAAAAGTTTGGCTCACTTCTAGTTGCATCTTCACTACTTGCAGGCGTTCTTGCTGGCTGTGGTAACGGAGATAGTTCAAGTTCAGGAGGAGGATCATCATCAGGCGGTGGCGGTTCTTCTGACGGTGATACTATTAAAATCGGTGCAAACTTAGAGCTTTCAGGTAACGTAGCTTCCTATGGCTCTTCGATTGGTCTAGGTGCAGACCTTGCAGTGAAAGAAATTAATGATAAAGGCGGAATCGACGGTAAAAAAATTGATCTTATTAAAGTAGATAACAAGTCTGAAAATTCAGAGGCTACTGCAGCAGCTCTTAAACTAGCAACACAAGATAAAGTAGTAGCAATGCTAGCCCCAGCAACTTCTGGTAATACAGTTGCTACTGTTCAAATTGCGAATAAAAATAAAATCCCAATCGTTACTGGTTCTGGTACTGCTCCAAACATTACAGTGAATGATAATGGTAGCATTAATGAGTATGCATTCCGTACTTGTTTCATCGATCCATTCCAAGGGATTGTAGCAGCAAACTTCGCTTCTAATGAATTGAAAGCTAAAAATGTAGCTATTTTTGCGGACAATGCATCTGATTATGCAAAAGGTTTAGCGAAATCATTTAAAGAAACAATTACAAAAAATGGCGGGAAAGTTGTAAAGGAAGAAGCGTATGTAGCGAAGGATACTGATTTCCGTACACAGTTAACAAATATTAAAGGAGAGAAGCCAGACTTTATTTTTATCCCAGGATACTATGAAGAGGTCGGTTTAATTGTTAAACAAGCACGTGAAATGGGTATTGATGTACCACTGATGGGGGCTGACGGTTGGGATTCACCAACATTAGTAGAGTTAGCTGGTGCGAAAGCGCTAAATAACACGTACATCACCAACCACTACTCTGCAGAAGACCCAGATCAAAAAATTCAAGACTTCGTAAAGGCGTTTAAAGCAGCGAACAATGATAAAGCACCAGATGCATTCAATGCACTTGGCTATGACTCAATTTACTACATTGCTGATGCTATTAAACGTGCAGGCTCTACGGATGGGGAAGCAATTAAAAACGCATTAGCTGACACAAAAGATCTTTCTTTAGTAACAGGTACTTTCTCAGTTGACGAAAATCATAACCCAATTAAAACAGCAACAGTTCTTGAATTTGAAGACGGTAAACAGGTGTTCAACTCTAAAGTTAATCCTTAATGTTTTTTAGGCAAGGGGAGGCGGGGAAACACGCCTTCCTTTTTATGTTTTATCTTCATTCAGAAAAGACCCCACCATTGAAGGTGGTGAGATGAATGAGGATATGGTTCATCTACAGTGTCCAAACACCTACTGAAATAGAGGGACTCAGTCTAAGAGCGCCACGTCCTGTGGTGATGACTGAGTGACCAACATCATGTTGTTGCTGTCGCTTCGCTTTCGCACAAAAAACATCTGTTGGCCTATAGACTTTGGACGCAATTACGCTAAAGCGAAATTGATAGACCATGTAAAAAATTTTAAAAAAGGACACAATTTACTCAATTTTCAATAATAACATATAGAAGTAAGTCCTATTTTTGCATTTTTCAAAAAATAAAAAAGGAGTGAACGCTCATGGAATGGATACAGCAGCTTGTGAATGGTATTTCACTAGGTAGTATCTACGCATTAATAGCGCTGGGGTATACGATGGTATACGGGATTATTAAGCTGATTAACTTTGCCCATGGCGATGTCTTCATGATTGGGGCATTTATTGGCTTTTATGCAATTGCTAAATGGGAGCTTGGCTTCTTTCCAGCACTGTTATTGGCGATGGTGGTCTGTGCAATCTTTGGTGTTTTAATTGAACGTATTGCTTATAAGCGTTTGCGAAATGCCACACGTATTGCAGCTTTAATTACTGCAATCGGTGTATCACTATTAATCGAATATACTACTATTTTCTTCAGAGGTGCGCAACCGGCGGCATATCCTGATGTCATTACTAATAAATCATTTGATGTTTTCGGTGTTCAGATTAGTAGTACATCAATATTAATTTTATCTGTCGCAATTGTACTGATGGTTCTTTTACAATTCATCGTACATAAAACAAAAATCGGGAAAGCGATGCGTGCGGTTTCTCATGATGCCGATGCAGCACGTTTAATGGGCATTAATGTAGATAATACAATTTCAGCGACATTCGCAATTGGTTCTGCTCTAGCTGGTGCAGCAGGTGTTATCTTTGGTGTTTACTATACAAAAATCGATCCATTAATGGGTGTTATTCCAGGGGTTAAAGCATTCATCGCGGCAGTACTTGGCGGTATTGGTATTATTCCTGGTGCCATGGTAGGCGGCATGTTGCTCGGTGTTGTGGAATCATTAGTAAGTGCACTTGGTTTCTCTCTATGGCGTGATGCAGCGGCATTTGTTATTTTAATTTTAATTTTAATCTTCAGACCATCGGGTATCTTTGGTAAAAATGCCCGTGAGAAAGTGTAGGTGAGCGGTGATTATGAGAAAGTCTAAAGTTTTCTGGGGCTATGCCGTATTAGCGCTAGTCATCTATGCAGTTATTCAGGTGCTTATTTCAACGAACATTCTCGATATTTACTATCAAAATATGTTGATTACAATGTGTATTAACATCATGCTTGCGGTCAGCTTGCACATCGTCATTGGGATTACTGGTCAGTTCTCGATTGGGCATGCCGGTTTCCTAGCAGTTGGGGCATATATTTCAGCAATTATTACAACTAAGCTAATGCTTCCGTTCCCATTAGCTATTTTCTTAGGGGCACTGGCAGCAGCAGTAGCCGGTTTAATTGTAGGTATCCCGACGTTACGATTAAAGGGTGACTATTTAGCAATTGCAACGCTTGGTTTTGCGGAAATTATACGTATTATCTTTTTAAATACGGATTATGTTGGTGGCGCAGCAGGGATGCAGGTTGAATATTTATCTAATTGGACTTATGCATTTATAGGTGTTGTTCTAACAATTTTAGTAATCTCGAACTTTACGAATTCTCGTCATGGACGCGCATGTATTTCGATTCGTGAGGACGAAATTGCGGCAGATGCGATGGGTATTAACACAACCTACTATAAAGTTGTAGCGTTCGCAATTGGTTCCTTCTTTGCTGGTCTTGCAGGTGCCATCTTTGCACATAATTTTTACATTATTCAACCGACAACTTTTGGTTTCTTAAAATCATTTGATATTTTAATCTATGTAGTTCTTGGTGGTTTAGGAAGTCTTTCAGGATCCATTATTGCTGCGATTTTCTTAACTGTAATCTCAGCTTACCTAGCAAACTTCCCAGAAACACGTATGATTATTTACAGTTTAGTATTAATAGTCGTAATGCTGTACCGTCCAACAGGCTTGATGGGAACAAAAGAAGTTACGGATTTATTTAAGTTTGGTAAAAAAGGAGGTACAAAATAATGACTGGAAACCTTCTTATCAATGTTGAAAATATGGGCATTCAATTCGGTGGTTTAAAGGCGGTACAGGGCGTTAATATGTACCTGAATCAAGGAGAACTAGTAGGTCTTATAGGGCCTAATGGAGCTGGTAAAACAACAAGTTTTAACATGCTTACGGGAGTGTATAAGCCAACTGAAGGTACGATTATATTTGACGGTACAAAGTTGAACGGGCTTGCGCCATATCAAGTAACACAAAAAGGTATTAGCCGTACGTTCCAAAATATTCGTTTATTTAAAGAGCTATCTGTTCTAGATAATGTTAAGGTAGCGAACCATTCGCTTGCAAAGCATTCCATGTGGTCTTCCATTTTCCGCTTGCCGAATCATTTTAAAGGTGAGGCAGAAATGGAGCATCAATCTATTGATTTCCTAAAAATCTTTGGCTTAGATGTTTATAAGGATGAGCTTGCGAAAAATTTACCTTATGGGATGCAACGCCGACTAGAAATTGCTCGTGCCCTAGCTGCGAATCCTAAGCTGCTTTTATTAGATGAGCCAGCAGCAGGGATGAACCCGAAGGAAACGCATGATTTAATGGAATTAATAGCGTTGATTCGTAAAGAATTTGACTTAACAATTCTTCTAATTGAGCATGATATGAGCTTAGTTATGGGGATTTGTGAACGTATATACGTGCTCGATCACGGTCAATTAATCGCTGATGGGACACCAGAAGAAATTCGCAACAATCCAAAGGTAATTGAAGCTTACCTTGGCGAGGAGGTTATCAGCTAATGCTAAAAGTACAAAATATAGATGTATTTTACGGTAATATTCAAGCATTAAAGGGCCTCTCTTTAGAAGTAAATGAGGGTGAAATTGTAACGTTAATCGGTGCAAATGGTGCTGGTAAAAGTACATTGTTAAAAACATTGTCAGGTTTATTAAAATCAAAGGGTGGAATCATTGAATATGAAGGCTTCTCTATCGCAGGGAAGGCTGCACAGACAATTGTAAAATCAGGCATTTCACATGTTCCAGAGGGACGTCGTGTTTTTGCCAATATGTCTGTTGAAGAAAACTTAGAGCTTGGAGCATATCTCCGTAGCGATAAAGCTGGTATCAAAAAAGATCTGGATCATGTGTATGAATTATTCCCACGTCTTTTGGAGCGTCGTAAACAGCAATCAGGTACATTATCTGGTGGTGAGCAACAGATGCTAGCGATGGGGCGAGCATTAATGGCAAAACCGAAATTGTTATTAATGGATGAACCTTCAATGGGACTTGCACCACTCATGGTAAAAAATATTTTTAATATTATTGAGCAAGTCAACAAAGAGGGTACAACCGTATTGCTTGTTGAGCAAAATGCTAATATGGCCTTATCAGTAGCGAATCGTGCGTACGTACTTGAAACGGGGCGTATAGTATTATCAGGTACAGCAAAAGAGCTTCAAGAGAGTGAACAAGTAAAGGCAGCTTATTTAGGTGGTTTATAGAAGGAGAAGGCGTCTCAATTTTCGAGGCGCCTTTTTTTATATGAGCGTAGGGAGTGAACAGACGTATAGATCTGTTAAAGTGAAGGAAAGAAAGACTAGAACGACGGATCGAACAGTCAAGGTGACGGAAAGCAAGGCCAAAACGACGGAAGGAATGATCAAAGTGACGGAAAGAAGTCAAAGCGACGGATAGAAAGGCTAGAACGACGGATAGATCAGTTAAAGCGGCGGATAAAAAGGGCAAAACGACGGATACACTTATCAAAGTGACGAAATAGCAGTAGCATTCGTCGTTTATTATTTGGTAATGTGGACGAAAGGAGTGATGTTTTATGAAGTATTCAGCACAATATTTTATTGAAAAATTAAATTTAGCAGAGCATCCAGAGGGAGGGTATTATATATCCTCATTTAGAGCAGCTGAGGATATGACTGTAAGAGATGTACAGAGGCCAATTTATACGAGTATTTATTTCTTACTTCGTTCACAGGATATATCGCATTTGCATCGTTTGAAATCGGACGAGCTTTGGTATTATCATGCTGGCAGTCCGCTAACAGTCCATATGATTTTCCCAGATGGTACATATGAGGCGAAGAAGCTAGGATTAAATGTTGAGGCAGGAGAAGTACCACAAATAGCAGTACCGAAAAATACTATATTTGGCTCATCTGTAGAGGATGCAGATACATTTAGTTTAGTGGGCTGTATGGTTGCACCAGGCTTTGATTTTGAAGACTGCGAATTATTTACACAGGATGAGCTTTTAACTGACTATCCACAGCACGAGGAAGTTATTAGAAAAATGGCTTACAAGAAAATTTAACTTATTTCAACAGGCTGAAATAAGTTAGCCTCCGGCGGATGTCACGGATTCGGCTTTATGCAAGTACAAAGCCGAATCCGGACGCAATTATGCCAAGGCATAATTGATTAGAAGAAAAATAACCGTCTCAAAACTAGTTGAGACGGCACTTTCTATTTACCACAAAATAGTTTCAGGATAATTAGCTTTAATTTCAATTTCATGTAACGATTTTTTTGTAGTAATTGCCGCTTCCATGAGTTGTGATTTTAGCATTACATATTCATCGTCTTCTAACATTAATCGGAGAGCAAATGCTGCTAAATGAGCTTTACGTTCCTCCAAACTTAGTTGAATATACTCTAAGTTCAAAACATCTACATACTGTGTTGCATAACGGAATGTTAATGGACTTTTAGTGTGTAGCATTCTTAAAAATACTAAGTATCCTTCCTCATTAAGCTCCTGCTCTAAGCAATCAGCAACCGCTGCCTGGAATTTACGAATGACGGCAACATCAATATTCCAATCAGAAGAATCAATTAGCTCTTGATGTAGGCGAATGAAATCATTTAATGCGATAGCAGTAAAAATCAGCTCAGGCCAAAGAACCTCTGCTGCGAAATAAACATTTTTGTTTGGGAAAATTAGTTCATGCTGTGTCAGAACACTTTTATTGAGGCCGTTGCTAACAAACTCAAGCTGTTGCTCCCCCTTGGCAGCTTGACGTAGATTATAACAAACACTAAGAATGCGAAGGCGCGCTCCTTGATAATCATAATACTTGTTTTCATCACCAGTTATTTTGTAAATAGCATTAATAAGCTCATCTAAATCCCAAAAATCCCCGCTAATACGTGCGCCAGTTAACTGCTCAGTACTTCGAATTGACAGCATAGTTCTATCTC
Organism: Lysinibacillus sp. NPDC093190; assembly: GCF_050280425.1. Classification (NCBI taxonomy): domain Bacteria; kingdom Bacillati; phylum Bacillota; class Bacilli; order Caryophanales; family Bacillaceae; genus Lysinibacillus; species Lysinibacillus sp. NPDC093190. The sequence continues at coordinate 77,836 of NZ_JBNNVG010000005.1, read as the reverse complement.
CTTAAAGTGCTTTATTTTGGTGTGTATTTAAGTAGTCTGAATAGTTCTGTGCGTTCTTTATCTGTTAAATCGCGCCACTGACCAACCTTTAAATTGCCAAGCTTAATATTCATAATACGAATGCGTTGTAGACGCTTAACGGAGTAGCCAAGTGCCGAACACATACGACGTATTTGACGATTTAAACCTTGCTCTAAAACGATTTTAAAGACTTTATCAGATATTTTTTCAACATAACAAGGTAGGGTTGTAGTATCTAAAATATCTACACCAGCTCCCATTTTTTTGATGAATTGCTCTGTAATAGGTTTATCAACTTGCACGATATATTCTTTTTCATGATGATTTTCCGCTCGTAAAATTTTATTGACGATGTCACCGTCATTTGTCAGTAATAATAGCCCTTCTGACTCTTTATCTAGTCGTCCAATATGAAAAATGCGAAGAGGGTGATTGACAAAATCAACGACATTTCCTTTTATATGACGTTCAGTTGTGCTTGTAATTCCTACTGGTTTGTTTAAGGCAATATATACGAGCTGTTCTTCTTTTTTTACCTCTTTTCCATCAACACAAACCCTATCACCAGCCTCAACTTGACTGCCGACTGTAGCAAGTTCACCATTAATTGTTACTTTACCTTCCTCTACCCATTTATCCGCACCGCGACGAGATACGATGCCTGTTTCACTCAAATATTTATTAATGCGCATACTGTTCTCCTATACATTTATATTATTGTTTAGTATACATTATAGTTGGTCACACCGTGAATCCTAGAAGCTTTTCTAGCAAATATAACTCACTCCAGGAAAACAATTTTCGTGTGCCTCCTCGTCGCTCATACTTCGTTTCATGTGCGTTCATAGCAACCTACTTTCTTAATCATGAACAGATTTTAGTATTAATCTAAAAAAATTTTAAAAAGTTGAAATTATTTTTCGTTTCTGACAATATATTGTGTAAGAGGGTATCTATAAAAATATTGTTATTTCGATATAAAATGACGATATTTGTAGAATATTTTCTCATTATTTTGTGTAAAGGGGAGAAGTAAGATGGTTTATGCATTTCCAAACACTGAAGGGTCGGTAGTTCAATTCAAAGAGAAATATGATAATTACATTGGTGGGGAATGGACATCTCCAGTGAAAGGACAATACTTTGACAATGTTACACCTGTTACTGGACAAGTTTTTACACAAGTAGCTCGTTCTACTGCTGAGGATATTGAACTTGCACTTGATGCAGCGCATGCCGCAAAAGATGTATGGGGAAAAACATCCGCAACAGAGCGCGCAAACATTTTACTTAAAATTGCGGACCGCATAGAACAAAACTTAGAAAAGTTAGCCGTTGCCGAAACATGGGATAACGGAAAAGCGGTACGTGAGACATTAAATGCAGATATCCCTCTTGCAGTTGATCATTTCCGTTATTTTGCAGGAGCTTTACGTGCTCAAGAAGGCGCAGTAAGCCAAATCGATAATGATACTGTCGCGTATCATTTCCATGAGCCAATTGGGGTAGTAGGTCAAATTATCCCTTGGAACTTCCCGTTATTAATGGCTGTTTGGAAGTTAGCACCTGCACTTGCAGCTGGAAACTGTGTAGTGTTAAAACCTGCAGAGCAAACACCAACTTCGATTATGGTGCTCGTTGAATTAATAGAAGATTTATTGCCAGCAGGTGTACTAAATGTTGTCAATGGCTTTGGCTTAGAGGCAGGGAAGCCGCTAGCATCGAATCCACGCATCGGTAAAATTGCCTTTACTGGTGAGACAACGACAGGTCGCTTAATTATGCAATATGCTTCACAAAACCTTATTCCAGTTACATTAGAATTGGGCGGCAAATCGCCAAACATTTTCTTTGAGGATATTATGGACGAAGATGATGCCTTTTTAGATAAAGCAGTTGAGGGCTTTGTATTATTCGCATTAAACCAAGGTGAAGTATGTACATGTCCTTCTCGTGCATTAATTCAAGAATCTATTTACGATAAATTTATGGAGCGTGCCCTACAGCGTGTTGAAGCGATTAAAGTTGGGAATCCACTTGATCCGAATACGATGATGGGTGCGCAAGCTTCAAGTGAGCAAATGGAAAAAATCCTTTCTTATTTAGATATTGGTAAGCAAGAAGGTGCCGAATGTCTAATTGGAGGAGAGAAAAATAATGTAGGATCAGGCTTTGAAAATGGTTACTACATTAAGCCAACTGTCTTCAAAGGACACAATAAAATGCGTGTTTTCCAGGAAGAAATTTTCGGGCCAGTTGTTGCTGTAACAACATTCAAAACAAAAGAAGAAGCGTTAGAAATTGCGAATGACACATTATACGGTCTTGGTGCAGGTGTATGGACACGTGATATGAATACAGCTTATCGCTTCGGTCGTGGTATTCAAGCAGGACGTGTTTGGACAAACTGCTACCATGCTTATCCTGCACATGCAGCGTTCGGTGGCTATAAAATGTCGGGTGTTGGTCGTGAAAACCATAAGATGATGTTAGCTCACTATCAACAAACGAAAAACCTATTAGTTAGCTACAGCGAAAACAAACTTGGTTTCTTCTAATCAATAGGGAGGTGCATGAGCGTGGTTGAGCGTGTTATAGCAACAGAAGAAGCGCTAGCACTAATCGAATTATTGAAAGAAAAGCATGGACCCGTAATATTTCATCAATCAGGTGGATGCTGCGACGGCTCTTCGCCGATGTGTTATCCAGAGGGCGACTTACTATTAGGTGATCAAGATGTTCGCCTAGGAGAGATTGGTGGTGCTCCCTTCTATATGCATAAAAATCAATATGACTATTGGAAGCATACACAAATAATCTTGGACGTTGTCGATGGTAGAGGTGGTATGTTTTCACTTGAAGGCGTTGAAGGTAAACGATTCTTAACAAGATCGAGAGCCTTTTCAACAGAGGAGCTAAAGGAATTAGGGTTAATTTAAAGCTTTTATGGACAGCGGCAAAAAACATTGCCGCTGTTTTTCTATGTTAATTTTTGCGAAGTTTAGCTATATTGCTGTTTGATACAAGGCTTTCGCACAAAAAACATCTGCTGCCGCTACGCTTTCGCACAGACAAAACACGCTGCTGCCGCTTCGTTAGCACTACGCTAGACGGAATGGAAATCACTCCCCGTTATGGTGATGAGCCAAAATGGATGAATCCTTTTTTTGTTTTATTACGTAAATATGGAAAAGGAGCGTGTTAAACATGGACTTTGTAATGATTGAAAATCAGTTTACAAATACGGTGGAGGATGTCTCGAAGGCTGTTGGGCGGATGGTAGATCGTAAAATTGTGTTAGCCATTGCTAGCAAATATGTGGCATCTGGAAAACTTTTTGATTCCGTTAAATATAAAGAAGTATTACAAGAAATGAAAAAGCAAACGTCATGGACATCTCCGTTAAGAACAACGGTAGGTTATAGTATTGCTGCAAATTTGATGGAGCAAGAGGATACAGAACAAGCAGTAAAAAATTTACTGAACAACGTTGACATAATGAAGGAAGCAAAATTTAGAAGTGGGAATTTTAGTTTTATTGGTGCACAGTTTTTAACGGAAGAGGAAAGTGAGAAACGTGCACATGCACAGGCAGCACGTGCATTATTTGATGCAATACGTAAACATCATAAGTTTTTAACGTCATACGATGATATTCCTTATGCAGTATTGTTAAGTAGCCCATCTGATGATGTTGAGCTACGTGCGGAAACAATGCATCGTTATTATAAAGAATTACGTACGTATAATTTTAATGCGGGTAATGAGCTTCAATGGCTATCGCAAGTACTGACTTTCTTATCACCTCAATACGATAATAAGCTAGTGCCAAATGTTGTGACAATCCGTGATACATTAAAAAATCAGGATGTAAAGGTTAAGACGATGCACTATCCATTACTTGGCTTTTTAGCAATCCTTGAAGTGAATCAAGTACAGCTTCAACAGATTGTTGATTTATATGATGAGCTAAAGGGTATGAAACTTTTAAAATGGCATCGTGAATTTGTGTTATTTATGGCCCTACAAATTACAATTTATGATATGGTGCAGGTGCAACAATCCTTATCGATGACGATCATGTCATCTATTGAATTATTGATTCAAGCACAGCAAGCGGCGATGTTCGCGGCAGTTAGTGCAGCAGCTGTAGCATCAAGCTCTTCGTGATAAAATAAAGAAGAACTTGATTTTTGGAGGTGCATTTGAAGGATGAAGGAAACAAAGCTTTGGATTAATGGCCAGTGGCAGAACGCAAAGGCAACATATGAGTTGAAATCACCCTATAGTGGTGAGGTTATTGCAAAGGTAGCTAAGGCGTCAATTTCTGACGTTGAGCAAGCAATAGAAGGTGCACAGGAGGCATTCCAAACGTTTAAAAAGACAACAGCCTACGAACGTGCCGAAATATTATATAAAGTGGTCGACATCATGCGCCAGCGTAAAGAGGAATTAGCTGAAATTTTGGCCTTAGAGGCGAGTAAGCCAATATCAGCAGGTTTAACTGAAATAGAACGCACAATAGCAACCTATCAATTTGCTGCGGAGGGTGCTAAGCAAGCAAAGGGTGAAATGGTACCGATGGATGCTGCACCCGGGGCAGGGGATCGTATTGGCTGGACAAAACGAGAACCTCTAGGTGTAATTTCAGCCATTGCACCATTTAATTTTCCATTTAATTTAGTGGCACATAAATTAGGTCCTGCTTTTGCAGTAGGAAATACAGTAGTCTTAAAGCCAGCGACGCAAACACCATTAAGTTCGATCGTGATGGCGGAAATTTTCCAGCAAGCGGGGCTACCTAAAGGTGTGCTTCAAATTATTACAGGTAGCGGTGGGGAGCTAAGTGATACACTTGTGACCCACCCGCTTGTGAAAAAGGTAACATTCACGGGAAGCGGTAAGGTTGGATTGGGCATTAAAGAAAAAGTAGGCTTGCGTAAAGTCACTTTAGAACTTGGTTCCAATGCAGCAGTAATTGTCGAGCCATCGACACCAATTGATAAAATTATTTCACGTTGTGTCGGTGGTGCCTTTAATTTTGCTGGGCAAGTTTGTATCTCCTTACAACGTATTTATGTACACTCATCTATTATTGATGAATTTACAAAGGCGTTTGTAGCTGAGACAGAGAAATTAGTGGTAGGTGATCCACTAGATACAAATACGGATGTTAGTGCAATGATTAATCCAAAAGAAGTTGAACGTATTCGTCAATGGATTGAGGAAGCAAAGTCACAAGGTGCGGTAGTTGCAACAGGAGGAATATTTACGGAACGTACTTTAACGCCAACTGTTATGACGAATGTGACAGCGGATATGAAAATTGTTTGTCAGGAAACATTCGCGCCAATCGTCTCAATTGTTTCATATGAAACATTAGACGACGCTATTCGACTAGTGAATGAGTCGGAACTTGGCTTAAATGCTGGAATTTATACGAATGTGTTACAAGATGCATTACGTGCAGCGGATGAAATACAGGCAGGTGCTGTTATTATTAATGATATTCCGACATTCAGGGTTGATAATATGCCATACGGTGGCGTAAAAATGAGTGGCTACGGACGCGAAGGTATTAAGTGGGCAATCGAGGAAATGACAGATATGAAATTTATTACAATGAAAAAATCGTTCTAATTTGCATCAGCTCTTTTTCTGCGATACGATGACGAAAGAACATTCATGAAGGGAAGTTGCAAGAACTATGACAAACAACGCAATACCGATGGGCCAGTCACGTACTGTTCAAACGCGTCTCGTATTACCGCCAGATACAAATAATCACAACTCCATTTTTGGTGGAAGAGTGTTAGCTTATATTGATGAAATTGCCGCTATTACAGCAATGAAGCATGCAAAAGGGCATGTAGTTACAGCCTCTATTGATTCGGTTGATTTTTTATCGGCAGCACATGTAGGAGATATTTTAGAAATTGAAAGTATTGTTTCGTCAACGGGACGTTCTTCAATGGAAGTTTATGTTCGAGTTATTTCGAGAAATATTGAAACTCGTGAGGAAAAATTAACGACTGAGTCCTTTGTAACGATGGTTGCAGTAGATGATGACGGTAACCCTAAGCCAGTTCCAGCAATTTATCCTGAAACAGATGCTGAAAAACGTCTGTTTGAAACCGGCCCTGCAAGAAGAGAACATCGTAAACAAAAACGTGCATTACCGCATTAAAAATGAAAAGGGAAATTGACGTATACTGTCAGTTTCCCTTTTTCGTGCTTACATTTTTAACTCATTTACCACATTAATTAGTGAATCGGAAGAAGAGGAAACTAGTGTAGCCCCTTGTGACAATTCAGTAATCAAGTTAGAGATTGCTGAAATATCTCTTGATGTATTTACATACTGCTGTTGAATTCCGGAAACAGCATCGGCGATATCATTAAATGATTTAGATAAACTGTTTTGTGTATCTACGCTATGTTGAATCTTTTGATCAACGTTAATAACTGAATTCGACATTGTTGTAATATTACTTTCTGTTTCTTTAATAAGATGAGAAACATTTTGTACCGCATTTTTTGTTTCTTCTGCAAGTTTACGAACTTCCTCCGCAACTACTGCAAAGCCTTTACCATGCTCCCCTGCACGGGCTGCCTCGATAGAAGCATTCAATGCTAATAAGTTAGTTTGATCAGCAATTCCTGTAACCAGCCCTACAATCTCTGATATTTTTTGAGAAGATGTGCGTAACTGGTTCATCGTCACTTCGAGACTGTTTACGCTTTGCAAAATAACCTGTATTAAATCATTTTGATCTTGTAGCTGCTGCTGTCCACGTCTGGATTTTTCCTGTGTATCAGCAACGAAAGTTAAGCCTTGTTTAGTAGCTACTGCGATATCATCTGTTTGAGAAGAAATGACTAATAAAGAAGCGGCTGTTTCTTCACTAATCTCATTGAGTTCCTCTGCCGTTTTTTGAATGGTAGTAACAAGTGCATGTTTTGTGTCATCAGCTGCTGCACGAATGCGTTCTTCTTCTTTTTCATAGGCTTCGATTACAAGCTGCTGCTCGAAGTTAATGATTTTGCAAAAGGCATTGATAGCGCGTATTGCATCATGTTTCGATATATCTAACTCATTTGTAAAGCGTGTAAATGTCGTTGTTAATGACTGGAATGAGGCGATATACCACTTCGATTGAAGACCAATTCGAACATGGACTTCGGCGATTGCCTTCCGTTCATCAATATAAGAGTCATTAATATGACTTTCGAAAATATCACTCAAATGCTTATGTAAAGTAACTTTTAAACGATCGATTTGTGACGTTCTGTTTATAATATCTAACAAATCTTGGCTCAAACTAATGGCTGCATAAAATTGATCCACCATTTCAGGGACTAAATCCTTAGCTAAAGGCTGTAGTTGTTTAATGATGGCTAAATCCTCAATTGTTAAATCTAAAAGTTGCAACTGTTTTTGAAGTTTTGGATGGTTTGATACATCCAATTGTACGTTGTTCTTATAATTTTCAGGTGCTAATGTAATTGAGTAGCTAGAATCGTTCTTTTTTGTAAACCAACTCATTGTTGTTTGCTCCATTCTTTATAAATGCATAGTAAGATATAAAAAATCGAATTGCTTGGTTTGTTAATTTGCGAAAAATATGGTATTTAGTCTATTCTACTATTTTTTGTAGTAAATTTGGTTAAAATTTTAGTTTATTTCTTTATTTTTTTATAGGCATTATAGAGGATTGTCGATTAAAAGTCATGAAATAGACTATTAAAAAGGTAATAGGTAAATTGAATTTGAAATTGGAAACCTGTAAAATACGAACTGTTTAGATTGAACGTAACAATAGTTTTGAGGAGGTATTACATGGAGAAGAAACGTTTCAAATTTGTTATTCCGGTTATGGTAATTGTAGCAATTGGATCGGTTTATATGTTACGAAACTACTATGCTGAAGTACCAGAATTAGATCAACTATTAATTACTATCTGTGCAACATTAGTATCTGGGGTTCTCGCATACTTTTTATTTCCACAGCAAGGCGAACATAAAATTGATGATCGCGGTCCTTACTAACAGTAAAAAGGCACCTTAGAAAAATCTCTAAGGTGCCTTCAGCTTGTCGACAAAAGAATGAATATAAGCTGATTTCCAAACCGAGTGGACGCTTTTCCACGAGCTAGGCTTCAATTTCCACATCATCTGTGACGTTGGTCCCAAAGGAATCGCTATAGCAACATCACTATTAAGGTTTAAATAAACCGAACCATCCTTTAAGTTTAAAGACTCCCAACATAAATAAAACGATAAGAATCATAATTGCGAGTACAATAAAGTAGCTATATTTTCCGTGTAGCTCTGGCATATAGTCAAAATTCATTCCATAAACACCGGCAATGAATGTTAGGGGAATGAAGATTGTTGAAACAATTGTTAAGGTCATCATGATGCCATTCATGCGACTAGAGCTCATTGCCATATAGCTATCACGCATATCAGCAGTGAGCTCACGGTTGGATTCGATCATTTCGGTGAGTTTAAGCAGATGGTCGTAAATATCTCCGAAATAAGCTCGTTCTGATTTCTTAAGTGAAAATCGGTAAGAGTTAAGGATACGATATAATAGATCACGCATTGGTAAAATGGTGCGTCGTAGATCAAGCAAATCACTACGGAATTCAAACACGACTTTCATAGCATGGGGGTTACTTTGATAGGTAAGCTCATCTTCTAGTGCATTTAAATGATCCTCAATCTTATAGACAAGAGGGAAATAGCTATCAACGATTTTATCGATTACCTGGTATGTTAAATATACTGTGCCGCGTTCCCAATTCTTTGGCTGTTTTTCTAACATCATTTGTACTCGATCTATTTCCGGAGCTATGTTTTTATGAAATGTGACAATGAATTTATTAGAAACAAAAATGTTTACTTCCTCAGCTGTTAATTCTTCGTTAACTCTTTGGATAACAAAGAAATGGAAATCATCATAAAAATCGAGCTTTGGCCGCTGTAAACGCATTAAACAATCTTCTATAGCGAGTGGATGAAAATGAAAAAATGTATCTAACAGTAGTTCTTCCTCATCGGTCGGGCAATTAAAATCAACCCAGTACCATTCAAATTCATTTTTGTGTATATCTTCAAGCGGAAAGTCCTTTATAAGCTTTTGGTCTTTTGTAATTCCAATTGTGCGTATCACAGCATTCACCTCAATTCTGTTCATCCTATCCTAACAGGTGTATATATCTTCACTAGATATGTTCTTTAAAACATATCCAACCACCAAACAAAGTAGTAGCAAAGAATCTAGATGGTTTTGTAAAGCCTGCCTGCTGTAATAGTGATAAAATGTCCTCTTCACGCATAAATGAAAGAGAACGTATGGATTTCTCCATTTCTGCTACGTCTGATGGTGATAGCTTTGTATGCTGTAGCCAATAAGCACGCCATAAATCAAATTGTAGCTCAGTTTCTAAGGAACCGGGTTGCCCGTATTTTGAGACGAGGACAAATGGGGCACCAGGCTTTAAATTATTCGCTATTTCTTTTAATGTTGCAAGCTTCTCTTGATCATCTTGTATAAAATGAAGCACTAATACACAGCTTGCTGCATCAAACTTCACTGCAGGTAGCTGAGTATCTAGTATAGTTCCTTGATATAAAGAAATATTATTAGGTATGGATTTTAAACGTTCACCAGCTATTTGTAGCATCGCTTCCGATGGATCTATGCCAACAAATGACCAATGAGGTCTTTCCTCAGCGAGCTGTAAAATTTCATTACCGCTTCCGGAGCCAACTACTAAAAATTCAGCTTTTTCATGTAACGCACATTGGTAAAAGGTTTGTGTTAAACGTAGCAATGCATCATAGCTAGGTAGCGTGCGACGAATACCTTTTTCGTATTCATTTGCAAGTTTGTTATTAAATTCCATCGAGTATCACATGCCTTTCAAAAATAATTTATAAATCCAATTTATATTTGAAACTATTTAAGGAATAAGTCCGTAAATAGTAGTACATAAAATAAAAAAATTAAATGGAAGGGTTGATATAAATGGAAACTAAATGGTCTAAGGTAATCATACACGCAAGTGCGTTTTTTGCGCCATGGTTAGTACCAATTATATTTTTCTTAATTGGTTCGGATGAAGAGGTTAAGAGTATTTCTGTGCAAGCTTTATTGTTCCAAGTTGTGATGATAGTGTTACTTACAATTTCGGGTATTTTCAGCTTCCTAATCATTGGTATACCGTTCTTGATTGTATTTGGCATTATGTATTTTATTGCACCAATTATCGGTATTGTGAAGGCTTTATCTGATGAGCCTTGGCGTTATCCAATTGTTGGTCGCTGGGTATAATTTTTATAGACGCAAGTATATGCTAGTTGCATATGCTTGCGTTTTTTCTATTGTTGAAAAGGGTATCTTATAGCTAAGGACAAACGCTTTAACTTCTTTCAGCGGAATTCTCCCACCTCTATAGGTGGTGAGATGACGCCGAGGCATAATTGATTTTTTTTCTGTGTGCGGATTAATTGCAATTATTTTCAAGCGTTTTGTATAATATACTCAAAGAAAGTCAAAGATAGTCAAAGTCAGTGGAGTAAGCGAGGTGTATTCCTAAAATGCGTAATATATCAGACATCATAGAAGGCTACTTAAAGCAAGTACTTGAATTAGGTGGAGAAGGGCATATTGAAATAAAACGTAGTGAAATTGCAGATAAATTTCAATGCGTGCCCTCACAAATAAATTATGTAATTAATACAAGATTTACTGCCGAACGAGGGTACCTTGTTGAAAGCAAACGTGGTGGTGGTGGATACATTCGAATTTTACGTGTCCGCGCGAATTCACAAATTGATCTAATCGATGATGTCCTCAGGCAAATAGACGGTGGAGCATCACAAACAATGGCAGAAGATTTAGTTTATCGACTAATTGATGAGCAGGTAATTTCAAAGCGAGAAGCGAAAATAATGTTAGCAGCAGTTGATCGCTCAACTATCGATTTGCAACTCCCGCTACGGGATAACATTCGAGCAAAAATTTTACGAGCGATGCTAACAACGATTAAATATGAACAGCAAAAATAAAAGAGGTGATGGAAATGATATGCGAACATTGTAAGCAGCGTAATGCGACAGTTACCGTAACACAAGTTCAAAGTGGTCAAAAGGTGGAGCACCATTATTGTGACGTCTGCGCCTCGCAGTTCCATCCATTTCATGCTGAATTTAAGCAAGAGCCAATATCTATTCAACAGCTATTATCCAATTGGTTTGGCTCACCTACATGGCAGCAACAAAAAGTGGGTGAAAAACAGCAAGCACAACCACAACCGCAAACATGTCCACAATGTGGATTTACGTATAAACAATTTTTAAAAGAAGGTAAATTCGGATGCCCTAGCTGCTATGACACCTTTAGTGAGCATTTACCGAAGCTATTTAACCGTATACAGGCAGGTCCTCAACATATAGGGAAAATGCCCGGTGCTCGAAATAATGTTCATGTCATCAAAAAGCAAATTGAAGATATACGTAAACGTATGAGGATTGCTGTAGATGAAGAACAATTTGAAGAGGCAGCTAAGCTTCGTGATGAAGTGAGGGAACTTGAGAAGCAGCTACAATTTGAAGGTGGTGATGTGTCGTGATGATTGAACCGTTTTTAGAGCGTGCTACACCAATGTGGATGAGTGTGGAGGACGATTATTCAGATATTGTCATTAGTACACGCATCCGTCTTGCTCGAAATTTAGATGGTTATCGTTTTCCATTAGCCTTTACAGAGGATGAAGCATTACAGGTGGAACAGGCAGTTACACATGCAATCAAGGACAGTACAGAACTTCGAGAAAATTATTCATATTTTGCTATTAAAGATTTAACGTCTTTACAGCGTCAAATACTTGTAGAAAAACATTTAATTAGTCCTCAGCTTGCAAAGAAAGAGCGAGATGGTTCCATGCTCTTATCTGATGACGAATCAACTAGCATTATGGTGAACGAAGAAGATCATTTACGCATTCAATGTATGACGGCGAGTTTTCAACTTCAAAAGGCTTACGAGCAGGCCAATAAAATAGATCGTGCCTTAGAGAAAGCTTTGCCTTATGCATTTCGAGATACATTTGGTTATTTAACAAGTTGCCCGACAAATATTGGTACTGGTTTGCGAGCATCCGTCATGATGCACCTGCCAGCCCTTACACTTACGGGTCAGATGAATCAAATTATGAATGCAATGACGCGATTAGGAATGACGGTAAGAGGAATATATGGAGAGGGTAGCGAAAATATAGGGAATGTTTACCAAGTGTCAAATCAGATTACACTAGGTAAAACAGAGGATGATATTTTAGCGGACATCCAAAGTGTCGCTGAAAAAATAATTCAAAAAGAACGGCATGCAAGAGGAAAGTTAATGGAAAAAGCAGAACTTGCCTTAGAAGACCGTGTATACCGTGCTTTAGGTACTTTAACACATGCTCGAATTTTAACGAGTGAGGAAGCTGCTACTTGTCTATCCAATGTTCGTTTAGGGGTAGATTTACAGTTAATTGAAGGTATTAAAGCGACCAAATTAAACGAATGTGTAGTCAGTATGCAGCCTGGATTTTTACAGAATTATGCAGGGGACGTTTTGCCGCCTGCTGAGCGAGATCGCGTACGAGCTGAAATGCTTCGTGAGGCACTATCTCGAGAAAATATGAGTAAGCCTATTATTCGGGGAAAAGGAGAGGATTCATTTGATGTTTAATCGTTTTACACAACGCGCGCAAAAAGTATTACAGCTTGCACAAGAAGAGGCAATTCGTTGGAAACACGAATCAATCGGAACAGAGCATATTCTATTAGGGCTTATCCGTGAAGGTGGCGGTATTGCTGCAAAAGCATTAGAAGCCATTGATATTAGTCCTCAAATGATTGAAGCAGGTATTGAAGAGCTAGTAGGGAAAGGTAAAGAGGATGTTGGTCCAATAGTCCATTACACACCTCGAGCTAAAAAAGTAATAGAACTATCAGTCGATGAATCACGTAAATTAGGTCATTCCTATATCGGCACAGAGCATTTACTATTAGCGCTTATTCGTGAAGGTGAAGGTATAGCGGCCCGTGTATTAAATAATGCTGGTGTCGGATTGAATAAGGCTCGTCAGCAAGTGCTATTGTTATTAGGCAATAACGATAATGCTCAATCTGGTCAACAAGCTGCACAGGCTGCCAATACACCAACATTAGATAGCCTTGCGCGTGATTTAACGCAAATTGCTCGTGAAGGCACTTTAGATCCGGTCATTGGTCGAAGCAAGGAAATTACACGTGTTATCGAGGTTCTATCTCGCCGTACAAAAAATAACCCTGTATTAATCGGGGAGCCAGGTGTTGGTAAAACAGCTATTGCTGAAGGCTTAGCGCAGCAAATTATTAATAATGAAGTGCCAGAAATTCTTCGTGATAAACGTGTTATGACACTTGATATGGGAACGGTTGTTGCTGGAACAAAATATCGTGGTGAGTTTGAGGATCGCTTGAAAAAAGTAATGGATGAAATCCGCCAAGCAGGAAATGTTATTTTATTTATCGATGAATTGCATACATTGATCGGTGCAGGTGGTGCCGAAGGTGCCATTGATGCGTCAAATATTTTAAAACCATCTTTAGCACGTGGCGAACTTCAATGTATTGGTGCAACGACACTAGATGAGTATCGTAAATATATTGAGAAGGATGCGGCATTAGAGCGCCGTTTCCAACCAATTCAAGTTGATGAGCCAACTGTAGAAGAAGCGATTCTAATTATTCAAGGCTTACGTGATCGTTATGAAGCACATCATCGTGTGAAAATTACAGATGAAGCAATTGAAGCGGCAGCAAAAATGAGTGATCGATATATTTCTGATCGTTTCTTACCAGATAAGGCGATTGACTTAATCGATGAGGCGGGTTCTAAAGTACGCTTACGCTCATTCGCAGTGCCACCAAACTTAAAGGCACTTGAAGATAAGCTTGAAAATGTGCGCTCTGAAAAGAATGCAGCTGTTTCAGGTCAAGAATTTGAAAAGGCAGCGTCATTAAGAGATACAGAGCAAAAGCTAAAAGATGAAATTGAAACTACGAGAAAAAATTGGAAGGAAGAACAAGGCAAAGCCGAATCAAAAGTTACAGTGGATGATGTAGCAGCGGTAGTATCTATGTGGACTGGAATTCCAGTATCAAAAATTGCTTCAGAAGAATCTTCTAAGTTATTACAGCTTGAAGAAGAGTTACACAAACGAGTTGTAGGTCAAGGAGAAGCAGTAGAGGCGATTTCTCGCGCAATTCGTCGTGCAAGAGCTGGCTTGAAAGATCCGAAACGACCAATTGGTTCATTTATTTTCTTAGGTCCTACAGGGGTTGGTAAAACAGAGCTTGCTAGAGCATTAGCTGAGGTTATGTTTGGCGATGAGGACGCAATGATTCGCGTTGATATGTCTGAGTACATGGAAAAACATTCGACTTCACGTTTAGTTGGTTCACCTCCAGGCTATGTAGGCTTTGATGATGGCGGTCAACTAACAGAAAAAGTTCGTCGTAAACCGTATTCAGTAGTATTACTAGATGAAATTGAAAAGGCTCATCCAGATGTTTTCAATATCTTACTTCAAGTACTTGAAGATGGCCGTTTAACAGATTCTAAAGGTCGAGTGGTAGATTTCCGCAACACGGTTGTTATTATGACATCAAACGTTGGTGCAGATGCTTTAAAATATCGTAAAAACCTTGGTTTCAATGTAGGTAGTACTGATACGAAGTATAAAGATATGAAAGGTACAATGCTGGAGGAATTGAAAAAAGCATTCCGCCCAGAATTCTTAAACCGTATCGACGAAATGATCGTCTTCCACTCACTAGAAAAAGAACATTTAAAAGAAATCGTAGCAATGATGGCGAATGCTTTAACAAAACGTCTAAAAGAGCAAGACATTTCGTTAGAGTTAACGGATTCGGCTCTTGAGAAAATTGCAGAGGAAGGCTACGATCCTCAATACGGTGCTCGTCCACTACGTCGTGCATTACAAAAACAAGTAGAAGACCGTTTATCGGAAGAACTGCTAAAAGGCAATGTAGAGAAGGGCAACCAAGTTATCATTGATTACGTGAATGATGAGTTTGTTGTGAAGAAAAAAGAGGGAGTTTCTACTTCTAAATAATTCTCCCACAACATGCGATTTAACTTTTTTCAGCAAAAGTCTCCCACCTCTATAGGTGGTGAGATGAATGAGGATTTAAGCTGCTTTTCAGTGGGTGTCCAAATACCCGCTGAAATATAGGAACTCAGTCTAAGAACGCCACGTCCTGTGGCAATGACTGAGTGACCAACATCGTGTTGGCCTAAAGCCTCCGGCGGATGTCATGGAATCGGAAAGGAGTGCTTAGGGGATGTTAGCCTAAAATCATCGCATCCATGCGATAACGGCTAACTGACCTGCATCGTGCAGGCCTAAGCACAAAGCCGATTCCGGACGCAATTATGCCGAGGCATAATTGATTAAGACAGCAAGGCTTTAAGTGCCAAGCTGTCTTTTTTTATGTACAATATTAAATATAAGAACAAATATTCGAGGTGGATGCAATTTGGCAAAGAAAAAAACAAAATTTGTATGCTCAAGCTGTGGCTATGAATCCGCAAAATGGATGGGAAGATGTCCAGGATGTGGAGAATGGAATAAAATGGTTGAAGAGATGGAGGTCGTTGCAAAAGGGCCACGTGGGGCATTCCAACATTCAGCTACGGTTACCCAAAAGGCTCTCCCTATTATGCAGATTGAAGCTGCTGAGGAATCACGAGTTGCAACAGAAATGGGTGAGCTTAACCGAGTGTTAGGTGGCGGCATCGTGCCGGGTTCTCTTGTGTTAATTGGGGGAGATCCTGGGATTGGGAAGTCGACGTTATTATTACAAGTATCTGCGTTGCTATCGAATAAGGGACATCGTGTGCTCTATATTTCTGGTGAGGAATCTATCCGTCAAACAAAGCTACGTGCAGAACGTTTAGGAGTGGTATCACAGGAGCTATATATATATTCTGAGACGAATTTAGAGTTTTTAAATCAGACCATTGACGATGTGCAGCCAAAGTTCGTTATTGTCGATTCTATTCAAACTGTTTTTCATCCGGAGGTAACGAGTGCACCTGGTAGTGTATCACAAGTGCGTGAATGTACCGCAGAACTTATGCGAATTGCAAAAACAAAGGGAATTGCAATTTTTTTAGTGGGACATGTAACAAAAGAGGGACAAATTGCAGGGCCACGTATTTTGGAGCATATGGTCGATACGGTATTGTATTTTGAAGGAGAACGACATCATAATCACCGTATTTTACGCAGCCAAAAAAACCGCTTTGGCTCTACGAATGAAATTGCTATCTTTGAAATGCTTCAAGGGGGCTTAAAGGAAGTGTTAAACCCGTCTGAGTTGTTCTTACAGGAGCGTTCACAGGGGGCGGCAGGGTCAACGATTGTAGCCTCGATGGAAGGTACACGGCCAATTCTAGTTGAAATTCAGTCGCTTGTAACACCAACAAGCTTTAATTATCCAAAACGAATGGCAACGGGTGTCGATCAAAATCGTGTGCAGCTGCTTATGGCAGTCCTTGAAAAGCGAATGGGCCTCATGCTACAGGCACAGGATGCATATATTAAAGTTGCTGGCGGCGTGAAGCTTGATGAGCCTGCAATTGATTTGGCTGTGTTGACAAGCATCGTTTCAAGTTTTAAGGATCAAGCTGTCAGAGCAACGGATTGCTTTATTGGGGAAGTAGGTTTGACAGGCGAGGTGCGTCGTGTATCACGTATTGAACAACGTGTGATTGAGGCAGCAAAGCTCGGATTTAAACGGGTCTTCATACCGGCCTCGAATATCGGTGGATGGGATTTTCCACAAGGTATTGAGATAGTTGGTGTAGAAACGATAAAAGATGCATTGAATGCTTGCTTTAGAGAGCAATAAAGAAGCTTGTGCATGTTGGACAATGTTCTGACATGCACTTTTAATTGCTTTTGTAATTCATAGATAGAAGGTAGGAAACTCTAAGAGGGGTAATGGCGTCTAAGATAACGTCTGTGAAAAGGCTTCTTTAATGCCTAGCAGATGCTTAAGCATTTCTAATTTGAGTGTGAGGGATTTCAATTATTGATTCTTCTCTTTCATTAGAATCGAAATGATCGATCAAAAGAAGAGATTAATGATACTTTGATGGGTTCATAAAAGATTTTCTACAGTAAACTATGTATAATTATATATTAAAAATGGGAGGTGACAGTTTATGAAAAAATTTGTTCAAATTGCTTTTTTACTGATTGGAGGAGCATTAGGCCTTGTTTTCTTACCGCCATTATACGAATTGCTTCATTTATCATCTAATCCTTGGCTGGATAATCCTTACGTATCAGTAGCTTTAGGAGCGCTTTTACTGTTTACATTATCGTTTGCCTTTTCAGATTATTTTGTAAGGCTCATTAGCTGGATGGAAGAGGTGTTATTTAAAGTACCTGTTGGGGATTTATTATTTGGTACACTTGGACTTATTATCGGATTAATCGTTGCTTATTTCTTAGGCTTTGCAATTGATAGTATTGATTTACCGATTATTACAAAGGTTATACCAATTATACTGTCATTTGTGCTTGGATATTTAGGGTTCCGTGTAGGCTTTAAAAAGCGAGATGAATTAATCCAGCTATTTACATTACGGGGTAACAATACGAAGAAAAAATTAACGGAAGGTGTAGAGCCGCAAGAAGCACGAGGAAACTATAAACTGT
The DNA here is from genome assembly GCF_050280425.1 of Lysinibacillus sp. NPDC093190. NCBI lineage: Bacteria > Bacillati > Bacillota > Bacilli > Caryophanales > Bacillaceae > Lysinibacillus > Lysinibacillus sp. NPDC093190. The sequence goes on along the minus strand of NZ_JBNNVG010000005.1, from coordinate 60,016 downwards.
TAGATACTAGTGTTATTATTGATGGTCGTATTGCAGATATTTCTGAAACCGGCTTTATAGAAGGTACACTAGTTGTACCCCAATTTGTCCTTACTGAGCTCCAGCATATTGCTGATTCTTCGGATACATTAAAGCGTACAAGAGGTCGTCGTGGTTTAGATATTTTAAAGAAATTACAAGATGAGCGTTCGACGAAGGTTGAGATTACTGAAGAGGACTTTGAGGATGTGCAAGAGGTTGACTTAAAGCTAGTACGTCTTGCAAAGAAAAGGGGTAACGATACACAAATTGTTACAAACGACTTTAACCTTAACAAAGTTTGTGAGCTTCACCACGTTAAAGTACTAAACATCAATGATTTAGCAAATGCAGTAAAGCCTGTCGTTATTCCAGGTGAGGATATGCAAGTGATGGTCATTAAAGATGGCAAAGAGCATAATCAAGGGGTTGCTTATTTAGATGATGGCACAATGATTGTTGTTGAAGGTGGACGTAGCTATATAGGACAGGCAATTACGGTAACCGTAACAAGTGTTCTTCAAACATCAGCAGGTCGTATGATTTTTGCTAAACCAAAGGATGACTAGGAAGTGGGAAATGTGCAATATGAAGTAGTGTTGCCTGCTGCGGGAAGCGGAAAGCGAATGGGTGCAGGGCAAAATAAGTTATTTTTAAATCTTTTAGAAAAACCGATCCTCATACACACACTGGAGGTATTTGAACAGGACAGCCAGTGTACAGGTATTTGGCTTGCAGTGAAGCCAGAAGAGCGTGGATTTATTCAAGAAATGCTAGAGAGGTATGGAATTACTAAAGTTAAAGGTTTACCTGATGGTGGTGCAGAGCGACAGCATTCCGTCCATTCGTGCATGAAAGAAATGAAGCAGGTCGATATTGTGCTTGTGCATGATGCTGCGCGTCCATTTATTACGCATGACATTATTGCGAGTCTTGTACAAAGTGCGCATAAATTTGGCGCTGCGATTGCAGGAGTTCGTGCGAAGGATACGATGAAAAAAGTACGCAATGGTGTTATTGAAGAGACTATTGATCGAGAAAGCTTATGGATGATTCAAACTCCACAAGCATTTCAATTTGATTTAATTGTAGAGGCAGAGGATGTAGCTGAGAAGGTAGGCTTCCTTGGCACAGATGAAGCAATGCTTGTTGAACGTCTCGGTCATGAGGTGCATATTGTAGAAAGCAGCTACGAGAATGTAAAGATGACGACGCAAGAGGATTTAGTTTTTGGTGAAGCGATATTGCGTAAACGTGCTTTGAATGCGAGTAGTTGAAGTGAGACAATAGGTAAATGAAAAGGTAGCGGTTAGAGCAGCTAGACAAAATCCCGTAAAGAAGTAGCACTATAACTTCTTACGGGATTTTTATTTTAACTTCTTTCAGATTTTTTCTCTTCTTCTGCTTGACTATGGGCTGTTTCAGCAATGTTCTTAAATGCCTCAATTCCTCAAAATGTAAAGCTGTTAAGCAACTCTTTTTGCAGAGAAAATCCACTATTTCATAATACTTTTTAATTCCTCTATAAAAGCAGACCGTCTTGGGTAAGTTTGCAGTAAATCAGCAATTAACCGTTCTGCTTCTATGGCATAGCCAGCCTTACGCATAATATTGATAGAACGACAGACATCTTTATAATTTTTTCGATTAGTGGAAGATTGAGCATCGATAGTGATGGCGTCAATGAAGAGTGCACAAACTTCTTCATAGTACTGCTTTTTAATGAATTGATAATAGTCCTCTATTCGTGTTGGGTATTCTTTGCAATAGTCTAGAATACGTTTAGTTTGTTGTTCCTCTACAATAAGCCTTGCATATAAGTGCGAATTTGCAAGGCTATTTAATAATTCTTCTAGAACCTCCGGCCATTGATCAGTAGAGTGAAGAGCTTTGAATTCCTTGTAAAAATCATAATCACCCTGTTGTAATAGCGTTAAAGCTAATTCGCGCATCTCTTCTGTATGCCCTAAATGCTGATGAGCTAGAAAGGCATAGCGTTGCCACATGCTCACAATTCCTGGGAGTTGTTGATCTTGCTGAATTCCATCTGCTGTTAATTGTAATATTTTTTCATATTCACCGCGGTTAATGGCAGATTGAATAATTTGTTCACGCATATGGTAGTCCTCAATATGCTTCTCTAAAAATGCCTCTACTTCCTTACTGCTGTATTTATCCTGTAGTAAATGAAGTTCAATCTGTTTTAACTCTTTATTTATATATTGTGCATTCCAATCATCTGATGTACTTTCCATTGAATGAATAAGGGTTTTAAACTGCTCCTCAATATCATCATCCAAGCAAAGAGGAACACAGGCGTGGAGCAAATGAATTCGACAGTCTACCCAACCATCTAAATCGTGTTGCATTGCTTTTTGAATAACAAGTTCATATACTGTTTCATGCTGCTTTTTTGACCAAAGGCTTGTCCCTTCTTCAATTGCTTGATTAATTAATTCAAGACTTTCATTAATGGCATCACCGAAATGACCATCGGAGTCATCACCATATTGTAGTGCCTCTAATGCATATTGGAGGCACAGAAAACTAAGCTCAATAGCTGTAATATGATCCTCTTTGTCGATGTGTTCCTCAGCGTGCTGAAGTGTTGCGTAGACACCTTTTAGCGCTTTCGATGCCCGATGACGTGGGATAAAACCGCTACGCCCCTCTTGCTCAGCTTTTAGATGCTGGACAATTATTTTTTTAGCGGCCTTTACTATATCTGTTGGCTCCATTAGCCGCATTTCTAATTCTTGCAAAAAATTAGGGGAGTTCTTCCCAACTGTTAGAATTAGGCTTATTAAATCTTCTTTTGTTTGTGTTGTTAGCAATTGCTGTAATGTTGATTTTTTTGCTTTAGATGATTTAAATACTGATACAGGAGGATTGTTAAGCTGTTCCTTAATCGCGTATAGCACAGCGGCAATATGCTTGCAATCATCATCGTAAGGGCAGTCACAATTCGCATATGTAATATCGCCATTTGATGTGATGACGACATCTACAGTATACGGTTCAGTTCCTTCAACCTCTGCCTGCCAATTGCTATTGTCAATTTGCATAATATCAATGACATGATTTTTTACATAATAATCGTGCCCACGCTGTACAATTACTTTTTTAAACTGCTTTTCAAAAGTATTGATGTTCATTTTATTCCCGCCTTATCGTATTAGATTAATGCAAGCATAACAAAAAATACGAGGGAAATGAGAGCCCCATATTATATAGCTTTGCCGAGACACTCAATTTCCTAGGAAATATGTTAAAATGTGAGGGTATAATATAGAGTAAATATAAAAGTGAAGGAAGGTGAATGAGACTGCCTTATAAGCTGAATAGAAGCTTTTTAAGTCTGCATATTTTTTGAAGTAAATGAGCTTCAGTTGGTAGATTTTATTTATCTTATTAGACAGTCTCAAAATCATATGTTTCGAGTGGGACAAGGATTTGACGTGCATGCATTTGAAGAAGGGCGTCCATTAATTATTGGTGGTATAACAATTCCTCATGAAAAAGGGTTAGTGGGACATTCAGATGCAGATGTTTTATTACACACTGTAACAGATGCAGCGTTAGGGGCTATTGGTGAGGGAGATATCGGTCGTCATTTCCCAGATACAGACCCCGCGTTCAAGGATGCTGATTCAGCGAAATTATTAGAGCATATTTGGAAAATTGTTGAGGATAAGGGCTATGTTCTAGGTAATGTGGATTGTACGATTATGGCACAACGTCCGAAAATGGCGCCATATATTGAACAAATGCAAAATCGAATTGCAGAATTGCTTCATGCAGAGCCTTCTCAAGTTAATGTTAAAGCAACAACAACTGAGCGTTTAGGTTTTACAGGTCGCGAGGAAGGGATTGCTGCGATGGCGACAATCCTATTGAATAAGAAATAAAAGCAGGCTCTCAGTGCTTTTATTTCCTGTAACAGAGTGGTAAAATGAACAAAGTCAATTTTTTGATCGAAAATTTAGGAGGCTTTTAATTATGGCGAAAGAAGTTCGTGTTCGTTACGCGCCATCCCCTACTGGTTTCTTACATATCGGTGGAGCGCGTACAGCGTTATTTAACTATTTATATGCAAAACATCATAATGGTAAATTCATCGTACGTATTGAGGATACAGATATTGAGCGTAATGTAGAGGGCGGAGAAGCATCTCAGCTAGATAACTTAAAATGGTTAGGTATTGAATATGATGAGTCGATCGATATTGGTGGACCATATGCACCTTATCGTCAAATGGAGCGTCTTGATATTTATAAAGAGCACGCTGAAAAGCTATTAGAGCAAGGTTTAGCTTACAAATGCTTCTGTTCTTCTGAGAAATTAGAAGCGTCTCGTGAAGAACAAAAAGCTCGAGGTGTTGCAGCTCCAACTTATGATGGTACTTGTCGTCATTTATCGGCAGAGGAAGTTGCGGCTAAAGAAGCTGCTGGTGAACCATATACAATTCGTATGCGTGTACCTGAAAGTGTAACATATGAATTTGAGGATTTAGTACGTGGACAAGTATCATTTGAGTCAAAAGATATTGGTGACTGGGTTCTTGTTAAAGCAAATGGTATCCCAACGTATAACTATGCGGTAGTGCTAGATGATCACTTTATGGAAATTTCACATGTATTCCGTGGTGAAGAGCATTTATCGAATACACCAAAACAAATGATGATTTTTGATGCATTCGGATGGGAATATCCACGCTTTGGTCATATGACATTAATCATTAATGAAAACCGTAAAAAATTATCAAAACGTGATGAATCAATTATTCAATTCGTCACACAATATAAAGATTTAGGCTATCTACCTGAAGCGATGTTCAACTTCTTCGCTTTACTTGGCTGGTCTCCTGAAGGGGAAGAAGAGATTTTCTCAAAAGAAGAATTTATTAAAATCTTTGACGAAAAACGTCTTTCAAAATCACCATCTATGTTCGATAAACAAAAGCTTACTTGGATGAATAACCAATATATTAAAAAATTATCTTTAGAAGAAGTAGTGGTATTATCTTTACCGCACTTACAAAAAGCCGGTTTATTACCAGAAGAGTTAACAGAAGAAGAACGTGCATGGGCTACAGATTTAATCGCACTTTATCATGAGCAAATGAGTTTTGGTGCTGAAATTGTAGAACTATCTCGCCTATTCTTTAACGATCATATTGAATATGATGAAGAAGCAAAAGCAGTTTTAGCAGGTGAGCAGGTACCTGAGGTAATGGCTGCATTTAAAGCACAGCTTGAAGGTTTAGAGGAATTTACGCCTGATACTGTCAAAGCTGCTATTAAAGCTGTTCAAAAAGAAACAGGTCACAAAGGTAAAAATCTATTTATGCCAATTCGCGTCGTAACGACGGGTGAAACGCATGGTCCAGAACTTCCGAACGCGATTTGCTTAATTGGCAAACAGAAAATAATTGATCGTGTAGAAAAACTTGCGCAATAAGTAGAAATTGATTGACAATTTATCAGTTCGTTGTAAAATGTATTTACATTGAGAAAGCGTTGATAAGGAGAAGTAAGTGGCGCATGCTCTAAAGAGAGGACCATTACCGGCTGAAAGTGGTCTGAGCCTAGGCAAAACTGAAATGCACCTTTGAGCATAAAGCTGAACAAAAAGTAGGCTTTATCGATTCGTTCCCGTTACAGAACGTCCAGAGTGGAAGGCATTCGCCTTCAATCAGAGTGGAACCGCGCATATTTAGCGTCTCTGTCATCCCTTTTTTAGGGATGATAGAGGCGCTTTTTTTGTTTTCCAGACATGTGACTTGAAGCGATGGATGCGCCGAATTCTGCTCGACTACTCTGCGGTGAAATCAACATCAGCTATAGTATTTCAAAGGCCAGGGATGCAGTTGATTGTGTGGAATTTTCAACCAAAATGAAAAGGGGGAGCTTTTTGTGTTTAAAAGAATGAAGGAAGATGTAGAAACAATTTTTGAGAATGATCCTGCAGCGCGTAGTGTACTCGAAGTTATACTAACATACTCAGGTCTGCACGCTACTTGGTCACATCGAGTTGCCCATTGGTTCTTTAAAAAGCGTTTTTATTTTATAGCCCGTACCATTTCACAAATTAGTCGCTTCTTTACTGGAATTGAAATTCATCCGGGAGCGAAAATTGGCCGACGTTTCTTTATTGACCATGGGATGGGCGTTGTAATTGGTGAAACATGTGAGATTGGTGATAATGTAACGTTGTATCAAGGTGTAACTTTAGGTGGTACAGGAAAAGAAAAGGGAAAACGCCATCCGACATTAGAGGATAATGTACTAGTTGCAACAGGTGCAAAAGTTTTAGGTTCTATTACTATTGGTGAAAATAGTAAAATTGGTGCAGGCTCAGTTGTTTTAAAAGAAGTGCCACCAAATGCTACAGTTGTCGGTATTCCTGGTAAAATAGTGATTAAGGATGGAGTTCGTCTAGAGAAAAAACTAGACCACCAAAATATACCTGACCCTGTAGAAGAACGTTGTCAAGCTTTCGAGAAGCAGATTGCAGCATTGAATCAGGAAATCGAACGCTTACAAAAGGAGAGAGAAACACAATGAGTATTCAAATTTTCAACTCATTAACACGACAAAAGGAAACTTTCGTACCGCTGGAAGAAGGCAAAGTAAAAATATACGTTTGCGGCCCGACAGTTTATAACTACATCCATATTGGGAATTCACGTCCTGTAATTGTCTACGATACAGTGCGTCGTTATTTCCAATACAAAGGCTATGATGTGAAATTTGTTTCAAATTTCACAGATGTTGACGACAAAATTATTAAGGCTGCTAATGAACTTGGAGAAGAAGTTCATGAATTAACGGAGCGCTTTATTGCAGCGTACTTTGAAGATGTTACAGCGCTAGGCTGCAAGAAAGCAGATGTACATCCACGTGTCACAGAGCATATGGATGATATCATTCAATTCATTCAAGTTTTAATCGATAAAGGCTATGCTTATGAGTCAGCTGGTGATGTGTATTATCGAACTCGTAAATTTAATGGTTACGGTAAATTATCTCACCAATCGGTGGATGATTTAAAAATTGGTGCTCGTATAGAAGCAGGCGAGAAAAAAGATGATGCGTTAGATTTCGCTCTTTGGAAAGCTGTGAAGCCAGGTGAAATTTACTGGGAAAGTCCTTGGGGCAAAGGACGTCCAGGTTGGCATATTGAATGCTCTGTAATGGCACGTGAGCATTTAGGAGATACTATTGATATTCATGCTGGTGGGCAAGATTTAACATTCCCGCATCATGAAAATGAAATTGCACAATCTGAAGCTCATAATGATAAAACATTTGCGCGTTATTGGATGCACAATGGGTATATTAATATTGATAATGAAAAAATGTCCAAATCCCTTGGTAATTTTATACTCGTTAATGATATTCGTAAACAAATTGACCCACAAGTTTTACGCTTCTTTATGCTTTCTGTGCATTATCGTCATCCGATTAACTTTGCGAAGGATTTAGTAGATGCAGCCGCAAATGGGTTAGAACGAATTCGTACTGCCTACAACAATGCGAAACACCGTTTAACAGCAACTGCGAGCTTAGGCGATCACTCAGAAGAATGGCTTAAAAAAATTGCTGAACAAAAAGCTTATTTTGAAGAAGCAATGGATGATGACTTTAATACAGCCAATGCCATTTCTGTATTATTTGAATTAGCACGTATCGCAAATATTTATCTAAACGAAACGAATACTGATGAAAAGGTACTATTAAGTTTTACTGAAACTTTTGAGGTGTTAGGTGACGTCTTAGGTATTGAATTTGCAAAAGAAGAAGAGCTATTAGACGAAGAAATTGAAGCACTTTTACAGGAACGTGTAGAAGCACGTAAAAATCGTGATTTTGCTCGTTCGGATGAAATTCGTGACCATTTGCAAGCGCAAGGTATCATTTTAGAAGATACGCGACAAGGAACTAGATGGAAACGAGGGTAAGTAACTTGGATAAACTCCGCAACGAAGATGTTAAGCAATTAAATGCATTAGCGTTAGCCTATATGGGAGACGCAGTTTTAGAACAAAAGATACGAGAGCATTTGCTACGTGCCGGCCGTGTCAAACCTAACACGCTTCATAGAGAAGCGACACGTTACGTATCAGCGAAAGCGCAATCTATGATTGTACATCGAATGATGGATGAAGGTTTTTTAACAGAGGAGGAGTTGGCTGTGTTCCGGCGTGGACGTAATGCCAAATCCGGCTCTGTGCCAAAAAATACAGATGTTCAAACATATCGTAATAGCTCAGGTTTTGAGGCAGTGCTTGGTAGTTTATATTTATTAAATGAATTAGAACGCGTTTATGCAATCATTGCATACGCTATTCAAATCATCGAGGAATCGAAAGGAGTGTCGAATTAATGGCAGAGCAAAATGGTGAAATTATTGCCGGTAAAAACCCAGTGTTAGAAGCACTTCGTTCAGGCCGCGATATGAATAAAGTATGGATTGCAGAAGGTGTGAAAAAATCAGGGGTTAATGAACTTCTAGATTTAGCACGAGAACGTGGAATCATCGTTCAATTTGTCCCGAAAAAAAAGGTGGATCAATTATCAGATGCCAATCACCAAGGAATAGTTGCCTCTGTTGCAGCATATAGATATGCAGAGCTAGAGGATTTATTTGCTGCAGCGGCAAAAAAACAAGAAGATCCATTCTTCTTAATTTTAGATGAGCTAGAGGACCCGCATAATCTGGGCTCTATAATGCGAACTGCTGATGCGATAGGTGCGCATGGTATTATTATTCCGAAGCGCCGTTCTGTGAGTTTGACAGCTGTAGTGGCAAAGGCATCAACTGGCGCGATTGAGCATGTACCTGTTGTGCGTGTAAATAACCTAGCGCAGACGGTAGATGAGCTAAAAGAACGAGGGGTATGGATTGCAGGTACAGACGCCAAAGGTTCTGCAGACTATCGTAAAATGGATGCAACATTGCCACTTGCGATTATTATTGGTAGTGAAGGTAAAGGAATGGGCCGCTTATTAAAAGAGAAATGTGACTTTTTATATCATTTACCGATGGTTGGGCATGTCACATCACTAAATGCATCGGTAGCTGCTGCACTTTTAATGTACGAAGTGTATCGTAAACGTCAAGAAGCGAATGATTGACAATGAACAACATTCTGCTTGTTGATGGCTATAATATGATAGGAGCTTGGAAAGAGCTACGGCCATTACGAGATACGAATTTTGAAGATGCCCGTAGAAGATTAATTGAGCTTATGGCTGAGTATAAGGCAGCTATCGGGTGGCGCGTAATTATAGTTTTTGACGCCCATCTTGTATCGGGTGTGGAGCAAACTTATTTAGAAAATGATGTCGAAGTCATTTATACACGGAAAAACGAAACAGCAGATGAACGTATTGAAAAAATGACACACGAACTAAAAGCTAGAAATGTACAGATTCACGTAGCAACCTCTGATATGGCAGAGCAAAATGTTATTTTCGGTAATGGTGCTCTGCGAAAATCGGCAAGAGAGCTAGAAATTGATATGGGTATTATCCAGCATAAAATTTCTCATGATGTGAAACGAAAACAGGATAGCAAGCCGCCTTCTCGCATAGAGCTAAAGCCCGATGTTGCTTTGGCTTTCGAAAAATGGCGGCGTGGTTTGAAATGATTGATTGACGCGTATTTTCCAATTCCGTTATACTGTTCCTAATTATCTGTTGTGGCTGAGGTGATACCATGTTTAAAAATAGTATTGTACAAGTGACACAAGATTTTGAACGATTCAATGATGAAGAGCTTATTGAAATGGTGCATCAAGGTAATACAGATGCGTTGGATTATTTAATTACGAAATACCGTTTGTTAGTGAGAGCAAAGGCTAGATCTTATTTTTTAATTGGTGCAGATAAGGAAGACATTGTCCAGGAGGGCATGATTGGTTTATATAAAGCCATTCGCGATTTTAAGGGAGATAAGCTTGCTTCTTTTCGAGCTTTTGCTGAACTCTGTATTACAAGACAGATTATTACGGCTATTAAAACAGCTACAAGACAAAAGCATATACCACTAAATTCTTACGTTTCTTTGGACAAGCCTATTTTTGATGAGGAGTCAGATCGTACATTAATGGATGTGTTAACCGGAGCTATTATGGATGATCCGGAAGAATTAATGATTCATAGAGAAGAATTTGACTACTTAGAAGAAAAGATGGGTGAGATTTTAAGTGAATTGGAGCTACAAGTGTTAGCTCTTTATTTAGATGGACAGTCTTATCATGAAATTTCCGCGAAATTAAATCGTCATGTGAAGTCTATTGACAATGCTTTGCAACGAGTAAAGCGTAAATTAGAGCGACATTTAGTTCTTGAAGAAATGTCTTAGCGGTTGTATGCCTTTATTGACATTGACAAATATAGGTGTTAGTCTTGAAAAGACAAAGTGCCGAAAAGGTGATTATATGGCAAAAAAAGTCGTTCTAAATTGCGAAAAATGCGGATCGAGAAATTATACGTTTCCAACTAAGGGAGATTCAACCGTACGCCTGGAATTAAAGAAATTTTGCTCGCATTGCAATGAACATACAGTGCATAAACAAACGCTATAAAATAATTTGTAAATAGACAGATATGATTGATTCGGAGGTTAGGCTAGAATGGGCAAGATTAAAGGCTTTTTCAGCAATGTAATGTCGGAAATGCGCAAAACAAGCTGGCCAAAAAGTAAAGAACTGACGAAATATACAGTCGTTGTAATTTCAACTGTTGTAATTATGGCTTTATTTTTTGTGGTAGCAGACTTAGGCATTTCATCATTATTCCGCTGGTATTTAGATCTATAATTTAGTAAATAGCATGTTAATACTTCTGAAATAGCCCGTCATTACAATAAACGGGTTTTTTCGTTTGTTTTATCTTCATTCAGCAGATGTTTCTTGTAGTGAAAGCAAAGCGTCAGCTACAGGAGACTCCCATCTCAATAGGTGGTAAGATGAATGCAGTTATAGTTCCTTTATGGTGGGCTGTCCAAACACCTACTGAAATAGAGGAACTCAGTCTAAGAACGCCACGTCGTGTGGCAACGACTGAGTGACCAACATCGTGTTGGCCTAAAGCCTCCGGCGGATGTCACGGATTTTTAAAGGAATGAATTGTGCAGGCACAATTCAAAATCCGGACACAATTACGCCAAGGCGAAATTGAAGAAGTAATCAGCAGTAAAATATTCTCAATATGATAAGTATGCTACTAGAGATAGTATGAGGGTAGCGATAGATGACTATGCTAGATTTGGTATATATCATCAGGCTTTTGCTAGCTATTAGCGAAAGCTACGTTTTTCTAATGAGCAGTTTGTGAAAAGAGTAAAGAATGCACTTAGCATATCCGAGTCATTTCACTTTTATTTGTAAGGGAGGGACGGACGAGAAGTCCTAGTAGTTATGGAGAAAAATTGGTATGTTGTTCATACGTATTCAGGATATGAGAACCGTGTAAAAGCAAACCTAGAGAAACGTGTAGAAACAATGGGTATGCAAGATAAGATTTTCCGTGTTATTGTGCCTGAACATGAAGAAACAGAAATGAAGGATGGGAAAAAGCGTACTATGATGCGTAAAGTTTTCCCTGGTTATGTTTTAGTTGAGCTAATTATGACAGATGATTCGTGGTATGTTGTACGTAATACGCCAGGTGTCACTGGCTTTATCGGTTCATCTGGTGGTGGTGCAAAGCCGACACCTTTGTTACCTGAAGAAGCGGATCGTCTACTTCAGCAAATGGGAATGACGGATACAATTGTCGAGATTGATATTTCTATTGGAGAAGCAGTAGAAGTATTAGAAGGGCCTTTTGCTCACTTCCAAGGACGTGTTGAAGAGATTGATACTGAAAAAGGAAAAGTGAAAGTTTCTGTCGATATGTTTGGTCGCGAAACAATTATGGAACTAGATTTTGAGCAAATACAAAAAATGTAGTTCTAGTAACTAAAGTGACTATGTCTAAGACGTATGTCGCAGATTTTATTAATTACTACTTGCTTAAAAAAATTAAAAGTGGTATCATTTCTAGGTCAGATTGTCATACTTTGGTTTGACGTCTGTATTGATAATTTTAATGTTATCGGCACTTAGCTGACAGACAGATATTGAGTGGGAGGGGCAACCCAATTACCACATCACGGACTTAAGGAGGTGTGTCTCGTGGCTAAAAAAGTTATTAAAGTTGTTAAACTTCAAATCCCTGCTGGTAAAGCAAACCCAGCACCACCGGTTGGTCCTGCATTAGGTCAAGCGGGTGTGAACATCATGGGATTCTGTAAAGAATTCAATGCGCGTACTGCAGACCAAGCTGGTCTTATTATTCCAGTTGAAATTTCAGTATTCGAGGATCGTTCATTCACTTTCATTACAAAAACTCCACCTGCAGCAGTACTACTTAAAGTAGCAGCTGGTATCCAATCTGGATCTGGTGAACCAAATCGTAAAAAAGTGGCAACGGTTAAACGTGATAAAGTTCGCGAAATCGCTGAAACTAAAATGCCAGACCTTAACGCTGCTTCAGTAGAAGCTGCTATGTTAATGGTTGAAGGTACTGCACGAAGCATGGGTATTGTTATCGAAGACTAATCCCATTACTTGATGATGTATTTGTTTTTTGGAAGGTTGCGGAGTTTCTTTGTGAACGCGCAACCTTTATTCGTGGGAGGTAAAATCCGCTATAACCACAATCAAGGAGGAATTATATAATGGCTAAAAAAGGTAAAAAACTGCAAGATGCAGCAAAATTAATCGACCGTAACGCATTATACGGCGCTCAAGAAGCAATCGAACTTGCTCAAAAAACTAGCACAGTGAACTTCGACGCTACTGTAGAAGTTGCTTTCCGTCTAGGAATCGATACTCGTAAAAACGACCAACAAATCCGTGGTGCAGTAGTGTTACCAAACGGTACTGGTAAAACTCAACGCGTATTAGTATTCGCTAAAGGTGAAAAACTTAAAGAAGCTGAAGCTGCTGGTGCTGACTATGTAGGCGATGCGGAATACATCCAAAAAATCCAACAAGGTTGGTTCGATTTCGATGTAATCGTTGCAACTCCTGACATGATGGGTGAAGTTGGTAAACTTGGTCGTGTATTAGGACCTAAAGGTTTAATGCCAAACCCTAAAACTGGTACAGTTACTTTCGATGTAACAAAAGCTATCGCAGAAATTAAAGCTGGTAAAGTAGAATACCGTGCTGATAAAGCTGGTATCATCCACGCACCTATCGGTAAAGTTTCTTTCTCTACAGAAAAATTAGTAGAAAACTTCTTAACTGTATTTGATGTAGTGCAAAAAGCAAAACCTGCTGCAGCTAAAGGTACTTACATGAAATCTGTAAACGTTACAACTACAATGGGTCCAGCTCTTAAAGTTGACGCTTCAAGCGTAGTAGTAAAATAATAAAGTTTTTATGTAAATCTGTTGACGGCACTGTCTATCTATGATAAGATGGTTGCTGTTGTGAATCATCCATTTGTACCGTAGACAGTAGGAGTGACTTGTCACTTAATGATCCTACCGAGGACATCGGAATTCGGATTCTTATTTTAAAGATGATGACTTTCAGCCTCTGTGTCTATATGACCCAGAGGCTTTTCTTTTGTCGGTATAAATGACCCATTCTAATAGGAGGTGTCATCATGAGCAAAGTTATCGAAAACAAACAAGCACAAGTTCAAGAGATTACTGAGAAATTCCAAAATGCTGCTTCTGTAGTAGTTGTGGATTACCGTGGTCTTAACGTTGCGCAAGTAACTGAACTTCGTAAACAACTTCGTGAAGCTGGTGTTGAGTTCAAAGTTTACAAAAACACTTTAACACGTCGTGCTACTGAAGCTGTTGGTCTTGAAGGAATCAATGACGTATTAGTTGGTCCTAACGCAATTGCGTTCTCAAATGAAGATGTTGTAGCTCCTGCTAAAATCATCAACGAGTTCGCTAAGCAAAATGAAGCTTTAGAAATTAAAGCAGGCATTATTGAAGGTACAATCTCTTCTGTTGAAGATGTTAAAGCACTTGCAGAACTTCCATCACGCGAAGGTCTTCTTTCTATGCTTTTATCTGTACTTCAAGCTCCAGTGCGCAACTTCGCACTTGCAACAAAAGCTGTTGCAGAACAAAAAGAAGAACAAGGCGCGTAATTTCGTACGTACTATAACTTCTGCGGCATGATCCGCAACAATAAAACATTATCCAATTAGGAGGAAATTATAATGAATAAAGAGCAAATCTTAGAAGCAATCAAAGCTATGACAGTTCTTGAATTAAACGATTTAGTAAAAGCTATCGAAGAAGAATTCGGTGTAACAGCTGCTGCTCCTGTAGCAGTAGTAGGTGCTGCTGCTGGCGCTGCTGAAGAAAAAACAGAGTTTGACGTAGTATTAGCATCAGCTGGTGCTGAAAAAATCAAAGTAATCAAAGTGGTTCGTGAAATCACTGGTTTAGGTCTTAAAGAAGCTAAAGAAGTAGTAGATAACGCTCCTAAAGCTCTTAAAGAAGGCGTTTCTAAAGATGAAGCTGAACAAATCAAAGCTAAACTTGAAGAAGTTGGCGCATCTGTAGAAGTTAAGTAATCTCGCGTTACTTTTAAACAAAAGGAAAGCTCGTCATTGTGGCGAGCTTTTTTTCTTCATTCTGAGGAGGCGTGAAAATGTCAGATCACTATTATACGAGTAAGCCTCAAACTGAGAGTAAACCTCGTCACTGGACATTCAAGTTGTTAGGGCATACGTTTTCCTTTGAAACGGATGCAGGTGTATTTAGTAAAAGCGAAGTAGATTTTGGATCCCGTGTTTTAATAGATGCTTTTCAAATGCCTGATATTGATGGTGCGATTTTTGATGTGGGGTGTGGGTACGGACCAATCGGATTATCGATTGCCAAAACAAACCCAGACCGTACCGTTTTAATGATGGATATCAATGAACGTGCTGTTGCACTCTCGCAAAAAAATGCGCAAGTAAACGGTGTTCAAAATGTACGGATATTTGTGAGTGACGGACTATCGATGGTTGACAATGATGTAAACGCCGCAGCTATTTTAACCAATCCTCCAATTCGCGCAGGAAAGGAAACAATTTTCCGCTTTTACGATGGAGCTTATGATAAGTTAGTGTCATCTGGTGAGCTGTGGGTAGTAATACAGAAGAAGCAGGGTGCACCATCAACGGTAAGTTACTTAGAAGAAAAATTTTCTGAAGTCGATGTTGTGGAGAAGAAAAAAGGGTACTGGATAGTACGTGCGAAAAAATAAGTGAAATATGCATAAATTATTGACTTGACAAATCGGCTATGATAACATGATACAATGCAAAAATATTATTTTGAGGTCGTATGCCCTTTTGTATATGATTGTTATAATGTGGGTATACTTGCCAAGATAAGTTTAGTTAACCGAAAATGAGATCTTTTTGAAGACTCGTTTTCTTTTTGTCTTTCGAAATCATACACTATTTGTATGATTTTGCAAAGACCTAATATCGCTTTATTGAGGGGTGAATGAGTTGACAGGTCAACTAGTTCAGTATGGACAACACCGCCAGCGTAGAAGCTTTGCGCGTATTAACGAGGTGCTTGAGCTTCCAAATCTGATTGAGATTCAAACGGCGTCTTACGAGTGGTTCCTTGAAGAAGGTTTACGTGAAATGTTCCGTGACATTTCGCCGATCGAGGACTTTACAGGCAATCTTTCATTAGAATTCATCGATTATTCGTTAGGAGATCCTAAGTATGATGTCGATGAGTGTAAAGAGCGAGATGTTACTTACGCAGCTCCATTACGTGTGAAAGTACGTCTTTACAACAAAGAAACAGACGAAGTGAAGGAACAGGATGTCTTTATGGGTGACTTCCCATTAATGACAGAGACAGGTACGTTCATTATCAATGGTGCTGAACGTGTTATCGTTTCACAATTAGTCCGTTCACCAAGTGTGTATTTCCATGATAAAACTGATAAAAACGGTAAGAAAGGTTTCGGAGCGACAGTTATTCCAAACCGTGGTGCATGGTTAGAATATGAAACTGATGCGAAAGATGTAGTATATGTGCGTATTGACCGTACTCGTAAGCTACCAGTAACAGTGTTACTTCGTGCGTTAGGCTTCGGTTCAGACCAAGAAATTATCGATATTATCGGTGATAATGAATATTTACGTAATACATTAGAAAAGGATAACTCTGAAAGTACTGAAAAAGCACTTTTAGAAATCTATGAACGTTTACGTCCAGGTGAGCCACCAACAGTTGAAAGTGCGAAGAGTTTATTATACTCTCGTTTCTTCGATGCAAAACGCTATGATTTAGCGAATGTTGGTCGCTATAAAATGAATAAAAAGCTTCATATCAAAAATCGTTTATTTAACCAAACGATTGCTGAAACGCTTGTAGACCCAGAGACAGGCGAAATTTTAGTAGAGAAGGGTACACTTCTTGACCGTCGTACTTTAGATAAAATCTTACCGTATCTAGAAGATACATCAAAAGGTATCGGTTACCGCACTTTATCACAAGTAGGTGGAGTGCTTGAGGATGATGTAACAATCCAGTCTATTAAAATTTATGCACCGAAAGATGAAGCGCAAAAAGAAATCAATATTATTAGTAATGCGTACATTGATGAAGAAGTGAAGAATGTTACGCCTGCTGACGTATTATCTTCAGTAAGTTATTTCTTCAACTTACTTTACCAAGTAGGGGCAACAGATGATATCGACCATTTAGGTAACCGTCGTCTACGCTCTGTTGGTGAACTTTTACAAAACCAATTCCGTATCGGTTTATCTCGTATGGAACGTGTAGTACGTGAGCGTATGTCTATTAACGATACAGCTGCTATCGTACCACAGCAATTAATTAATATTCGTCCGGTAATTGCGTCAATTAAAGAGTTCTTTGGTAGCTCTCAATTATCACAATTCATGGACCAAACAAACCCATTGGCAGAGTTAACGCATAAACGTCGTCTATCTGCATTAGGACCTGGTGGTTTAACACGTGAGCGTGCTGGTTTCGAAGTACGTGACGTTCACTATTCTCACTATGGTCGTATGTGTCCAATCGAGACACCAGAGGGTCCAAACATTGGTTTAATCAACTCATTATCTTCATTTGCCAAAGTAAATAAATTCGGATTCATTGAAACACCTTATCGTCGTATCGACCATGAAACAGGTAAAGTAACGGATCAAATTGATTATTTAACAGCTGATGAAGAAGATAACTACTATGTAGCACAAGCGAACTCACTATTAAATCCTGATGGTACATTTGCTAAAGAAGAAGTAGTAGGTCGTTTCCGTGGGGATAATACAGTATTTAATAAATCGCAAATGGACTACATGGACGTATCTCCTAAACAAGTAGTTTCAGCAGCGACGGCATGTATCCCGTTCTTAGAAAACGATGACTCGAACCGTGCGCTTATGGGTGCCAACATGCAACGTCAAGCAGTTCCTCTTCTTAACCCAGAAGCACCATTTGTTGGTACTGGTATGGAACACGTTGATGCGCGTGACTCAGGTGCGGCTGTAGTAGCGAAATATGATGGTATTGTTGAGCACGTTGAAGCTCGCTCTATCCATGTTCGCCGTATTGAAGTTGTAGACGGTAAAGAGGTTAAAGGCGATTTAACGAAATATAAATTACAAAAATTCATTCGTTCTAACCAAGGTACTTCATACAACCAACGTCCACTTGTAAAAGTTGGCGAACGTGTGAAACCTCGTGACATTTTAGCAGATGGTCCATCTATGGAAAATGGTGAACTTGCTCTTGGTCGTAACGTACTTGTTGCGTTCATGACTTGGAACGGCTTTAACTATGAGGATGCTGTTATCATGAGCGAACGCCTTGTTAAAGACGATGTTTATACATCTGTTCATATTGAAGAATATGAATCAGAGTCTCGTGATACAAAATTAGGACCTGAAGAAATCACTCGTGATATTCCAAACGTTGGGGAAGATGCGCTTCGTAACTTAGACGAACGTGGTATCATCCGCATCGGTGCAGAAGTCCGTGATGGTGACATTCTTGTAGGTAAAGTAACACCTAAAGGAGTAACAGAATTAACTGCTGAAGAACGCCTATTACATGCTATCTTCGGTGAAAAAGCTCGTGAAGTTCGCGATACTTCATTACGTGTACCACATGGTGCAGGCGGTATTATTCTTGACGTGAAAGTATTTAACCGTGAAGATGGCGATGAGTTGCCACCAGGTGTTAACCAATTAGTTCGTGCTTACATTGTTCAAAAACGTAAAATTCGCGTAGGAGACAAAATGGCCGGACGTCATGGTAACAAAGGGGTTATCTCTCGTATCTTACCGGAAGAGGATATGCCATTTATGCCAGACGGTACTCCTGTTGATATCATGTTAAACCCACTTGGCGTACCTTCTCGTATGAACATCGGACAAGTTTTAGAATTACACTTAGGTATGGCTTCTCGTTACCTAGGCGTTCATATGGCAACTCCAGTATTTGATGGTGCCAACGAGGAAGATGTTTGGGAAACGATGGAAGAAGCAGGTATGAACCGTGATGGTAAAACAATCCTGTATGATGGACGTTCAGGTGAACCATTCGATAACCGTGTATCAGTAGGGATTATGTACATGATCAAACTTGCTCACATGGTTGATGATAAACTTCATGCACGTTCAACGGGTCCTTATTCACTTGTTACTCAACAGCCACTTGGTGGTAAAGCACAGTTCGGTGGACAACGCTTTGGTGAGATGGAGGTATGGGCACTTGAAGCATACGGTGCTGCTTATACACTTCAAGAAATCTTAACGGTTAAATCCGATGACGTTGTTGGTCGTGTGAAAACATACGAAGCAATCGTTAAAGGTGAAAGTGTACCAGAGCCAGGCGTTCCTGAATCATTCAAAGTATTGATTAAAGAACTTCAATCTCTTGGTATGGATGTAAAAATGTTAACAGTCAATGATGAAGAGGTAGAGCTTCGCGACTTAGACGAAGAAGAAGATCTACAACCAGCTGACGCACTTAACATTGCACCACAGCAAGAAAAAGAAGAAGAGCCAGTAGAGTCTTTTGAATAATGGGAAACGTTAGTTCACACTTTTGTGAACACGGTCAAAGTTATTTTTCAAATTAGTCGGGCAGGATTTAACGCCCTGTCCGGCTTTTTCTTTTAACTTCTTTCAGCAGAAGTCTCCCACCTCTATAGGTGGTGAGATGAATGCGGATTTAAGCTTCTTTCAGCGAGTGTCCAAACACCCGCCGAAAGAAGTTAAAGCCTCCGGCGGATGTCACGGAATCGGCAAGGAATGCTTTGTGCAAACACAAAGCCGATTCCGGACACAATTATGCCGAGGCATAATTGATTAAATCATTCTATTTTTAATCTTTTGCCAAAGAGACATGATTCTTGCAAACGATTATCGAGCTGCGTAAAAGAGTCTTTATAAAGACCTATACTAGAGGGAGGTAGGCTCCTTGATAGACGTTAATGAATTTGAATATATGAAAATCGGTTTAGCTTCTCCTGACAAGATTCGTTCTTGGTCATACGGTGAAGTCAAAAAACCTGAAACGATTAACTATCGTACTTTAAAACCAGAAAAAGATGGTTTATTCTGTGAGCGTATTTTTGGTCCAACTAAGGACTGGGAGTGTCATTGTGGTAAATATAAACGTGTACGCTATAAAGGCGTAGTTTGTGATCGTTGTGGAGTTGAAGTAACACGCGCTAAGGTTCGTCGTGAACGTATGGGCCACATCGAATTAGCAGCACCAGTATCTCATATCTGGTACTTCAAAGGTATTCCTAGCCGTATGGGCCTTATTTTAGATATGTCCCCACGTGCACTAGAAGAAGTAATTTACTTTGCTTCTTACGTTGTAATCGAGCCAGGTGCTACAAACTTAGAAAGTAAGCAACTGCTTTCTGAAAAAGAGTACCGTGCATATCGTGAAAAATTCGGCAACACATTCGAAGCAGCTATGGGTGCGGAAGCAATTAAGAAATTGCTAGGCAAAATTGATCTTGAAGATGAAACTCATTCTTTAAAAGAAGAGTTGAAATCAGCACAAGGTCAACGTCGTACACGTGCAATTAAACGTCTTGAAGTTGTTGAATCATTCCGTAATTCAGGTAACTCTCCTGAATGGATGATTTTAGATGTACTACCGGTTATTCCACCAGAGCTTCGTCCGATGGTGCAATTAGATGGTGGTCGTTTTGCAACTTCTGACTTAAACGATTTATATCGTCGTGTAATCAACCGTAATAACCGTTTAAAACGTTTATTAGACCTTGGTGCTCCAAGTATCATCGTACAAAACGAAAAACGTATGTTACAAGAAGCTGTTGATGCATTAATCGATAACGGTCGTCGTGGTCGTCCTGTAACAGGTCCTGGTAACCGTCCATTAAAATCACTTTCACATATGCTGAAAGGTAAACAAGGTCGTTTCCGTCAAAACTTACTTGGTAAACGTGTTGACTATTCTGGTCGTTCGGTTATCGTAGTAGGTCCAAACTTAAAAATGTACCAATGCGGTCTGCCAAAAGAAATGGCAATTGAGTTATTCAAGCCTTTCGTAATGAAAGAGTTAGTAGAACGTGGTCTTGCTCATAATATTAAGTCTGCTAAACGTAAAATCGAGCGTTTAAACAACGATGTATGGGACGTTTTAGAAGATGTAATTCGTGAGCATCCAGTATTACTAAACCGTGCACCTACGCTTCACCGTCTTGGTATTCAAGCGTTTGAACCAACACTAGTTGAGGGTCGTGCTATTCGTCTTCACCCATTAGTATGTACAGCTTATAACGCTGACTTCGATGGTGACCAAATGGCGGTTCACGTACCATTATCAGCAGAAGCACAAGCAGAAGCTCGTCTTCTAATGCTTGCTGCACAAAATATCCTGAACCCGAAAGACGGTAAACCAGTTGTAACACCATCTCAAGATATGGTATTAGGTAACTACTACTTAACACTTGAGCGTGAAGCAGCTCGCGGCGAAGGAACAATTTTCTATGGACCAAACGAAGTATTAATTGCATATGATACAGGTAATGTTCACTTGCATACTCGTATTGCGATTAAAGCAAGTTCGTTAAATAACCCAACATTTACTGAGGAACAAAATAATATGTTCCTATTAACGACTGTTGGTAAAGTAATCTTTAACGAAATCTTGCCTAAATCATTCCCATACATTAATGAGCCAACTGCATTCAACTTAGAAGAAGAAACACCAGACAAGTACTTTGTTAAGTTAACAATTGATGAAGAAACGTTAAAAGAGCTTGAGGCAGATGCTGCTTATAATGGACTTGATGAAAAAGGTAAAGTTGATGCACAACGTACAGCTGTACTGCGCAAACACTTTGTATCAGTACCAGTCGTAAATCCATTCCGTAAAAAATTCTTAGGTAATATCATTGCTGAAGTATTTAAACGTTTCCACATCACTGAAACATCTAAAATGCTTGACCGCATGAAGAACCTAGGATTCAAATATTCAACACGTGCTGGTATTACTGTAGGTGTATCTGACATCGTCGTATTACCAGACAAAGGCGAAATTTTAGCGGTAGCTCAAGAAAAAGTAGATAAAGTTCAAGCGCAATTCCGTCGTGGTTTCATCACGGAAGATGAGCGTTATGATCGCGTTATCTCAAGTTGGAGTGCTGCGAAAGATGAAATTCAATCGAAGCTGATGAAGTCGCTTGAGAAAACAAACCCAATCTTTATGATGTCTGACTCAGGTGCCCGTGGTAACGCATCTAACTTTACACAGTTAGCAGGTATGCGTGGTCTGATGGCCAACCCGGCTGGTCGTATCATCGAACTTCCAATTAAATCTTCATTCCGTGAAGGTTTAACGGTATTAGAGTACTTCATCTCAACTCACGGTGCTCGTAAAGGTCTTGCCGATACAGCCCTAAAAACTGCCGATTCAGGTTACTTAACACGTCGTCTTGTTGACGTTGCACAAGATGTTATCGTTCGTGAGGATGACTGTGGAACTGACCGTGGTTTAACAATTGGTGCGTTAATGGAAGGCACAGAGCTAATTGAAGCGTTAGATGAACGTATTATCGGTCGTCATACGAAGAAAACAATCATGCATCCAGAAACAGGTGAAGTTATCTTAGAAAAAGATGGCTTAATCGATCAAGATATTGCTCGTGCAGTTATCGAGGCTGGTATCGAGGAAGTAACAATCCGTTCAGCATTCACATGTAATACAAAACATGGTGTATGTAAAAAATGTTACGGCATGAACTTAGCAACAGGTGAAGAGGTTGAAGTTGGAGAAGCAGTTGGAATTATTGCGGCTCAATCAATCGGTGAACCAGGTACACAATTAACAATGCGTACATTCCATACAGGTGGGGTTGCCGGGGATGATATTACACAAGGACTTCCACGTATCCAAGAGATTTTTGAAGCACGTAATCCTAAAGGTCAATCAGTTATTTCTGATATCGCAGGTACTGTTTCAGACATCACTGAAATCCGTGAAGGTCTAAAAGAGATTACAATTGAAGGTGAAGTAGAAACACGTAAATACGCAGCACCTTACAATGCTCGTCTAAAAGTACAAGAAGGCGACTTTGTAGAACGTGGTCAAGTATTAACAGAAGGTTCTATCGATCCAAAACAATTGTTAAAAGTTAAAGACGTTTCAACAGTTCAAGAATACCTGTTAAAAGAAGTACAAAAAGTATACCGTATGCAAGGGGTAGAAATTGGAGACAAACATATCGAGGTAATGGTTCGCCAAATGCTTCGTAAAGTACGTGTAATCGAAGCTGGTGATACAGAATTATTACCAGGCTCATTACTAGATATTCACCAATTCTCAGAAGCAAATGCAGATGCTGTGCTAAATGGCAAAAACCCTGCAACTTGTCGTCCTGTTATCCTAGGTATTACAAAAGCGTCTCTTGAAACAGAATCATTCTTATCCGCTGCATCATTCCAAGAAACAACTCGTGTGTTAACGGATGCTGCTATTAAAGGAAAACGTGATGAACTTCTTGGTCTGAAGGAAAACGTAATTATCGGTAAACTTGTTCCTGCAGGTACTGGTATGCAACGTTACCGTCAAATTCGTATTGAAAAAGATGAGCTTGACACAGAAGACCTAGTTTCTGCTGAATAATCATTAAAATAAGTGCCGAAGAGATGTGTTTTTATCATCTCTTCGGGCTTTTTAAAGATATTAGTTGACAGTCGAAATTGATAATGATAATATATTGAAGGTTGATAGTTAACTGTCTGTACTTCGGAGGATATGAAAATGTCTTATGATAGAGTAAGGGATAGTCAAACAATCATAGGTACAAAGCAAGCAGTAAAAGCAATGCGAGCCGGTTCAGTGAAAGAACTTTTTGTGGCACTCGATACAGACGATTGGGTAACCGATTCGGCCATATCTTTCGCGAGAGAAAACGGTATACCAGTTATTCTTGTTGAGTCAAAAAAGGAACTGGGCAAGGCCTGTGGAATCCATGTTGGAGCTGCAGTAGTTGCGATTACTGTAGAGTAGTTTTTGTGTATTAAACACAAAGACTTTGTTTTTACCCAAAAAATGAACCACCTGGATGTGTGGTATTAACAAGGAATACATGAAGGGAGGAAATACCGATGCCTACAATTAACCAATTAGTACGTAAGCCTCGTCAATCTAAAAGCACGAAATCAAAATCACCAGCGTTAAACAAAGGATATAACTCATTTAAAAAATCTTTAACTGATGTTAAATCTCCACAAAAACGCGGAGTTTGTACTCGTGTAGGTACAATGACACCTCGTAAACCAAACTCAGCGTTACGTAAATACGCTCGTGTACGTTTAACTAACCAAATCGAGGTTACAGCTTATATCCCAGGTGAAGGCCACAACTTACAAGAGCACAGTGTTGTTCTTATCCGTGGCGGACGCGTAAAAGACTTAGCGGGTGTTCGTTACCATATCGTACGTGGAGCTCTAGATACAGCTGGTGTAAACGGTCGTTTACAATCACGTTCTAAATACGGAACAAAGCGCCCTAAAGAAAAAAAATAATTTAACATTATTGAGCGTTGCTTAATAATGAGCCTAAGTAGTTGTCGCAAATTTCTAATCTCGCTAGCAGATTGGGAATTTGCGCGACAAATATGACAAGACAATTCTTATAAAATAAATCGATAACTATTCGAAAGGAGGAAAACACATGCCTCGTAAAGGTCCTGTTTCCAAACGTGACGTGTTACCAGATCCAATTTATAGTTCAAAACTAGTAACTCGTTTAATTAATAAAATGATGGTTGATGGTAAAAGAGGTACTTCTCAAAAGATTTTATACGGTGCGTTCGAACTTGTTAAAGAACGTTCTGGTGAAAATCCAATTGAAGTATTCGAAGCTGCTCTAAATAACGTAATGCCAGTTCTTGAAGTACGCGCTCGCCGTGTTGGTGGTTCTAACTACCAAGTGCCAGTAGAAGTACGTCCAGAACGTCGTACAACTTTAGGTCTTCGTTACCTAGTTAACTATGCTCGTCTTCGTGGTGAAAAAACGATGGAAGAACGTTTAGCTAACGAAATCCTTGATGCTTCTAACAACACAGGTGCATCAGTTAAAAAACGTGAAGATATGCACAAAATGGCAGAAGCGAACAAAGCATTCGCTCACTACCGTTGGTAATCTAAACATCGCATAAGCCCAATATGGAAGGAGAAATACCTTATGAAACGCGAATTCTCTCTAGAGAATACTCGTAATATTGGGATCATGGCTCACATTGATGCTGGTAAAACAACAACTACTGAGCGTATCCTTTATTACACAGGTAAGATTCACAAAATCGGTGAAACTCACGAAGGCGCTTCTCAAATGGACTGGATGGAACAAGAGCAAGAACGTGGTATCACAATCACTTCTGCTGCGACAACAGCTCAATGGAACGGCAACCGTGTAAACATCATCGATACTCCTGGACACGTAGACTTCACTGTAGAAGTTGAACGTTCACTACGCGTACTTGATGGTGCTGTAACAGTTCTTGATGCTCAATCTGGTGTTGAACCTCAAACTGAAACAGTATGGCGTCAAGCTACAACTTACGGCGTTCCACGTATCGTGTTCATTAACAAAATGGATAAAACAGGTGCAGATTTCCTATATTCCGTAGGAACTCTACACGAGCGTTTACAAGCTAACGCTCACCCTATCCAATTACCTATCGGAGCTGAAGATCAGTTCTCAGCAATCATTGACTTAGTTGAAATGAAAGCTACTTTCTACGGCGACGAAAAAGGTACTGCAGTAACTGAAGGTGAAATTCCTGAAGAACACCGCGCACAAGCTGAAGAATATCGTGAAAAATTAATCGATGCTGTTGCAAGTGTTGATGAAGAAATCATGGAAAAATATTTAGAAGGCGAAGAAATTTCTGTTGCTGAACTTAAAGCGGCTATCCGTCGTGCTACGATCGCAGTAGAATTTTACCCAGTAATCTGTGGTACAGCATTCAAACACAAAGGCGTACGCCCAATGTTAAATGCAGTTGTTGATTACTTACCATCTCCATTAGATGTACCAGCAATTAAAGGTACTGATGTTGATGGTGACGAGGAATTAGAACGTCATTCTTCTGATGAAGAGCCATTCTCAGCTCTTGCATTCAAAGTTATGACTGACCCATTCGTAGGTAAATTAACTTTCTTCCGTGTGTATTCTGGAACTTTAGAATCAGGTTCATACGTACAAAACTCTTCTAAGGGTAAACGTGAACGTGTAGGCCGTATCCTACAAATGCACGCAAACTCTCGTGAAGAGATTTCTAAAGTATTTGCTGGGGACATCGCAGCAGCAGTAGGTCTTAAAGATACTACTACTGGTGATACTCTATGTGACGAGAAAAACCTAGTTATTCTTGAATCAATGGAGTTCCCTGAGCCAGTAATTTCTCTTTCTGTAGAACCAAAGTCAAAAGCTGACCAAGATAAAATGGGTCAAGCTTTACAAAAACTTCAAGAAGAGGATCCAACTTTCCGTGCTCACACTGACACAGAAACTGGACAAACAATCATCTCAGGTATGGGTGAGCTTCACCTTGATATCTTAGTTGACCGTATGCGCCGTGAATTTAAAGTAGAAGCTAACGTAGGTGCTCCAATGGTATCTTACCGTGAAACATTCCGTAGCTCTGCAAAAGTTCAAGGTAAATTCACTCGCCAATCTGGTGGTCGTGGACAATACGGAGACGTAACGATTGAGTTCTCTCCAAATGAAGAAGGTAAAGGCTTTGAATTCGAAAACGCTATCGTTGGTGGTGTAGTACCTCGTGAATACATTCCTGCAGTAGAAGCTGGTCTTCGTGACTCTCTTGACCGCGGTGTAGTAGCTGGTTACCCACTAATCGACATTAAAGCGAAATTAGTATTCGGTTCTTACCATGACGTTGACTCGAATGAGATGGCGTTCAAAATTGCTGCATCTATGGCTCTTAAAGAAGCTTCGAAACAATGTGATGCAGTTATTTTAGAACCAATGATGAAAGTTGAAGTTGTAATTCCAGAAGAATACCTTGGTGATATCATGGGTAACATTACTTCTCGTCGCGGACGCGTTGAGGGTATGGAAGCTCGCGGTAACTCTCAAGTTGTTCGTGCAATGGTTCCTTTAGCGGAAATGTTTGGTTATGCAACAACTCTTCGTTCAGCAACGCAAGGACGTGGTGTATTCTCAATGACATTCGATCATTATGAAGAAGTACCAAAATCAATTGCTGCTGAAATCATCAAAAAAAATAAAGGTGAATAATTGAATTTTCATCTTGCATAAAGTATAACTAATTTGTAAGCTATGATTGTGGGATGGTGGATGGGCCCGTTCGCCATCAGCAATCATTCTATAAATTTTTTAAAAATATAAACATATAATTTTGAGGAGGCAATCTCTAATGGCTAAAGAAAAATTCGACCGTTCAAAAACGCATGCTAACATTGGTACAATCGGACACGTTGACCATGGTAAAACAACTTTAACTGCTGCAATCGCAACAGTTCTTTCTAAAAAAATGGGTGGAGAAGCTAAATCATACGCTGATATCGATAACGCTCCAGAAGAAAAAGAACGTGGTATCACAATCAATACTTCTCACGTAGAATACGAAACTGATACTCGTCACTATGCACACGTTGACTGCCCAGGACACGCTGACTATGTTAAAAACATGATCACTGGTGCTGCTCAAATGGACGGCGGTATCTTAGTAGTATCTGCTGCTGACGGCCCAATGCCACAAACTCGTGAACACATCCTTTTATCTCGTCAAGTAGGTGTTCCATACTTAGTAGTATTCATGAACAAATGTGATATGGTAGACGACGAAGAATTATTAGAATTAGTAGAAATGGAAATCCGTGACCTACTTTCTGAATATGACTTCCCAGGTGACGATCTTCCTGTAATCAAAGGTTCTGCTCTTAAAGCTCTTGAAGGTGAAGCAGAATGGGAAGAAAAAATCGTTGAATTAATGGACGCTGTAGATTCTTACATCCCAACTCCAGAACGTCAAACTGACAAACCATTCATGATGCCAATCGAGGACGTATTCTCTATCACTGGTCGTGGTACAGTTGCAACTGGCCGTGTTGAACGTGGTCAAGTTAAAGTTGGTGACGTTGTTGAAATCATCGGTATCACTGAAGAAGCTAAATCTACAACTGTAACTGGTGTAGAAATGTTCCGTAAATTATTAGACTATGCTGAAGCTGGTGACAACATCGGTGCTTTACTTCGTGGTGTAGCTCGTGAAGAAATCCAACGTGGTCAAGTATTAGCTAAACCAGGCTCAATCACTCCACACACTAACTTCAAAGCTGAAGTTTATGTTTTATCAAAAGAAGAGGGTGGCCGTCATACTCCATTCTTCTCTAACTACCGTCCTCAGTTCTACTTCCGTACAACTGACGTAACAGGTATCTGTAACTTACCAGAAGGCGTTGAAATGGTAATGCCTGGCGATAACATTGAAATGACAGTAGAACTTATCGCTCCAATCGCTCTTGAAGAAGGTACTAAATTCTCTATCCGTGAGGGTGGCCGTACTGTAGGCGCTGGCGTAGTTGCTTCTATCCAAAAATAATTTTAGCGCAAGCTAATTTTCCAAACCAATCTGTAGGGACGCTTACAGATTGGTTTTTTATGTTAAAATAAGAATATAATTATGGGTAATCTAGGATTAATTAGATTATTTTATGTATACATAATAGGTGAAATACCAAGAAAGTAGAAATATCCCAACACGATAACAGTGAGAATAGAAAGGAGAATTTGCAAATGGAGATGAAAATATTGCTGATTGAAGATGATTCATCGATTTTCGAAGTGATTCAGACACGTTTTGCACAATGGTCGCTTCAAGTTGTAGGTCCTAAAGATTTTCAAAAGGTGATGGATGATTTTATTGAACAAAAGCCGCAGCTTGTATTGATTGACATTCAGCTTCCGGCCTATGATGGCTTTCATTGGTGTCGTGAAATACGTCATATCTCAAAGGTGCCAATTCTCTTTCTATCTTCACGAGACCACCCAATGGATATGGTAATGGCAATGCAAATGGGTGCGGATGACTTTGTACAAAAGCCTTTCCATATGGAAGTATTACTAGCAAAGGTACAAGCAATTTTACGCCGTACATATGATTATATAGAAGAATCAATGGATGTTACACGGTTTAATAGTGCAGTTATTGACTATGCACGCAGTGAGATTATGTATGAGGGTAACTTTGCTTCGTTAACTAAAAATGAACTTTTTATTTTACGCATTTTAGTGGAGAAGGCCAATCAAATAGTTTCTAGAGATGATTTAATGAGAAAGTTATGGGATGATGAGCGCTTTGTTAATGATAATACATTGTCAGTAAATGTTAATCGATTACGTACGAAGCTTGAGGATATAGGTTTACAAGAAGTGATTTTAACTAAAAAGGGACTTGGTTATATGGCTGTAACACAAGGGACGTGAGTGACAGTGTTAATTTTGTTTTTAAGAGAACGCCTCGCATGGGTAGGCTTTGTCGTTTTTATCATGGTTATTATCAATGTTTTATTTTCTTTAGATGCTGGATTAGAGGGAATATCTATTGGGTATATGAATATTAGCGTGCTTATTAGTTTTATGATCTTTCTAATTTGGCGATATGTAGTAGAAGTAAGACAGCTAAATGATTTCCTGGGAAATGTGGAAAGCCAACTTGATGATGTGCATAGCAAAAATTTGACTTTATCACCTTTTCAAACGGCATACCTTACGAAAATTGAAGATGTTTTTTATGATAAGAACACAGAGTTAAATCAAGCAAAGGTACAGCTGCAGGAATATTCGGATGAACTCCTAGCGTGGGTTCATGAAGTAAAGGCACCTTTAACTTCAATTAATTTAATGC
Organism: Lysinibacillus sp. NPDC093190; assembly: GCF_050280425.1. Taxonomy (NCBI): domain Bacteria; kingdom Bacillati; phylum Bacillota; class Bacilli; order Caryophanales; family Bacillaceae; genus Lysinibacillus; species Lysinibacillus sp. NPDC093190. Next base: position 30,537 of record NZ_JBNNVG010000005.1, on the reverse strand, counting down.
TGGATCACATAGAAGATTTGACACTACGTCGTAAATTAGAGACTGAGTGGCTAAGACTACATTTATTAGTTGATCAGCAGCTACACCAAACACGTTTAGCTTCTATTGAAAAAGATAATTATCTGACAGAGATCGAGCTAAAGACTGTGGTCTATAAGGAAATAAGAGCTATGCAGGCATGGTGTATTGAAAAAGGTATTGGTTTCGATGTTGCAGAGTTAACAGAGGCAGTGATGACGGATGGTAAATGGTTAGCCTTTATAATCCGACAAATTCTGTCTAATGCCATTAAATATAGTCCTACAAACTCAGAGGTATCGATTTTTACGGAAGTAGATGTAACTGGAGCAACACTACTACATATAAAAGATGCAGGTGTTGGCATTCGTAAGGAGGATCTACCTCGAATTTTTTATAAATCGTATACTGGGACAGCCGGAAGAGAATCAGCGCAATCGACAGGTATGGGCTTATATTTAGCCTATAATGTGGCGCAGAAAATCGGTGTTCGTATTACTGTTCAATCCAGTGTTGGTGAAGGCTCGATATTTACATTGCGTTTTCCATTGCAAAATGAATATGTCAAACTAACAGGTAGATGACGAAATTGTCACCTACCTTTTTATATTGTCATGTAAAACGCACGAATTAACGACATAGACAGGGTACACTTGAACTATAGAAAGGGGCGTTTACAAGTGGCGGTTTTAATTGGTCGTAAAGTAAAAAAAGTATATGGTAAAAAATCAACAGCCCAAGAGGTGTTAAAGGGTATTGATGTAGAAGTGAATCAAGGTGAATTTGTTGGCATTATGGGACCTTCAGGCTCTGGGAAGACAACACTCTTAAATGTTCTGTGTTCAATTGACTTTGCAACTGAAGGTGTTATTGAAATAAATGGTCAAAACTTACGTGGTATGAAGGAGAAGGCGTTAGCTAATTTCCGTCGTGAACAATTGGGATTCATTTTCCAAGATTATAATTTATTAGATACACTAACGGTGAAAGAAAATATTTTACTACCATTAGCTATTGGGAGGCTACCAAAGGCTGTTGCAGAGAGCCGTGTAAAGGAGCTTACACATTTATTAGGTATTGCTGAGATTTTAAATAAATATCCAAACGAAATATCAGGTGGTCAAAAGCAACGTACATCAGCGGCTCGGGCACTAATTACAAATCCTTCGCTTGTATTTGCTGATGAACCTACAGGCGCACTTGATTCAAAATCAGCTACTGCACTTTTAAAAAATCTACAAAGTATTAATGAGTCAAAAAAAGCAACGATTATGATGGTTACGCATGATGCAGTAGCAGCGAGTTTTTGTACACGTGTTTTATTTTTGAAGGACGGGCTTATTTATAGTGAGCTATATAAAGGAGATAAAACGAGACAAGCATTTTTTCAAGAGATCATGCATACGCAAAGTGTGCTAGGCGGTGACGGCTATGAGTCTTAGTAAACTCGTACTACGCAGTATGAAGAAAAATATGAAGCATTATTATTTATATTTTTTCGCACTTATTTTTAGTGTTACTTTATATTTTTCCTTTGTGACATTGCAAAATAATGCTGAAGTGTTGGCTACAGTAGACAAGAGCGGTACCGCCAAAGCGGGATTTGCTGCGGCAACCTATATGCTGTACTTTATTGTCTTGTTTTTCGTCCTATATGCCAACCATCTATTTATGAAGCGTCGCAGTAAGGAAATAGGCTTGTATCAGCTAATAGGGATGACAAAGGGGCTCATCGTACGCTTATTAGCGGTAGAAAGTATCCTCTTATTTGTAGGAGCAATCGTTTTAGGGATGCTTGCAGGGTTCTTTAGTTCGCGCTTATTTGCAATGATATTACTGCGGGTACTCGAAAAAGAGGCGCTTGTGACGATGACATTTAGTACAGAGGCATTACAGCAGTCTATCGTAGTATTTGCCATTCTGCTAGTAATTGTACTTGTGCAAATGGCTTGGATGATTTATCGCGTATCATTACTATCATTATTCAGTGCTTCCAAGCAAGCCGATGAGCGCGTAAAGCGTTTCAACCCATTACAAATGGTTATTGGTTTTTTAGGACTTGTATTTATTGCATATGGCTACTATGCATCAACGAAGCTTTTCGATATTAACTCTCAGGGTAATTTAACGCTTAATATGATTATTATTTTAACAACTACCATTGGTGGAACATTCCTTGTTTTCCGTTTCTCTGTAGCATTTATTATAAATTCAATTCGTCTTAAGAAAAATGGACATTTAACTGTCCGTGATGTATTAGCATTAACACCGATTATGCATCGTATGAAAGGCAATGCGAAATCCTTAACGCTTATTACGGTTTTAACGGGTTTTTCACTTGGGCTTACAACTTTAGCATATATTTCGTATTATTCATCAGAATCGTCGGCATATAGCCAAGTGCCTGGTGATTATGTATTACTTGAAGATAAGGGCCAGGAATTTTTAAAGAAGCTAGAAGAAAATAATATTGCTTTTGATAAAAGAGATTACCGATTACAGAGTGTTTCAGCTTCGTTTACACAATTATTATCTGATAGTCAGCAAAATGAGGATAATCCCCTTTTTGGTTTAGATGGAATCATTTATACAATTCCACTTTCTGATTATCAACAATTAGTTCCTGAAGCTTCCGTTTCGGATAATGATGTTATATTAACAAACTATGGTGGTTATATGGCAGAGATGTTTCCGCTTGAAAAGGATCGTGATGTAGTTGTCACACCAAGAGGTCCAGAGGGGACTAAGGAAGAAACGCTTCATGTTAAAGAGGTTCGAGATGAAAGTATTATAAGTGGTACTGTGACTTCTGGGCCGGGGGGGCCAATTTTTGTAGTTCCAGATGCACTGTTTGAAAAGTTAGCTGCTCATGATGTACCTGATATGTGGCAAAATCAAACTACTATAAATCTAAAGAATAAAAGTGATTTAGCTCTAGCAGAGAAATTATATATGCAATCAAATGGCGAAAACTTTATACAATCCTATGAAGAAGAGCGTAAGGTGAATATCGAAACGTTAGGAATAACGATATTTACAGTAGCATTTTTAGGCTTAGCGTTTTTAATGACAACAGGTAGTATTTTATACTTTAAACAAATGTCTGAGGCTGAAGAGGAGCGAGGTTCTTATACGGTATTAAGAAAGATTGGCTTCGCTGAAAAAGATATTATGAAAGGCATCTATATGAAACAAGCCTTTAATTTTGGTGTTCCATTAATAATAGGGCTGCTCCATAGTTACTTTGCTGTAAAGTCGGGCTGGTTTTTATTCGGCTCAGAGTTAACTGCGCCATTGTGGATTGCTATGAGCTGCTATATAGCGTTATACGCTATCTTCGCTATACTTTCCGTTGGCTATTATAAAAAAGTCATTCGTGAATCATTATAATAGGAAGAAACCTAAAAGCAGTATGATTATTTAAGATCATACTGTTTTTTTGTCGTTTAAATTAGGAAGATTATTATAGGGGCATAAAAATATCTTGACTTTCAATTATTAGACGGTTAAAGTTTAACGTATTAGTAATCTAGTGTACGAAAGTGAAGTGTTGGAATGAACGCAGTAATTGTGGCAGTAGCTGTCATGTTAATATTAAGCTTGCTCCGTATCAATGTTGTTCTTTCTCTTGTGTTGGGGGCCTTTGCGGGAGGTCTAACAAGTGGCATGGGCATTGAAGCAACTGTAAAATCATTTACAGAAGGATTAGGAGCAGGGGCAACTATTGCTTTAAGCTATGGGTTGCTTGGTGGTTTTGCTATCGCCATTTCAAAAACAGGAATTCCTGAATTAATGATTGCAGGGATTTTAAAGATATTAAATAAAAACGGTACAAGTAATCGAAAAGGTTTAGTAAAGGTTTTAATTTTCCTACTGATCTTTATGATGTCTATTTTCTCACAAAACTTAATTCCAATTCATATAGCCTTTATCCCATTATTGATACCTCCAATCTTGAAGGTTTTAAATATGCTAGAGGTTGACCGACGAATTATCGCAACATTAATTGCTGTTGGTTTAATAGGGACATATAGTTTCGTTCCTGCTGGCTTCGGAGCTATATTCCAAGATATCGTTTCTACGCAAGTATCTAAGGCAGGGATGGAGGCATCTTCACGTGATGTACCAGTAGCGATGGCTATACCTGTTCTGGGGATGTTAATTGGATTATGTGTAGCCTTTTTCGTTTACCGGAAACCTCGACAATATAAAAATAATGATGTAGAGACAGAATCTTTAAATGTTAATGTCAGTAAGTTCGTGATTTTTTCTACGACCGCGGCTTTAATTGTCTCTCTATGCGCACAAATTTATACTGATTCGATGATTGTAGGTGCTTTTGCAGGCATTATGATTATGTATTTTACTGGTGCACTTAATTGGAAAGAGGCAGATGAGATTCTTTCTGAGGGAATGAAGATGATGGCCTTTATTGGTTTTGTGATGATTGCTGCAAATGGTTTTGCATCTGTTATTAACGCTACGGGTCATGTAGATAGCTTAATCTCGAACTCATTAGCAATTCTTCAAGGAAATAAGAGTCTAGCTATATTTATTATGTTGGTCATTGGTTTAATAGTGACGATGGGGATTGGTTCATCCTTTGCGACAGTACCTATCATTGCAACTTTATTTGTTCCTCTTGCACAAGGGTTAGGAATGAGTCCTTTGGCGATTATTTGTCTTATAGGTACAGCAGGTGCTTTAGGTGATGCAGGCTCTCCTGCTTCAGATTCTACTCTTGGACCAACTGCGGGTTTAAATGTAGATGGACAGCATAATCACATTTGGGATACATGTGTGCCAACGTTTATTTTTATTAACATCCCACTTATTATATTTGGCTGGGTTGCATGTGTGTTCTTCTTATAAACTGATAGAATGAGCGGTTTCTAAAATATTAGAGGCTGCTTTTTTTACTGTTAAATATAATTGCCGCAAAAACTGAGGGCATTGTGTTTTTGTCTAGAATAAAGTGTTACAACCTCGAAGTGAGTGCACCAGCGCTTTAGTGAACTCTTTTTTTTGATCAACTAATTGTTTGAAATATTCAAAAACGTTGATATAGCAGTCTTAAGTGTTGCAATGTGCACGGGAATTTTATATACTAGTAAACGGCTTAGATAAGCGAGAAATATTAGTAGTAAGAATATCTGCAACATTTAAAAGAATTTAGCGAAAAGACTTGCTTATTCTTTTTTTATTGTGTATAATGTTGAATGTTGGTCTTTGACTGCGATGAAACGAGAGGTTGCCGACACACCCGGCCGCTTTGCCATGGCGGTGTGTAGGAGAATTTTCGTGGAGAATGTCTAGAAAATAGGCGAGAAGGAGGGAAAATAATGGCAAAACAAAAGATTCGTATTCGTTTAAAAGCGTATGATCACCGTATTTTAGATCAGTCTGCTGAAAAAATTGTGGAAACTGCAAAACGTTCAGGTGCAAGTGTATCAGGTCCGATTCCACTTCCAACTGAGAAGTCTGTGTACACAATTCTTCGTGCTGTTCACAAGTACAAAGATTCTCGTGAACAATTCGAAATGCGTACGCATAAACGTCTGATCGATATCGTTAACCCAACACCACAAACTGTTGATGCGTTAATGAAACTTGATTTACCATCTGGCGTTGATATCGAAATCAAACTTTAATGGTAAAAAATATAACTTTTTTAAAACTTACAGGAGGTGTGACAAATGGCTAAAGGAATCTTAGGTAGAAAAATTGGTATGACACAAGTTTTCGCTGAAAACGGCGATTTAATTCCAGTAACAGTTATCGAAGCTACTCCAAACGTAGTACTTCAAAAGAAAACTGCTGAAACAGACGGCTACGAAGCGATCCAAGTTGGTTTCGAAGACAAGCGTGTTAAGCTTTCTAACAAACCAGAACAAGGTCACGTAGCAAAAGCGAACACTGCTCCTAAGCGCTTCATTCGTGAATTCCGCAACGTAAACGTTGGAGAATACGAAGTTGGTCAAGAAGTCAAAGTAGAAATTTTCGCAGAAGGCGATGTAATTGATGTAACAGGTGTTACTAAAGGTAAAGGTTTCCAAGGTGTAATTAAACGCCATGGTCAATCTCGTGGTCCTATGGCCCACGGTTCTCGTTACCACCGTCGTCCTGGTTCAATGGGTCCAGTTGCTCCGAACCGCGTATTCAAACAAAAGAAATTACCTGGTCAAATGGGTGGCACTGTAGTTACAATCCAAAACTTAGAAATCGTGAAAGTTGATGCGGAACGTAACTTACTACTTGTTAAAGGTAATGTTCCTGGTTCTAAAAAAGCTCTAGTTACAGTTAAAACTGCAATTAAAGCTAAGTAATCACCTAAGGAAAGGAGGAAACAGGAATGACAAAAGTATCTGTACTTAGTCAAACAGGTGCTTCAGTTGGTGAAATCGAATTAAACGATGCGATTTTTGGAATCGAGCCAAATGAAGCAGTATTATTCGACGCTGTAGTAGCACAACGCGCTTCTCTTCGTCAAGGTAATCACAAAGTTAAAAACCGTTCTGAAGTTGCTGGTGGTGGTCGTAAGCCATGGCGTCAAAAAGGAACTGGTCGTGCTCGTCAAGGTTCTATCCGTTCTCCACAATGGCGCGGTGGTGGTATCGTATTCGGTCCAACTCCACGTAGCTACTCTTACAAATTACCTAAAAAAGTTCGTCGCTTAGCTCTTAAATCTGCTTTATCAGCTAAAGTAGTAGAACAGAACTTCTTAGTTCTTGATGCTCTTTCTCTAGCAGCACCAAAAACAAAAGAATTCACAAAAATCCTTAAAGATCTTTCTTTAGAGAAAAAATCTTTATTCGTTACTGCTGACCTAGATGAAAATGTAGCATTATCTGCTCGTAACATCCCTGGTGTAACAGTTTTAACTGCAAATGGAATTAACGTTCTTGATCTATTAGGTCATGATAAAGTTGTATTCACAAAATCTGCAGTAGAAAAAGTTGAGGAGGTGCTTGGATAATGGAAGCACGTGATATTTTAAAACGTCCAGTCATTACTGAGCGTTCTTCAGAGCTTATGGCAGAGAAAAAGTATACTTTCGAAGTAGACACTCGCGCTAACAAAACTCAAGTAAAAGACGCTGTAGAAGAAATCTTTGGCGTAACAGTTGAGAAAGTAAATGTTCTTAACTACAAAGGTAAATTCAAACGCGTAGGCCGTTACGGTGGTTACACTAACAAACGTCGTAAAGCGATTGTTAAATTAACTGCTGATAGCAAAGAAATCGAATTATTCGAAGTGTAATCCTTTATGGATTTATGATTTGAACACTCAAGAAGGAGGGAAACACAATGGCGATTAAAAAGTATAAACCTACCTCTAATGGTCGTCGTAATATGACGTCTTTAGACTTTGCGGAAATTACAACTAACAAGCCTGAGAAATCATTGCTTGAACCAACTAAACGCAAAGCTGGTCGTAACAACCAAGGTAAAATCACTGTTCGTCATCATGGCGGTGGACATAAGAAGCAATACCGTGTTATCGATTTCAAACGTGTAAAAGATGGCATTCCGGCTAAAGTTGCTACTATCGAATATGATCCAAACCGTTCTGCGAATATCGCATTAATCAACTACGCTGATGGAGCAAAAGCTTACATCTTAGCACCAAAAGGTCTAGAGGTTGGTCAAACAATCGTATCTGGTCCAGATGCTGATATTAAAGTAGGTAACACATTACCATTAGCAAACATTCCAATGGGTACTACAATCCATAACATCGAGTTAAAACCTGGTAAAGGTGGACAATTAGTACGTTCTGCCGGTACTTCTGCTCAAGTACTTGGTCGTGAAGACAAATACGTAATCGTTCGTCTACAATCTGGTGAAGTACGTTTAGTGTTAGCTACTTGCCGTGCTACAATCGGTCAAGTTGGTAACGAACAACACGAACTAGTACACATCGGTAAAGCAGGTCGTAGCCGTTGGTTAGGTAAACGCCCAGAAGTTCGTGGTTCTGTAATGAACCCTAACGATCACCCACACGGCGGTGGTGAAGGACGCTCTCCAATCGGACGTAAATCACCAATGACTCCTTGGGGTAAACCAGCACTTGGTTACAAAACTCGCAAGAAGAAAAACAAATCGGATAAATTCATCATCCGTAGTCGTAAAAAATAAAGTGGTTAAACTACGGTTCTATGTGAGAGCCGTGGTGGAATCACGAAGGGAGGTTCCTACATGGGTCGCAGCTTGAAAAAAGGACCTTTTGTTGATGACCACTTAATGAAAAAAGTGGAAGCACAAGAGGCTTCTGAGAAAAAACAAGTTATTAAAACTTGGTCACGCCGTTCTACAATCTTCCCGAACTTCATCGGTTTAACGATTGCTGTTTATGATGGACGTAAACACGTTCCTGTATACGTAACAGAAGATATGGTTGGCCATAAACTTGGTGAGTTCGCACCGACACGTGCTTACAAAGGTCACGGTGCAGACGACAAGAAAACAAGACGCTAATTTTGAGAGGAGGTAAATCCTAATGACACAAGCTAAAGCTATCGCTCGTACTGTTCGCATTGCTCCTCGTAAAGTCCGTCTAGTAGTAGACTTAATCCGAGGCAAGCAAGTTGGTGAGGCAGTTGCAATTTTACGTCATACTCCAAAAGCGGCGTCTCCAGTCGTTGAAAAAGTATTAAAATCTGCAGTTGCTAACGCTGAACACAACTACGATCTTGACATCAACTCTTTAGTAGTTTCTGAAGTTTTCGTTGATGAAGGTCCAACATTAAAACGTTTCCGTCCACGTGCACAAGGACGTGCAAGCGCAATTAACAAACGCACAAGCCACATTACTCTAGTGGTATCTGAGAAGAAGGAGGGTTAATCCGTGGGTCAAAAAGTACATCCAATAGGACTACGCGTTGGTATTATTCGTGACTGGGAGTCAAAATGGTACGCTGAAAAAGACTATGCAACTCTACTTCACGAAGACATTAAAGTGCGTAAATATATTGAAACGGCTCTTAAAGACGCTTCTGTTTCTAAAGTTGAAATTGAACGCGCTGCAAACCGTGTAAACATTACAATTCACACTGCGAAACCAGGTATGGTAATCGGTAAAGGTGGTTCTGAAGTTGAGAATCTTCGTAAATACCTTAGCGATTTAACTGGTAAACGTGTACACATCAACATTATCGAAATCAAACGTGCTGATCTTGACGCTCGTCTAGTAGCTGAAAATATCGCTCGTCAATTAGAAAATCGTGTATCATTCCGTCGTGCGCAAAAGCAAGCGATCCAACGCACAATTCGTGCTGGTGCAAAAGGAATTAAAACACAAGTATCTGGTCGTTTAGGTGGCGCTGATATCGCGCGTGCTGAACACTATAGTGAAGGAACTGTTCCACTTCATACTCTACGTGCTGACATCGACTATGCACACGCAGAAGCTGACACTACTTACGGTAAATTAGGCGTTAAAGTATGGATCTACCGTGGTGAAGTTCTTCCTACGAAGAAATCTGTGGAAGGAGGCAAATAATATGTTATTGCCTAAACGCGTAAAATACCGTCGTGAACACCGCGGAAACATGCGTGGCGAAGCGAAAGGCGGTAAAGAAGTATCTTTCGGCGAATGGGGCTTACAAGCTCAAACAGCTAGCTGGATTACTAACCGTCAAATCGAATCTGCCCGTATCGCGATGACTCGTTACATGAAACGTGGCGGTAAAGTTTGGATTAAAATCTTCCCGCACAAACCTTACACTAAAAAACCTCTAGAAGTCCGCATGGGTTCTGGTAAAGGTTCTCCTGAAGGTTGGGTTGCAGTAGTAAAACCAGGAAAAGTAATGTTCGAAATCGCTGGCGTATCTGAAGAGATCGCACGTGAAGCACTTCGTTTAGCATCACATAAGCTTCCTGTTAAATGTAAGATCGTAAAACGTCAAGAAACTGGTGGTGAATCTAATGAAAGCTAATGAAATCCGTGACCTTGCCACTTCTGAATTAGAATTGAAAGTGAAATCACTGAAAGAAGAGCTTTTCAACCTTCGCTTCCAATTGGCGACTGGTCAATTAGAAAACACAGCTCGTATTCGCGAAGTGCGTAAAGCAATCGCGCGTATGAAAACTGTTATTCGTGAAAGAGAAATCAGTGCAAATAACTGATAAAGGAGGTTTTCAAGTATGACTGAGCGTAATCAACGCAAAGTTTACACGGGCCGCGTCGTTTCAGATAAAATGGACAAAACTATTTCTGTTTTAGTTGAAACTCACAAAAAGCACAAGCTTTATGGTAAACGTGTAAAATACTCTAAAAAGTTTAAGGCTCATGACGAGTTAAACACAGCGAAAATCGGTGATATCGTACGTATCATGGAAACTCGCCCGCTATCAGCAACTAAACGTTTCCGTCTAGTTGAAGTTGTAGAAAAAGCGGTTATTATTTAATAACTATTTCGGAACAACCAATTTCCGAAGGGAGGTAACCTAAGTGATCCAACAAGAAAGTCGTATGAAAGTTGCTGACAACTCAGGTGCACGTGAAGTTCTTACAATTAAAGTCCTTGGTGGCTCTGGCCGTAAAACTGCTAACATCGGTGATATCGTTGTTTGTACAGTTAAGAAAGCAACACCAGGTGGCGTTGTTAAGAAGGGTGACGTTGTTAAGGCTGTTATCGTTCGTACTAAATCAGGCGTACGTCGTAAAGATGGTACGTACATCAAATTTGATGAAAATGCTTGTGTAATTATTCGTGATGATAAATCACCACGCGGAACTCGTATTTTCGGACCTGTTGCACGTGAATTACGTGACAGCAACTTCATGAAAATCGTTTCTCTAGCTCCAGAAGTTCTTTAATTTCATGATAGTGCCAATCAAGGAGGTGCGACAGCATGCATGTAAAAAAAGGTGACAAGGTTAAGGTTATCACTGGTAAGGATAAAGGCAAAGAAGGCGTTATTCTTGCTGCTTACCCTAAACAAGATCGCGTTCTTGTTGAAGGTGTGAACATCGTGAAAAAACACGTAAAACCTAACCAATTGAATCCACAAGGTGGAATTGTAAGCCAAGAGGCTGCAATTCACGTTTCGAACGTAATGCTAATCGATCCTAAATCTGGCGAGCCGACTCGTGTAGGTTATAAAATCGAAAACGGTAAAAAAGTTCGTGTTGCAAAAAAATCAGGTGCAGTAATCGACTAATTTCTATAAAAGAAGGGAGGTACACAAATGAGCCGCCTAAAAGAAAAATATTTAAATGAAGTTTCTCCTGCTCTTATGAGCAAGTTTGGATATAAATCAGTTATGCAATTGCCGAAAGTTGACAAAATCGTTATCAACATGGGTGTTGGTGATGCTGTTCAAAACTCAAAAGCATTAGATGCAGCTGTAGAAGAATTAACAATTATCACTGGTCAAAAACCAGTTGTAACTAAAGCGAAAAAATCGATCGCAGGTTTCCGTCTACGTGAAGGTATGCCTATCGGTGCTAAAGTTACATTACGCGGTGAGCGTATGTATGAATTCTTGGATAAATTAATCTCAATTTCACTACCACGTGTACGTGACTTCCGTGGTGTTTCTAAAAAAGCATTCGACGGTCGCGGTAACTACACTTTAGGTGTTAAAGAGCAATTAATTTTCCCAGAAATCGATTACGATAAAGTTTCAAAAGTACGCGGTATGGACATCGTGATCGTAACGACAGCGAATTCTGATGAAGAAGCTCGCGAGTTATTGACACAATTCGGTATGCCGTTCCAAAAGTAATTAAACAAGGAGGGCGAAAACGTGGCTAAAAAATCTATGATCGTTAAACAACAACGTAAGCAAAAGTTTAAAGTGCAAGAATATACACGTTGTGAACGCTGTGGCCGTCCACACTCTGTATATCGCAAATTCAAACTTTGCCGTATTTGTTTCCGAGAACTTGCATATAAGGGACAAATTCCTGGCGTGAAAAAAGCCAGCTGGTAATCCCCTAATTTGGGAAGGAGGTAAATGTAATGACAATGACTGATCCGATTGCAGATATGCTTACTCGCATTCGTAATGCGAACATGGTTCGTCACGAGAAGTTAGAAGTACCAGCTTCCAACGTGAAAAAAGAAATCGCTGAAATTTTAAAGCGTGAAGGTTTCGTACGTGACGTAGAATACGTGGAAGACAACAAACAAGGTATCATCCGTATCTTCTTAAAATACGGTAAAGATAACGAGCGCGTTATCACTGGTTTAAAACGTATTTCTAAACCTGGTCTACGAGTATATGCTAAAACAAATGAAGTGCCTAAAGTACTGAACGGTCTTGGTATCGCTTTAGTGTCAACTTCACAAGGTTTATTAACAGATAAAGAAGCTCGCGCTAAACAAGTTGGCGGCGAAGTTCTAGCATACGTTTGGTAATTAGCAATAAATGAATGGAGGTGCAACTAAATGTCTCGTGTAGGTAAAAAAATTATCGAGGTACCAGCTAACGTAACTGTTACTGTTGCAGCTGACAACTCAGTTACCGTTAAAGGTCCTAAAGGCGAACTTGTTCGTTCTTTCCACCAAGATATGAAAATTGAGCAAGAAGGTAACGTACTTTCTGTATCTCGTCCTTCTGACTCAAAAGAACACCGCACAAACCACGGTACAACTCGTGCGCTATTAGCGAACATGGTTACTGGTGTTTCTGCAGGTTTCGAAAAATCATTAGAACTTATCGGTGTCGGTTACCGTGCGCAATTACAAGGTAAAAAACTTGTTCTTAACGTAGGTTATTCACATCCAGTTGAGTTCACACCTGAAGATGGTCTAGAAGTTGAAGTTCCTTCAAACACTAAAATCATCGTTAAAGGTATCAGCAAAGAACGTGTTGGTGCTCTTGCATCTAACATCCGTGACGTGCGTCCACCAGAGCCTTACAAAGGTAAAGGTATCCGCTATGAAGGCGAATATGTTCGTCGTAAAGAAGGTAAAACAGGTAAATAATGCTGCCTAGGCATTAGAAAGGAGTGACCCTTGTGATTACGAAACAAGATAAAAATCAGGTTCGTAAAAAACGTCATGCACGCGTACGTTCTAAAATTTCGGGTACTGCTGAGCGTCCACGCTTAAACGTATTCCGTTCAAACAAGAACGTTTACGCTCAACTTATCGATGACGTAGCAGGCGTAACAATTGTTAGCGCATCTTCTCAAGAAAATGGTTTTGAAGGTGCTGGTAGTAATGTTGATGCTGCAACTAAAGTCGGTGAAACAATCGCAAAACGCGCTACGGAAAAAAATATTACTGCTGTAGTATTTGACCGTGGTGGTTACTTATATCATGGACGCGTGAAAGCTTTAGCTGAAGCTGCACGTGAGAACGGTTTAGAATTTTAATAAAAAGGAGGGACACATTTCATGAGTCGAATTGACGCAAACAAACTTGGAGAACTTGAAGAACGCGTAGTTACTATTAACCGTGTTGCTAAAGTTGTTAAAGGTGGACGTCGCTTCCGCTTCACAGCATTAGTTGTAGTTGGCGATAAAAACGGTCATGTTGGTTTCGGTACTGGTAAAGCTCAAGAGGTGCCAGATGCTATCCGTAAAGCTGTTGAAGATGCGAAGAAAAACTTAATCGAAGTGCCACGCGTAGGTGGAACAACTCCACACTTAGTGCAAGGGCGCTTTGGTGCAGGAGAAATCCTAATTAAACCTGCTGCTCCTGGTACAGGGGTTATCGCTGGTGGTCCAGTACGTGCCGTACTAGAACTTGCTGGTATTACTGATATTCTTTCAAAATCTCTTGGAACTAACACACCAATCAATATGGTGCGTGCAACAGTTCAAGGTTTAACTGAATTAAAACGCGTAGAGGACGTAGCTAAATTACGTGGTAAATCAGTGGAAGAAATATTAGGATAAGGGGGGAAAGATAATGGCTAACAAATTAGAAATCACCCTTACAAAATCTGTGATTGGTTCTAAACCTGCGCAACGTAAAACAATCGAAGCTCTAGGTTTACGCAAATTACACCAAACTGTTGAGAAAGCTGATAATGCAGCAACTCGCGGTATGATTGATGTAGTAGCTCACTTAGTTACTGTAAAAGAAAACTAATTTTTAATTAACGAACAAGGAGGTGCCATCCAATATGAAACTTCATGAGTTAAAACCAGCAGAAGGTTCCCGTAAAGTACGTAACCGCGTAGGTCGCGGTATCGGTTCTGGTAACGGTAAAACTGCAGGTAGAGGTCATAAAGGTCAAAACTCTCGTTCTGGCGGCGGTGTACGCCCAGGATTCGAAGGTGGTCAAAACCCTTTATTCCGTCGTTTACCGAAACGCGGCTTTACTAACATTAACCGTAAAGAGTACGCGATCGTTAATCTTGACACATTAAACCGTTTTGAAGATGGTGCAGAGGTAACAACTGCATTATTACTTGAAACAGGTTTAGTGAGCAATGAAAAAGCTGGAATTAAAGTTCTTGGAAACGGAACTCTTAACAAAAAGCTTACTGTAAAAGCTCATAAATTCTCAGCTTCGGCTAAAGAAGCAATTGAAAATGCCGGCGGAACTACTGAGGTGATTTAATGTTTCAGACGATCTCTAACTTTATGCGTGTTCGAGATATACGAAATAAAATCATTTTTACTCTTTTAATGTTAATCGTTTTCCGTATTGGTACGTTTGTACCAGTACCAAACGTTGACGCTAATGTATTAAAGGCAACTGATGAGTTCAATCTCGTTGGTTTCCTGAATACTTTTGGCGGTGGTGCTTTAAAGAACTTCTCTATCTTTGCAATGGGAATTATGCCTTACATCACTGCTTCAATCATTGTTCAGTTATTGCAGATGGACGTAGTGCCGAAATTTGCTGAGTGGGCAAAGCAAGGTGAAGTCGGAAGACGTAAACTTGCTCAATTTACTCGTTACTTTACAATTGTTCTTGCCTTTATCCAATCATTCGCGATGTCATTTGGTTTTAATAGAATGTATGGTGGATCTTTGATTAAAGAAGAAGGAATTTTAACATATGTTACGATTTCTATTGTATTAACAGCGGGTACAGCATTCCTAGTATGGCTTGCTGAACAAATTACTGCGCATGGTGTTGGGAATGGTATTTCTGTTGTAATTTTCGCAGGTATTGTTGCGGCATTACCGAATGGCATTAACCAAATCTATGCACAGCAAATCGAGGGTGCTGGTGATAAACTATTTATCAATCTAGTGATTCTCGGATTGCTTGTTTTAGTTCTGCTTGCAGTTGTTGTTGGAGTTATCTACGTGCAACAAGCACTACGTAAAATTCCAATTCAATATGCAAAACGAGTTACTGGACGCAACCAACAAACAGGTGCTCAACAAACGCATTTACCGTTAAAAGTAAATGCTGCAGGGGTTATTCCGGTAATCTTTGCATCAGCGTTTCTGATGACACCTCGTACGTTAGTTCCGTTCTTTGGTGATGGTGCTGTATCAACATTCATTCAAAACACGTTTGATTATACAAAACCTGTTGGGATGATTGTTTATGTTGTATTGATCGTCGCATTCACATATTTCTATGCATTCGTACAAGTGAATCCAGAAAATGTGGCAGATAACTTGAAAAAGCAAGGTGCTTACATTCCGGGTATTCGTCCGGGTGAAAGTACTCAAACGTATTTAACAAGCGTGTTATATCGTCTGACATTTGTCGGTGCGATTTTCTTAACTGTTATTTCAGTAATGCCGATTATTATCATAAACTTTATGAATCTACCTGCCACAGTGCAGATCGGTGGTACTAGTATTATTATCGTAGTCGGCGTAGCGCTGGAAACGATGAAACAGCTAGAATCTCAACTTGTTAAACGTCACTACAAAGGCTTTATGAAATAATGTTGGTTTTTAGGGAACGTTCTATCGTTTCCTGAAATCAGCAAACCTTTTGTGGGAGGAATATTTCCGTATGAATATCGTTTTAATGGGTCTGCCAGGTGCTGGTAAAGGCACACAGGCAGATAAAATTGTTGAGAAGTACGCGATTCCTCATATTTCTACAGGCGATATGTTCCGTGCTGCTATTAAAGATGGTACAGAACTAGGCTTGCAAGCTAAATCGTTTATGGATCAAGGTGCTCTAGTACCGGATGAAGTAACGATTGGTATTGTTCGTGAACGACTTGCTAAACCTGATTGTGAAAAGGGCTTCTTATTAGATGGATTCCCACGTACTGTTCCTCAAGCTGAAGCTTTAGACAGCATCCTTGCTGATCTTGGTAAAGCTATTGAACATACAATTAACATCCAAGTTGAAAAAGATGAGCTAGTTGCTCGTCTATCAGGTCGTCGTATTTGTAAAGCTTGTGGTACTTCTTATCATCTAATTTTCAATCCTCCAGCTGAGGAAGGAATATGTGATAAAGATGGTGGCGAGCTTTATACACGTGCGGACGATAATCCTGAAACGGTTGCAAACCGTCTGGAAGTAAATATGAAACAAGCACAACCTTTACTTAACTACTATGAAGTAAAAGGTGTGTTAACAAATATAGATGGACAGCAAGATATTAACAAAGTGTTTGCTGATCTTGATGCTCTATTACAGGGCAGCCGCAGCTGATACCCGGCTCCGGGCGCAGAATACTGTTTCCGCGGGAGGCATGCGGGAGCAACAACGAAACATAATTTTTTTGAGAGTTGCAAAAGCATATTGTGCCCGGTATATATTTCTTTTAAAAAGTGCAACATTACTTTTGAAAGAGTATAATGGGTTTCGTGGAAGCATCTGTGTAACGGGTATGAATATCTCATCCAAGACATTCCGGTATTCGTGTAAACATCGGAGGTTCAGTCCCCTTAATGGTTCTGTATATTCCGTGGATTGTGTGAAGCGAAACCAGACGAGCGTCATTCAAACATCTCTCATACAATCCAAACATATGTTGAAACGAGGTTGCTTCTATAGTTGCAGCAGATATCCGTTTGATGTAACGATGAGAACTTTAATTTGCATATAGAGAGGAGACAGAGTAGATGGCGAAAGATGATGTAATTGAAGTCGAAGGAACAGTTGTTGAGACTTTGCCAAACGCGATGTTTAAGGTAGAATTAGAAAATGGACATGTGATTTTAGCACACGTATCTGGTAAGATTCGTATGCACTTTATCCGCATTCTACCTGGAGATAAGGTTACTATCGAGTTATCTCCTTATGATTTAACTCGCGGTCGTATCACATACCGTTTTAAATAATCTTTTGCGCTCCGGACTACTAAGGAGGTTAGGTTAGATGAAAGTGAGACCATCTGTGAAACCGATCTGCGAAAAATGTAAAGTAATTCGCCGACGCGGTAAAGTAATGGTAATCTGTGAAAATCCTAAACACAAACAAAAACAAGGATAATTCTAAAGGAGGTGCACAACGTACATGGCACGTATTGCTGGTGTTGACATTCCTCGCGACAAACGCGTGGTAATTTCATTAACTTACATTTACGGTATTGGTAAAACTACAGCTCAGAAAGTATTAGCTGACGCAGGTATTTCAGAAGATACACGCGTACGCGACTTAACTGAAGATGAGTTAAACAAAATCCGTGAACAATTAGACTCATACAAACTTGAAGGTGACTTACGTCGCGAAACTTCATTAAATATTAAACGTCTGATGGAAATCGGTTCATTCCGTGGTATCCGTCACCGTCGTGGTTTACCTGTTCGTGGCCAAAATACGAAGAACAATGCGCGTACGCGTAAAGGTCCTCGTAAAACAGTAGCGAACAAGAAAAAATAATCAGTAAAGGAGGTTCCTTCTTAACATGGCTCGTAAACAACAAACTCGTAAACGTCGTGTGAAAAAGAATATCGAATCTGGTATTGCACACATTCGTTCTACATTCAACAATACAATCGTAACGATTACAGATATGCAAGGTAACGCTGTATCTTGGTCAAGTGCTGGTGCTCTTGGTTTCCGTGGTTCACGTAAATCTACACCATTCGCTGCTCAAATGGCTGCAGAAACTGCTGCTAAAGCATCCCTTGAACATGGTCTGAAAACGTTGGAAGTAACTGTTAAAGGTCCTGGTGCAGGTCGTGAAGCTGCAATTCGTGCACTTCAAGCTGCTGGTTTAGATGTAACTGCTATTAAAGACGTTACTCCAGTTCCTCATAATGGTTGCCGCCCGCCAAAACGTCGTCGCGTGTAATGGGTGCGTCTCATATTGTATGAGAACATCATTTTTTGTACAGACTGTCTTGTGCAGATAATAAACGATACGTCAATGACGATCGAATCTATGATGGAAAGAACCTATACATTCGATGTTTTGAAGGAGGGTAAATAAAATGATCGAAATTGAAAAACCAAAGATTGAAACGGTGGAGATCAGCGAAGATTCCAAATATGGAAAGTTTGTTGTAGAACCGCTTGAACGCGGATATGGAAACACTTTGGGTAATTCTTTACGTCGTATCCTTCTGTCTTCATTACCAGGAGCTGCTGTCACTTCAATTCAAATTGACGGTGTTCTTCACGAATTCTCAACTGTAGAAGGCGTTGTAGAGGATGTAGCTTCAATTATTTTGAACGTGAAAAAACTAGCTCTTAAAATCTACTCTGACGAAGAAAAAGTTATTGAGATTGATGTAAAAGGCGATGGTACAGTTACAGCTGCTGACATTACACATGACAGTGATGTAGAAATTTTAAACCCGGATCTATATATTGCAACAATCGCTAAAAACGGTCATTTACGTATGCGTATGTACGCTCAACGCGGCCGTGGTTACACTCCTGCTGATCAAAACAAACGTGAGGATCTTCCTATCGGCGTGATCCCGATCGACTCTATTTACACTCCAGTATCACGCGTCAATTTCCAAGTGGAAAATACTCGTGTAGGTCAGTCTTCTGACTACGATAAACTTTCTCTTGATGTGTGGACAGATGGTAGCATCGGTCCGAAAGAGGCGATTTCGCTCGGAGCAAAAATTTTAACCGAGCATCTAAACATCTTCGTTGGCATGACAGATGAGGCACAAACTGCTGAAATCATGGTCGAAAAAGAAGAAGATCAAAAAGAAAAAGTTTTAGAGATGACTATCGAAGAACTTGATCTTTCTGTTCGTTCTTATAACTGCTTAAAACGCGCTGGTATTAACACAGTACTAGAACTTGCGAATAAGTCAGAAGACGACATGATGAAAGTTCGTAACCTTGGACGTAAGTCACTAGAAGAAGTAAAAGCGAAGTTAGAAGAGCTTGGTTTAGGATTACGCAAAGAAGACTAAGCGATTTAAACAAAACTTATAAGATCAGATATTTTTTTATAAAGGAGGGAAACATCCATGGGTTACAGAAAACTTGGTCGTACAAGTTCTCAACGTAAAGCGATGTTACGTGACTTAGCTACTGATTTAATCATCAACGAGCGTATCGAAACTACTGAGGCTCGCGCTAAAGAAGTACGTAAAGCTGTTGAAAAAATGATTACTTTAGGTAAACGCGGTGATTTACACGCACGCCGACAAGCTGCTGCATTCATCCGTCGTGAACTAGTAACAACTACTGATGCAGAAGGTAACGAAACAACTTCATTTGCACTTCAAAAGTTATTTGACGATGTTGCACCACGTTATGCAGAGCGTCAAGGTGGTTACACTCGTATTCTTAAAGTAGGTCCTCGTCGTGGTGACGGTGCACCTGTTGTTGTGATTGAATTAGTTTAATCATAAGAGAAGACAAGTGGTGAAGAGGGTGGAATCACCACCCTCTTTCTTTATAAACGATTTATACGACAAATAATTAAGCTGAGCGTTATGATGAGCGGACACTGTTGTGTGGCGTCTCGTTTAGCTCTCCGCACCTCATTCAGAGGGAACAGGGGCTTGAGCACCCGTGTTTCTTGAAAATGTAACGACTAGCGCATTTCTATCGAATGAGGTGCGCGCTTTTTTATTTTTTAGGGAAGTATGATAGCGCCAATTTAGTGGTGCTTTTTTTTATATTCTCGTTTTATATTAGCACTCGTCAGAATATTTGGGATGCCTCACTCCAATATTTGATGTATTCTTGAAGAAATATCCTATAAATCATATTAGTTCCTATATATTCTAAATGAAAAAATGAAAAGTGATTTTAGCACTTTTCTTTTATCGACATACTGATTGTAGTAGAATTCATACATAAAAAAGTGTAAGTTAGTTAGTAGAGCTGAGCATGTAGAGAGGAGTTCTAGAAATGCCAGAAATTTTATCATTAAATAATGTGACATTTTCATATACACCAGAAGAAAAAGGAAATCGTAATGCTGTTGAAAATGTAAGCTTTGCGGTACAGGAAGGGGAATGGATTGCCATTGTTGGCCATAACGGTTCTGGTAAATCCACCATTGCAAAGCTTATGAATGGTTTGCTTTACCCACAACAGGGTGATGTACGTATATTACGTGAACCATTAAATGAAGAAAACCTATGGGCAAGCCGCTCACAGATGGGCATGGTTTTTCAAAATCCAGACAATCAATTTGTTGGAGCGACAGTGCAGGATGATGTTGCTTTTGCTCTTGAAAATAACGGAGTACCGTTTGAAGAGATGGTAGAACGTGTACATGCAGCACTAGAACAAGTAAAAATGAGTGATTTTTTAGATCATGAGCCACATCATTTATCAGGTGGGCAAAAGCAGCGTGTTGCCATTGCAGGCGCACTCGCATTGAAGCCAAAGCTCCTTATTTTAGATGAGGCAACGTCTATGCTAGATCCCCAGGGGCGTGCTGAGGTATTACAAACAGTTCAAACTTTGCGTGCTGAAACAGGGTTAACGGTAATATCTATTACACATGATTTAGAGGAAGCAATGCTTGCAGATCGTGTTCTCTTCATGAATGATGGAAAGAAATTTGCTGAGGGTACACCTGCTGAAATTTTTGCACTTGGGGACAAGCTAGTTGAGTTTGGGCTAGACTTGCCATTTGCCATGAAGTTATCAAAGTTATTGCAAAAGGAAGGTGTTCCGTTAATGGGGCAACATATGACAGAAGAAGAGTTGGTGAATGATTTATGGACATCAAACTTCAACAAGTAAGCTATGCCTATTCACAAGGTACACCTTTTGAAAAACGTGCATTATTCGATGTAGATTTTGAAATTCCTTCACATACGTATCAGGCAATCATTGGGCATACCGGTTCCGGTAAATCGACAATTCTTCAGCATTTTAATGCACTTCTAAGACCAACTTCTGGGGAAGTATATATTGGAGATCGCATTGTTGTAGCTGGAAAAAAGGCGAAGAATTTAAAGGCTGTACGTCAAAAGGTTGGTATTGTGTTTCAATTCCCGGAGCATCAGCTATTTGAAGAAACCGTATTAAAGGATATCATGTTTGGTCCTATGAACTTTGGTGTATCAGAGCAAGAGGCTGAAGCGCGAGCAAAAGAGCTTGTAGGCTTAGTAGGCTTACCAGAGAACGTACTTGAAAAATCACCTTTTGATTTATCGGGTGGACAAATGCGCAGGGTAGCAATTGCTGGCGTTTTAGCGATGGAACCGGAAGTTATTGTTTTAGATGAACCAACTGCAGGGCTTGATCCACGCGGTCAGAAAGAGATTATGGATATGTTTTATAGGCTACACAAGGAACGTGGCCTAACGACGATACTCGTTACGCACAGTATGGAGGACGCAGCTCGTTATGCAGACAATATTGTCATTATGCATGAAGGGAAAAATGTACTAAGTGGCACACCACAAGAAATTTTCAAAGATGTAGAGACATTAAAAAATTTCCGCTTAGAACCACCTCGTATCGTACGCTTTCAACAAAAAATCGAAAAAATGATAAACAAAACCTTCTCAAAGATATGCTTAACCGAAGAAGAGCTGGCAACTGAAATTGCTCGAATGCTAAGAGAGGAGCGTGGACAGTCATGATGGAGAAAATGATATTTGGGCGCTTCCTTCCAGGGAATTCTCCAGTTCATAAGCTCGATCCACGATCAAAGCTTATATTTGTGTTTGCTTTCATTATTATTGTTTTTTTAGCAAACAACACAGTGACATATGCCTTGCTATTGGCTTTTACCTTACTTATTGTGCTAGTATCACGTATTCGTCTGTATTTTTTAATTAATGGTCTAAAGCCAGTACTTTTTTTAATGGCATTTACCTTTTTGATTCATATATTTATGACGAAAGAAGGTGCCCCAGTATTTGAGTGGAAGTTTATCACTATCTATGAAGAAGGTATCCGACAAGGGATATTTATTTCGATACGTTTCCTAGTTCTAGTGTTTATGACATCTATCTTAACGCTTACAACGTCACCGATTTCCATTACCGATGGCATTGAAGTACTGCTAAATCCATTAAAAGCTGTGAAAGTGCCTGTACATGAGTTAGCTCTGATGATGTCTATTTCATTGCGCTTTATTCCAACGTTAATGGATGAAACAGATAAAATTATGAAAGCACAAATGGCACGTGGTTCGGATTTATCTTCTGGCCTAATAAAGGATCGTATTAAAGCGGTTGTGCCATTACTGGTACCTCTCTTTGTAAGTGCTTTTAAACGAGCCGAGGATTTAGCAACAGCTATGGAAGTAAGGGGCTACCGTGGAGGCGAAGGGCGTACAAGATATCGCAAGCTAAAGTGGGATATGAGTGATACATTTTCACTTGTGTTATTAGTAGCGATGGCCGTATTACTATTCTTCTATAGAAGCTAAAAGGAGTAGGCTTTATGCGACGATTAAAAGCAATTATAAGTTATGATGGAACGCAATTTTCTGGCTATCAAGTACAGCCTGGCGAGCGCACAGTACAGGCAGAGCTTGAGCGTGTTCTAGCCATTATGCATAAAGGGGAAAAGATAAAGGTAACAGCTAGTGGACGTACAGATGCAAGGGTGCATGCAACAGGTCAAACATTGCATTTTGATTCACCACTCGCGATTCCAGTGGATAAATACATGAAGGCATTGAATGTTCAACTGCCAAGAGATATTCGGGTAATGTCGATTGAAGAAGTTGCTGCAGACTTTCATGCGCGCTACAGTGTAACAGGGAAGCGGTACCGATATATATGGTCATGTGAGCCTGTACAGAGTCCATTCCGTAGACAATACACTGTAGAGACAAATGGTGTGAAACCAAATGTTGAGGCAATGCAGGAGGCAGCAAAGGCTATTATCGGTACCCATGATTTTTCATGCTTTTGTGCAGCCAATACAAGTGTCAAAGATAAGGTGCGCACAGTAACTTCACTACAATTTGAATGGTATGGTGAAGAGCTTCATATGGTGATTGAAGGAAATGGCTTCTTATATAATATGGTACGTATTATCGCAGGCACGCTTTGGGAAGTTGGTATAGGGCGTCGTGACATTGAGAATGTGGAGTTAGTCGTTCAATCTATGAATCGCGATAAAGCAGGCAAAACTGCACCTCCTCATGGTCTGTATCTTGAGAAAGTCTTCTATTAAAAGACTCATCACCAAAAGTCTAGATGCCATTTGTTAAAACGCTATGTATATAAGTTGATTGGAGTGAAGCGGGAGAGGAACGAAGGCTAAAAGCATCACGTCCTGTGATAACACCTTCGTGACCAACATCCTTTCGCTGTCGCTTCGCTTTCGCACAAAAAACATCTGTAGCTGTCGCTATGTTAGCACTACGCTTTCGACAAAAAACATCTGTTGCCCCGACGCCCCCAGGAAAGCGCCCAGCAGGAACGGAAATCACCCCCACGTTATGGTGACGAATCATTAAGAAGTTTATAGAATTTTTGACGTGAAATATCATTGTACTTTTATAAAATTAAGGCTCATAAATGCCCTAATTTTAACAATCAATGAATCTGAACAACTTCTCCAGGTGTTTATTGAAATTGCTTGACTTTAAAAGTCATTCATTATATGATAACAGATGGTATTTTCATTACCACCACAAATAAGCCCCGAAAACTTATAGTGTAGTTTAATGAAAAATAACGGTAATCGAATCGATTAGGAGGATATATACATGCGTACAACATTCATGGCTAAAGGTCACGAAGTAGACCGTAAATGGCTAGTAGTTGATGCAGAAGGCCAAACTCTTGGACGTTTAGCTTCTGAAGTAGCTGCAATCTTACGTGGTAAACATAAACCAACATTCACACCAAACGTTGACACAGGTGATCACGTAATCATCATCAACGCTGACAAAATCCATTTAACTGGTAACAAATTAGAGGGTAAACTTTACCGTCACCATACTCAATTTGCGGGTGGTTTAAAAACTCGTACTGCTGGTGAAATGCTAGATAAGTACCCAACAAGAATGATCGAATTAGCAATTAAAGGGATGCTTCCTAAAAACTCTTTAGGTCGCAAAATGTTCACTAAACTTAACGTTTACACTGGAACAGAGCATCCACATGCTGCACAAAAACCAGAAGCTTACGAGCTTCGCGGATAATATAAATTAAGAGGAGGATATTACTTTGGCACAAGTTCAATACATCGGCACTGGTCGCCGTAAAAGCTCTGTAGCTCGCGTACGTTTAGTACCAGGTACAGGTAAAATTGTTATCAACAAACGTGAAATCGAAGAATACGTACCATTCGCTGCTTTACGTGAAGTAATTAAACAACCATTAGTAGCTACTGAAACTACAGGAAGCTATGATATCCACGTAAACGTTAACGGTGGTGGATACACTGGTCAAGCTGGTGCAGTACGTCACGGTATCGCTCGTGCTCTACTTCAAGTAGACCCAGATTTCCGTGCTGCATTAAAATCTGCTGGATTACTTACTCGTGATTCACGCATGAAAGAACGTAAAAAACCAGGTCTACGCGGCGCTCGTCGTGCACCTCAGTTCTCAAAACGTTAATATCGTTGTTATATCAACGTTTCCAAACCCTTTCTCGAATTTTCGAGAAAGGGTTTTTTTGTGCGGAAAATACTTCAATCCTAAGGCACTGCTGCTGTCTGGAATATTAATAGCAACTGTGATGTGTATTTTAGATAGAAATGGCTGATACTACTTTTAGGTTGTTTATTCTGAAAATGGAGGTCAATATATGAAAAGGCTATTAATATTATCACTGGCAGCAGTTGCACTTCTTGGCGCATGTGGTAATAAAACTGACGTAAAAAAAACTGAAGAAGTAAGAACAGGAAATAATGTAGATCAAAGACAGGTAGAAATAACAGAAGGTCAAGCGAATGCCAAAATTCTCAGTAGTACAGATTGGCAAGCCACAAAAGTTTACGATAAAAATAATAAAGATTTAACAGCAGAGAATTCAAATTTAATGGGCCTTGCGAAATATGACGGTGATTCAGGACGCTATGAATTCTTCGATCCAAATACAGCTGGAAGCATCGACGATAAAGGGATTTTCTTTATTACGAATGATGGAAAGCATAGAGTATTGATTTCAGAAACGAAAAATTATCAAGCGATTGTGGAGATTACTAAGCTAAAAAATAATATGTTTACTTATAAACAGACGGGGAAAGATGCAAATGGGAACGATGTAGAGGTATTCGTTGAGCATATTCCTTATAAGGAAAAAAACCTAACATTTACGGCACCAGATAAAACATTAAATGAATCTACAGGCTCTATTGTTAAGGACATGGATGGAGACAAAATTTTAGCTGGTACGCTTTGGCAAGGAACGGTTGTATTAGATGTAAATAAAAATGATGTAACACAATATAATACAAATTTTATTAGTATTGCGAAATATGATGCTAATACGAATAAATATGAATTTTTCAATCCTGAAACAGGTAAAAGCCGCGGTGACTATGGTTACTTTAATGTGATCAATGGAAATAAATTAAGAGCTCATGTTTCAATTGGCGACAATAAATATGGGGCTGTACTAGAAATTACTGAGCTAAATAATAAGAAATTCACATATAAAAGAACTGGTAAAGATAAAGACGGTAAGGATATAACAGTATTCGTTGAGCATGAACCTTATACAGGTAAGTTTAAACCAGAATTTACACTAAAATAAAAAATTAACGGCTTTAGTCCTTGTATTATAAAAGGATTAACGCCGTTTTATCATTATTAAAAAGTATTTTTTACAAACTCCTACTTTTAATACTTGAGAGTTTTTTTTACTTTCTGGCATAGTTCAATCACTAACTTCGTACACTATATGTAAAAGGGTGGTGGATATGGGTGAAGCGCTGGCTTGCACTAGGAGTAATTATGCTAATGAGTATAGTGGTCGTGGCATATGAAACGAATGCTTCGAACCGTAACTTCTTCTTACCGGACCCACTTGGTGGCATAAAAATTGTCATTGATGCGGGACACGGAGGTCAGGATGGAGGTGCTTCAAAGGGCGAAGTAATTGAAAAGGATATTACACTTGCAATTGCTCAGCATGTGGAGAAGCAATTAAAGAAAAAAGGCGCAACAGTCGTAATGACACGAACAAAAGATGGAGATGTTATTGATGAGCACGCGTCGTCAGAAAAGTTTGGAACATTGAGAGAACGAAAAAAGCAGGACATCTTTTTAAGAAAAGACATAGTAGAAAAAGAAAAACCGGATCTTTTTATTACAATTCATGCAAATGCCATTCCTGAAACAAAGTGGCGTGGCGCACAGGTGTTTTATCATAAAGAAGGACATGCTGAAAGTGAATTACTAGCAAAGAGCATTCAAGATTCCATTCGTGCTAATTTGAAAAATACTGATCGGGAAGCAATGTCTATAAAACAAATTTATTTACTGAAAAAAGCTGAGGTACCTGCTGCACTAGTAGAAACAGGGTTTATAAGTAATGATGAGGAACGCGCACTATTAACCGATAAGAAATACCAAGAAAAAATGGGAGATGCCATTGTTGAAGGTATAGAAGAGTATTTATTAGCTAAAATTGAATAGAGCAACTACACAACGTAAATCAAGTCATTATGATATACTAACATTGAGATAATATAAGGGGAGTGTTCGTCGTGATAAATGAACAACAAGTACGAGAAATACTAGAACAACTACAAGATCCATTTTTACATAAATCATTTGCAGAAACAGACGGTATTATAAATGTAGCGATAAAAGAAGAGAAGAATCATGTCAGTGTAAAAATTGCGATTGCTAAAACAAATACACCTGAACAATTACAGCTACAAATGAAAATTGTTGAAGTTTTGAAGGAAGCGGGTGCAAATACAGTTGGTATTCGTTTCGAAGAGCTGTCAGCAGAAAAACTACAGAGCTTCCGTGGCGTAGCAACTGAGGCTGAGGCGCAAGATATTTTATCTCCACTTAGCACAGTACAAGTTATTTCAATTGCCTCTGGTAAAGGCGGTGTAGGGAAATCTACAGTATCAGTTAACTTAGCTGTTGCATTAGCGCGTTTAGGTAAGAAGGTTGGCTTAATTGATGCGGATATTTATGGATTCAGTGTGCCTGATATGATGGGTGTTACAGATATGCCTAAAGTGGTAGATAATCGAATTTTCCCTGTTGATCGTTTAGGTGTGAAAATGATTTCAATGGGCTTCTTTGTTGAAAATAACGCACCGATTGTATGGCGTGGACCAATGTTAGGTAAAGTGTTAGATCAGTTCTTCCGTGATGTAGAATGGGGTGAACTAGACTATCTACTATTGGATTTACCACCAGGTACAGGTGACGTTGCATTAGATATCCACCAAATGCTTCCTTCATCAAAAGAAATTGTCGTAACAACACCACATCCAACAGCAGCGTTCGTTGCAGCTCGTGCAGGTGCGATGGCTTTACAAACAGACCATGAAATTTTAGGTGTTATTGAAAATATGGCATGGTATGAATCGAAATCAGGTGACCGTGAATTCGTATTCGGTCAAGGTGGAGGTCCAAAGTTAGCAGAAGAACTACGTACAGAGCTACTTGGTCAAATTCCTCTTGGTCAGCCTGACTGGTCAGAAGAAGATTTTGCACCTTCTGTTTATGCTGAAAAACACACAACAGGACAAATTTATTTAGATATCGCGACGAACATCATTAATAAATTAAATAAATTAAATAAATAAATGAATGAATAATGAAAACGGATTTCCTCGAACAATGGAGGAAATCCGTTTTTCATATGTGAGTGGTTACTCAGAGCCTTTTTGCTCATTACCTTCACCGCCGCCGCCAGCTTCTTTTTTACCGCCGCCAGCTTTACCTGTCTCGCCACCGCTCTTCCTAATAAGCTCCTGCCATTTTGTTTGCATAAGCGGACTTTCAATCGTTTCCTTGACGATTTCCTCCGTTTGTTTTCTCATATTGGAGGATTTTAGAATAGTCTCTAACTGCTTTTGCATATCTGGCTGGCCAAAGAAAGCCTCCATATCTTTTTGGAAAGAGGGGTCTTTTATTAATTCCTTCATAATATCCTGTTGTTGCTTTTGCATACTTTTAGCTACAGTTTCCTTAAACTTTGGATCTTCGAATGTTTTCTTCCAAAAGTCTTCTGCTTCTTTTGAAAGCAAGGTAGCTTCGGTAGCTTTCTTCACTTCATCATGCTCCAAAACTAATAATTCACGGAAACTTGGTTCCTCTAAAAGCTTTCGCAACGCCTTTTTACCATCCTCGGTTTGTAAAGAGTCGATCATTATTTTTTTTATTTCATCATAGGACATGGTAGAGGCTTTATCTTGTGAACAGGCAGAAAGAAAAAGCATTAGGATTAGTAGTAAGAAGAATTTTCGCATCAATCATCAGTCCTTTCTATAAATAGACTCTTTCAATTATTGTTCACATTTATGATGACTTTATGTATTGGTTACGATGAGAAATAGCTTTTTTAACAATGCATTGTTAAAATAAGTACAGATGTATATTGAGAAATTGGGGGACTTTTAGTTGTGACGATACGAAATTGGGCAAAGTTTTTCTTCTTTGCAATGCTCGTTGGTGGCGCAGTCAACGGAATTTGCAGTTTATTTATTCGATGGGATTTCTTTCAACCATACATAACAAACGGTCACTGGGGTGAATTTTTGGCCGGGCTTTTATGGATGGTTTTCTTAGGATTTACAATGAGTGTTATTGCACAAGCGGGCTTTTTTGCTTATTTAACGCTTCATCAAGTGGGAGTTAATATTTTTAGAACACTTACATTATGGAATTGGGTACAGCTGTTATTAATTGCTTTTACTATTTTTGATATTATATTCTTCCGCTTTATACCAGGTGTAAAAGATGGACAAAGCTGGTTGTTCTATGTTGGTTTGTTAATTGTATTACTATTAGGTGCTATATTAACAGCCATTCAAAAAGTGAAATTAACAGGAAAAAAACATGTTTTCATTTCGGCATTATTTTTTATGATTGTTGTTACGACACTGGAATGGACAATTGCATTAATGGGTCGCGATGAAAATATTAACGAGTATGTTGCATTACTACTATTCCCACTACTCGCTGTAAACGCTTATCAATTATTAGTATTACCAAAATATAATGCAAAATCCGAAGAAGATCGTCAAAGATTAGAAGCACGCCGTAAAGCGCGTCGTGAACAAGCTAAAAATGCATAATAATTAACAAAAGAAGTTGCCTCTATTAGTTGGAGGCAACTTCTTTGTTATCCCGGGATTAACGGGCGTGCAGTAATTGCCGAAAGTCTGGGAGATCAACTGTCCGTAAAAGCTCGATTGGTGAAGACTAATAATCAGTGGGGATGAAGAAAACCCCCACTGATTAAAGTTTCACTTTATGGTGATTTTTTAGTTTGAACTTTATAGCCGAATATATTTTCCTCAATCGACATAAATTTATTTTGTTGTAGAAATGTATTCAGCTCTTTAATCGAGATTTTATTATTTTGGTGTAAAGAGATAAAAACAAAATCTCCCTTTTGTAATTTAGGTGTTTTTTCACCTTTCCAGATTAGAGAGGGAGAAAGTATATTCATCTGCTGTTGAAATAAGTTATTTTGTAAATCCTGCGAATACTGGTGATTTTGTGTTGCAAACCAAAGTGGGGTTTCTTGAAAATGCTTTTCGTAAGTATTAATATCTTTTTGAACGACGGCAAGATCAATCGGCTTATCTACGGAATCCTCAGGCCCTAATAATCCTGTAGGTAGTTTTCGTTCTTGAATGACTTTTAGGTGCTCGGGTGAACGTTCAATCCATGCAGCATCTAACAAAAGAAGCGGATAAGGTTCTTTTATAGTTTTAAGCCAATTCAACAGGGTTTCATCAGAGAAAGAAATTTCGACAATAAGTGATGTACCATAATGTCCTTTTGTTACAACTGCTGGAGCATCAGCGATATTAAATACAGAAATCATAGTAGAATTTATCGGCTTTATAAAGACAAATAGTATTACGATGAAAATCAGTGAAATCAACGTTTTACGAACCATCATAACAACCTCGTTTCTATATTTTTAAACAAAAAAATAAAGTTCTTAAAAAAACTTATGATTTAGTGTTGACTTTCATGAATAATCGATGTTATTATGTATAAGTCGCCAAGAGGTGACGCAGTAAACGAAAAAATGAACCTTGAAAACTGAACAAGCAAAACGTAATCAATAAAGTTTTTAGTAACTAACCTTGAGTTGGTGAACGAAACAAAATTTTGGACATCAA